>CAZHWC010000045.1:0-10827 GCA_964535975.1 uncultured Proteiniphilum sp. | reverse complement strand
CTTCCTGCTGAAATTAATGAAGATGGAAAATATGGACTAGAGAATCTAACATGGACTCCAAAGGTGATTTTTTCAAACAATATTGTAAGAAATAACCGTGCTAGAGGTGCGCTGTTTAGTACCCCCAAAAAAGTAATTTGTGAGGATAATATTTTTGATCATACTCACGGAACTGCAATCCTGCTTTGTGGGGACTGCAATGGTTGGTTTGAAACAGGTGCATGTCAAGACGTAATTATAAAAAATAACAAATTTATAAACTCGCTCACAGCAAACTATCAGTTTACAAATGCAATAATCTCGATATATCCGGAAATACCTAATCTAGAAGAACAGGAAAAGTTTTTTCATTCAGGTATCATCATAGAAGGAAATACATTTGAGACGTTTGATAAACCAATATTGTATGCAAAATCAACTAATGGAATTATGTTTAAAAATAATACAATTATTCTTAACAATGATTTCGAGCCATTCCACTGGAACAAACATCCTTTTCTATTCGAAAAGGTAAATAATGTGATAATAGAAAATAATAATTTTGATAATGGTTTTGATTTTGACCCTGAAGTAGATATTATGACAAAGCTATCCAAAGAAAATGCAGTAATAGTGAAGCAATGATAATAAAGAGAGAAATTGTTCTGATTATATTAATGTGTAGCATTGCAATAAACATTTTTGCAATAAAACCGACACAGGAACAGGACTCAATACGACTTATGAGTTATAACATCCATCGGGCTGAGGGAATGGATGAGAAAATTGATATCAAGCGCATAGGAACTATAATTCTTGAAGTCAATCCAGAAGTGGCAGCTCTTCAAGAGGTAGATAGCGTGGTGAACAGAAGTGGCAATATTGACATATTAAAGGCCCTTGCTGAACAAACAGGAATGTACCATACTTTTGGATACTCAATCCTTCATGACGGTGGAAAATATGGAAATGGAGTACTTACCAAAGAGAGACCTGTTAACGCAAGCAAAATATATCTCCCTGGTGAAGATGAGGCTAGAACAGCACTAATAATTGAGCTTGAAGAATATATTATTGTCAACACTCATTTATCTTTAACTAACATGGAGAGATTAGAGTCTGTTAAGATTATTACAGAGTATATAAAGGGTTACGATAAGCCTGTCTTTTTACTGGGAGACTTGAATGCAGAACCACACGAAGACCCAATAAAGTGGCTTGAATCTGAAAAATGGGTAGTCCTAACCGATAGTCTTGCCCCAACTTTCCCGTCTACAGAGCCAGATATAACAATAGATTATATTATAGGATATAAGGGAGATGTATTTAATTACAAAACAATCAACTCTACTGTCATAGATAACAAAATTGCTTCAGATCATAGACCTATTTACACTGATGTACAAATAAAAAGGTATTAATTGTAAGTTAATTAATAGCATCTCAAACTATTATACCTTGATAGTTCATCAAACACGATAACATATTTCAAATAGATTTTAAAACTGGTTGTACTATTTATTGTTGATTATTTTACAAATTGATATAGTACAATCAGTTTTGATTTTAATATGTTATAAAACATATCATCTAAAATAAGAGGAAAATATCCGAAAATGTCAACTCTTTGAGTATAAGCCAAAACAAAGTACATTTGCGATGATAGGAAATCCAATTAAAAGTATTACTTTTGTACTCATCAAACAAAGTAACTATGTTTTACAACATATAAAACTACAAGCACAGCATTTAATCAAAATTAAAATATACATTATTAAGACTTATGGCTAATTTTATTTCAGGAGACTGGCAAGGAAAAATTAACGTTCGTGACTTTGTTTCAAAAAACATCACACCTTATGATGGAGATTCATCATTTCTTAAAGATGCAACTGACCGCACAAAAAACATGTGGAAAGTATGTATGGATGCGATTAAAGAAGAGCGCGCCAACAACGGTGTACGTGCAATAGATAATGAAACAATCTCGACTATCACATCTCATGCTGCAGGATATATCGATCGTGAAAACGAACTTATCGTTGGATTACAAACTGATATGTTACTTAAACGTGCGATGAAACCTTATGGTGGATATTCGGTCGTTAAAAGAGCTTGTGAAGAACAAGGAATTACTGTAGATCCTAAAGTAGAAGAAATTTTCACCAAGTATGCAAAAACTCATAACGATGGTGTTTTTGATGTGTATACAAGTGAAATAAGAACATTCCGTTCACTAGGAGTTTTAACCGGATTACCTGACAACTATGCTCGTGGTCGTATAATTGGAGATTATCGTCGTTTAGCACTTTATGGCACTACAAAGCTAATTGAAGAAAAAGAAGCAGATAAAAAGTCTTTGAAAGGACCTATGAGCGACGAGCGCATTCGCCTTCGTGAGGAAGTTTCAGAACAAATCAAAGCATTAAAAGACATTGAAGAATTAGGAAGAATCTACAACCTAGATCTTTCTCGCCCTGCAGAAACAGCTCAAGAGGCAGTTCAGTGGGTATATATGGGATATTTAGCAGCAGTTAAAGAACAAGACGGCGCTGCTATGTCATTAGGAAACGTTTCTTCATTCCTTGATATATATATTGAACATGATTTAAAGGCAGGACTTATAAATGAAGAGTATGCTCAAGAATTAATTGACCAATTCGTTATTAAGCTTCGTATGGTTCGTCACCTACGTATGAATGCTTATGATCAAATTTTTGCCGGAGACCCAACATGGGTAACAGAGGCAATCGGTGGAACAATGACTGATGGTCGTCACAAAGTAACTAAAACCTCCTTTCGTTTTCTGCAAACACTATATAATTTAGGTCCATCACCCGAGCCAAATATGACTGTTCTGTGGTCACAACGCTTACCTGAAGGATTTAAAGAGTTCTGTGCTAAAGTATCAATCGACACATCATCAATTCAATACGAGAATGATGACTTAATGAGAGACAGTCGTTGCAGTGATGACTATGGAATTGCATGTTGTGTTTCTTATCAAGAAATTGGTAAACAAATACAATTCTTCGGCGCTCGCTGTAACTTAGCAAAAACATTATTGCTAGCAATCAACGAAGGTCGTTGTGAAATAACAGGAAAACAAGTAATAAGTGGTATCCCTGCACTAAAATCTGACACTCTTGATTTTGATGAAGTAATGGATAACTTCAAACTAGCAATGAAAGAGGTGTCACGTGTGTATGCTGACTCAATGAATATTATTCATTACATGCATGACAAATACTATTATGAAAAGTCACAAATGTCGTTAATAGATACAAATCCACATATCAACCTTGCGTATGGTGCCGCTGGACTAAGTATCGTTGCTGATTCACTTTCTGCAATAAAATATGCAAAAGTAAATGTAGTACGTGACGAAAATGGTATTAGCAAAAACTTCGATATAGATGGTGAGTTCCCATATTATGGAAATGATGATGACAGAGTGGATACGTTTGCTCGTGAAATACCAATATACTTTAACTCTTTATTAAAAGAGCTACCAACATATAAAAATGCTGAGCCCACTCTAAGTATTCTAACCATTACTTCTAATGTAGTATATGGTAAGAAAACAGGTGCAACACCTGATGGACGTGCAGAAGGAGTTCCATTTGCACCAGGTGCAAACCCAATGCACGGACGTGACTCACACGGTGCCCTAGCATCTCTAAGCTCAGTTGCTAAACTTGATTACGAAAACTCAATGGATGGTATTTCTAACACTTTCTCAATTGTTCCAAAAACATTAGGTCCAACAGACAATCAAAGAACTGAAAACCTAGTGAGTATTATGGATGGATATTTCTCTAAAAATGCTCATCATTTAAACGTAAACGTATTAAATCGTGAGATGCTTGAAGATGCTATGGAGCGCCCGGAAGAATATCCACAATTAACTATACGTGTTTCTGGATATGCTGTGAACTTTGTAAGACTTACTCGTGCACAACAAATGGAAGTAATTTCACGCAGTTTTCACGAAACAATGTAATATCTATAATATAGGATATTAATTCATAATAATTTTACATAATAGAGGTAGCCGACTAACACACACTGTTTGACCGGCTACTTCTTTTTTTCACTAAATTCAAACTTTACATTTTACATTCAAACAGCTATGATAAGACTTCATTCGGTTGAATCACTAGGCACATATGATGGTCCCGGCGTAAGGATGGTTCTATTCACCCAGGGATGCAACTTCAAGTGCTTATATTGTGCTAATCCTGATACCATCGACAAAACAGGAGAATCTCGCCTATATGAATATGAAGAGATAATGAAAATGGCAAGAAGCCAACGCCCCTTCTTTGGCAAGCTTGGAGGCATCACCGTATCGGGAGGTGAGCCATTGATGCAAGCCAAAGCATTGATTCCATTATTTAAAATGCTAAAGGAAGAAGGATTCAATACTTGCATCGATACTAACGGAAGCTATCTGACATCAGACGTAAAAGAGCTTTTAGAATATACCGACCTTGTGCTTCTAGACTTCAAAGGAATGAACGACGATGCACACAAACGCGTAACAGGCGCATCCAATCGTGCTACACTTCGTATTGCCGAGTATCTTAAAGAAACAGGCAAGCGAGTATGGGCACGCTATGTATTATTGCCCGGATATACCGACAATGAAGAGTATCTCCACTCACTTGGACAGTTTCTACAGCCAATGGACAATATTGAGAAATTAGAAATTCAGCCATATCACCGCCTTGGCATTCACAAATGGGAAGCTTTGGGATGGGACTATGAGTTGGACGGGGTTCCACAAAATACACCTGAACAATTAAAAAAAGCAAAGGAAATCCTTGATACATATCTAAAGGAGGTAATTGTAAACTAAACTCTAATTAATATTATTATCGATACAAAAGAGTCTGTCTGATCTAGGTAAATCTACATTAAGACAGACTCTTGATTAATATCATAATTCTTAAAGGCAAACTTTAATAATCATTTATACAATAAATAACAACTATAACATATGGATTAAAACTATAAAACACATGAAGACATCTACATATTTTGCAAACTATTATATTATTAGTATTTTTGCATCCATATTTAAGGATAATAAAACTATTATAATCAATTAGATGAAAAAAATTATTATTGTAGGTGGCGTAGCAGCAGGAGCAACAGCCGCAGCAAAAGCTAGAAGATTGTCACCCAATGCTCAGATAACAATGTTTGAAGCAGGTCCTGACATTTCATTTGCAAATTGTGGACTACCCTATTATATAGGTGGAGATATAAAAAGCAGATCAAAGCTTATTCTTCAGAGTCCTGATAGCTTTTACAGTCAATACCAAGTTAAGGTACATACTAACACACGTGTAACCAATATTGACAGAGATAAAAGAGAAGTTAAAACTCTTCATGTACATACAGGCCAAATCAAAACCTATGAATACGATAAGATAATATTAGCCCAAGGTGGAAGACCAATCAAGCCCCAGATTGAAGGCGCAGATTCTGATCATGTTTTCACCCTATGGACTCTTAATGATATGGACAGAATCCAAAACTTCATTACCGAAAAAGAGCCTAAGGAGGCAGTGGTTATCGGAGGTGGATTTATTGGATTGGAGATGGTGGAAGCACTTGTACACAGAGGGATAAAAGTTCATCTCCTAGAAATGATGCCACATGTAATGTCGGTAATGGATGCTGAAATTGCAGGATTCATAGAGCAAGAAATGCTATCATACGGTGTAGATATACACACAGGAAAAAGTGTTACCGGTATAAATTCTAAACAAGTTAAGCTTAATGATGGGACGGTTGTTAATGCCGATATGGTATTGATGTCTATTGGTGTTAGACCAACATTACAGCTTGCGATTGATGCAGGGCTTGAAATTGGAGAGTCAGGTGGCTTACTAGTTGATGAATATCTCCAAACATCCGACAAAAATATATATGCGGCAGGGGATATGGTTGAAATTGAAAACAGAATCTCCGGCAAAAGAGTGAGGATTCCTCTTGCAGGTCCTGCTAATCGCCAAGGACGAATAGCTGCAGAGAATATTCTTGGAGGAAAACACTTATATAAAGGATCGATGGGAACATCAATATTGAGAGTATTTAAGGCTGTAGCAGGAATTACAGGACTATCATTAAAGCAGGCACGTTCTTTAGGACTTCCTGCTGACTCAATTGTCGTACACAAAGAACATCATGTTACCTATTACCCCGGAGCAAAACCAGTGACTGTTAAGTTGGTGTATAATAGGGAAACAGGTGAAATATTGGGAGGACAGACCGCTGGTTATGCCGGTGCCGACAGACGTTTAGATGTTATAGCCACAGCTATTGCTGGCAATCTAAAGGTATATGACTTGTCAGATGCTGATTTTGCATATTCACCACCACTGGGAACTGCTAATGATGCAATAAACATGGCTGCATTTACTGCAGAAAATAGAATCAGTGGATACAGCCCATCTGTTACTGTTGCTGAATTAGATGAACACGTAAAAAGGGAGAACCCAATTTTTATTGATGTGAGAGACATATTTGCATTCGAGAAAAGCCAAGTAATTGGTGCACGAAATATTCCTCTTGAGATACTCTTAAGTGAAATAAAAACAATATCAAAAGATAGGGGTATTTTAGTTTACGATGAAAACGGTAAGCAAGGCCATCAAGCTTTAAGAATATTAAAAGGAGCAGGCTTTGACAAAGTATGGAATATCTCAGGTGGTATTATTTCTATACAAAGAGAAGCATGGTCAGTTGGGTTTGAAACAATAAAAGTAAAATTACCAGAACTGGAAACAAAAACTGAAGATGGAGACAAAACTGAAGAAGAAAAAAAGGATTTGGGTACTTCAAAAAAAGTAAAAAAAGATAATAGCTCTCCACTGATTGTAGATATCAGAACACCAATGGAATTTTTAGGTGGTCACCATCCGGATGCTATCAATATTTGCTTGGATGATATTGAAACAAGATTAGAGGAGTTTGGTGATAAAGATAGGGATATTACCCTATATTGCGCTTCAGGTGCCCGCTCAGCATATGCTCAAGCTATTCTACGACAACTCGGATACACAAATGTTAAAAATGGAGGAGGACTAATGAATATGATGATGAGAAAATAAAAAAACTACTCATAATAATTCTCAAGCCCGTAGTGTACTATCAGTTTATTATATATTTCCTCACAATTATTTTGTGGAGATTAATACATACTTACTAGTAATAAATTTGAATATTTACAATACGGGCTTAATTATAATAATATATAACCATGGTTATAGTATGTCCCCAATTTTATACTTTATATACTCTTCTATAAACTCTACGCTATTATTTACGCCTATTGAAGAATTAAAACAGAGATGATAAGAGTCTGCCTTTCCCCATTTTTTACTGGTATAATAATTATAATAACTAGCTCGCTTCTTATCTGTCTTTTCAATCAGCTCTTTTGCCTTCTTTTCAGGTAGCTGATTTCGTTCTGAAACTCGTATTATTCTATCTTCAAGATCGGCACAAATAAAAATATTTATTGCAAGCGGATTATCCCTAAGAATATAATCCGCACATCTACCTACAAAAACACATGATGTGCTTTGATTTAATCCTCTGATAACATCACTTTGAATTCTGAAAAGAGACTCGTTACCCAGATAATTATCAATCAGTTCATCACCAATAAATGTAGAACGAAGTCCGAATAAGGTGCTTGTAAATGGAAAGCCTGTTTTTTCATCAGCTTTCTCAAAGAACTCTTTTGCAAGACCACTCTCTTTTGAAGCTAAAGTTATCAGTTCTTTATCATAGAAAGGTATTTGAAGTTTTTGGGCTAAATGTTCACCTATCTCTCGCCCACCACTACCTAGCTGTCGCCCGATATTAATGGCATAATTAGTTTTCATATATTTTAATTTATTAGTTACATATATTTTGTAGAGTAAAATTTAAACTGATGCTGTTTTAAACATCTTAAATTGTCGTATAAGCAGAATTCCCGCTATTATACTTGAAATTGAATCAGCAATTGGCATACTATACCATACGCCATTTATTCCCCAAAAGTAAGGAAGAATTAATAAACATGGCAGTAAAAAAAGTAATTGCCGACTAAGAGACATAAAAATGGATTTCCCAACCATACCAATACTTTGGAAGAAATTAGCAGTTACCATTTGAAAACCAATAATTGGATACGACATAAATACAATACGCATACCATTAGCAGAAATGCTTATTAAGTCAACGTCGTTTGTAAAAATTGAAGCAACTGCATGTGGGAAAAGTTCTCCAATCAAAAAACCGGTACTTGTAACGATAGTAGCTCTAATTATAGTTTTTTTTAGCACCTCATTTACTCTTGAGTAGGACTTAGCACCAAAATTATAACCTGCAATTGGTTGCATTCCCTGATTAAAGCCCATCACAATCATAACAAACAAAAAAGCAATCCTATTTACAATACCATAAGCTCCAACAGCTAAATCACCTCCCGTTCGAATAAGTCCCTGATTAATAACTATGACAATAATCGTTGCCGCTGCATTCATTAGAAATGGTGACATTCCTATAGACAATGTCTCTTTTACAATCCTCCTCCTTAGTTTAAATGCACTTCTCTTAAAATGAATAAAGCTGTTTGTATCACTGAAGAATCTCAACTGCCACACTAGCATCACAACTTGTGAAATTACTGTTGCCAATGCACTACCCTGAATTCCCCATTTGAAGCCAAAAATAAATAATGGATTCAGAATAAGATTGATAACAACAGTCATTATAGTTGCAAACATAGCTTTTTCAGGATTCCCTATTGATCTCAATAATGCATTTAAGCCCATATATATGTGGGTAACTACATTTCCTATCAAAATGACGCGCATAAATGATTTTGCATAGGGAAGAGTTACATCACTAGCTCCAAAGAAAATTAAGATTGGATCTAGAAAAAGAAGTGACAAAAACGTAAATGATAAACCGATTATGACATTTAGAGATATGACATTGCCTAATATAGTATTAGCTGAATCATAGTCCTTCTGCCCCATTCGAATAGAAAGCAATGTAGCTGCACCTGACCCTACCAATGAGCCAAAAGCGGAGGCAAGGTTCATAAATGGAAAGGTTATAGCCAATCCTGAAATAGCTAAAGCACCAACTCCATGTCCAATAAAAATACTATCTGTTATATGATATAGCGATGACGCTGTCATAGCGATAATCGCAGGAAGTGAATATTGATATAATAACTTTCCTATCTTCTCTGTACCCAGCTCTGTAGGCATTCTCGTTTTTCCCATAAATTCAATACCAATATTATTAATTTATTATATATGAGAAAAAGGGTCACCCTTACAAGGCAACCCTTAATCTAAACTATGTAGCGAGACCGGGGCATGATCCCGGGACCTCATGATTATGAATCATGCGCTCTAACCAACTGAGCTATCTCGCCAAAATGTGGTTTGTTTCACAAATCCGAGTGCAAAAGTAGTACTTCTTTTTCAATTGTGCAACATACCCGACAATTATTTGTACTTTTACAGTAAGAATATTCACAATAATACTATCTAATAAAATGTCAAGCAATAAATTTTATACAAAAAGAGAAGAACGTGCTAATTATATAACCCATGCAATAGGAGTTATTATTTCTATTATAGCTTCTTATTTTTTAATAAGAAAAGGATACCTTGCTGCAAATACCCAAGCTATCATTGCATATGCTCTATTTGGAACTGGTATGGTTTCATGTATGCTTGCTTCTACAATCTATCACTTTGAAAACAGACCTAAACAAAAATCGAAACTACGACATTTCGATCATGCAAGCATATATTTATTAATAGCTGCAAGCTATTCTCCATTTACCTTTATTCTTTTATGGGATAAAGGTAAATGGGGAGTTGTACTTTTTTCCTTAGTATGGATTATTGCAGTTATTGGCATAATAATTAGCTTTAGGCCGCTTAAAAAAAACAGCCACATTAAAACATTATCATATGTTCTTATGGGTATGGTTGTTTTTATTGCTTTCAATCCTCTAATATCTGCAGCAGTAGCTGCTAATTGTATGAATGTAATATATTGGTTAGTAGCAGGTGGCCTTTTTTATGTAATTGGAGCAGTAATTTATGCTACAGCAAAAAGAGAGTTTATACATGCTGTATTTCATATTTTTGTACTTTTTGGTCTTCTTAGTCACATAATTTCTGCTTATTTAATCCCCCTATAGACTGAAACGTATAAATACAATAGCATAAAAATAACACAAAGTTCTTAATAAACATTTTTCAATTTTTCTTTGCAAATTATTAAATATAATATACATTTGCATAATTATCCTATTTAATCCAACACGTTTTGGTTATTTGTAGGACAACAATGTATTTTTTAACGTCACAGCGTTCTTTCCTATTAGGTGCAGTAAATCCCTTATTTTTAAAGGCCAAGCTGTAACATTCATGACTCCATATATTTAATCATAACAAATATTTGAGAGTATAATAAAATTATCACGCGCAGTTGTTTTTTTAAACTAGAATGTCCTAGTTAAGTTATTACGCAAACATAAAAGACAAAATAGTCCGAATAATCACAATATCAAAATTAAATAATTAATAACAGTTTATCATTAATTAGTAAAACAATTATTATGAGTCAAAAAAAATTATGGATTGCTCTCTTTATAGTCGTGGGAGTATCATTTGCCGTACTGCTTTATTATGGCAACCAGATCTATCAAACGAAGCCACCTGTGCCTAATCAAGTAGTTGACGATTCAGGCAAGGTTTTGTTTAGCGGACAGGATATAAACGATGGAATGAACATCTGGCAAAGTATAGGTGG
>CAZHWC010000044.1:5282-20791 GCA_964535975.1 uncultured Proteiniphilum sp. | reverse complement strand
AAATATAAAAGGTCGTATTCTATTATGTGATTATTACAAATTGAATCCTAAAGGTGACGTCAATGAACAAGGTTTGTTTATTAGTAATTAATTGTATGACATAGAATTTATTAGAAGATTGAAGATTATTTTAACATCTGGTGTTATTCTTAAAAATGAATATGACCTTTAGAGATTAAATATAATAAAACTTATATGTAGCTAGTACCTTATAGGATTAAATACAACAAACTTGCTATATGAACGATAGCTTTTACAAATTAAATAGAGTGATCTTTAATATATAATGTGACCTTTAGGATTGCTAGAGAGCCATCCTATAACGTGAAAGGTACCTTTTGGAAGCTAAATGTGGTATTATGATTCGTGGATATGACTATAAAAACAAAAAGACTGCCTTGATGAAGTGTTAGATCCATCTTTTGGCAGTCTTATGTGTGATTTTATAAATAGAAGTGTACTCGGAAGTATTATAGCGAGGCCACAGCTTTGTCGAGACGTATGGAGTGCGATCCTTTTAAGAGTATATAATGACTCGTTATGGGGTTTGCTTTTAGTTCGTCTGTAAGTTGATCTATGTTTTCGAATACTAAAACATTGGTGTTGCCAAATGATTTTTCTTCTTTCAGAATCTGTGTAAATATTGAGCCCACAAATATTACCTTGCCCAGGTTTTGTGCAAGCACAAAGCGGATAAGCTTTTTGTGTTCTTCGTCAGATACATTGCCCAGCTCTTTCATGTCGCCCAGGATGACAGCTTTGGGAAGAGTTGATGGGATTTTTACAAAAAACTCTAACGATGCCTTCATGCTTGTGGGGTTGGCGTTGTATGAGTCGATGATTAAATCGTTGTGTGCTGTTCGCTCAAATTGCGAGCGATTGTTTTTTGGCTCATACATTTCTAATGCGTTGCTTATGGATTTGGCATTGATTCCATAGTATTTGCCTATGGCTGCCGCAGCAAGTGCATTGTCGAGGTTGTATTCTCCAACAAGGTGGGTTTTTACCTGATGTGGGTGTTCAAAAAAGTTCCAGTCGAAATTTAGGAATGGTGTTTCTGCCGACAGTGTGCCCGAAACAAATAGTTGGGGGTTGTCTCTGCCATATAGTATTCTGTCCATTCCGTCGGATTCTTCGAGTAGGGTGTCGTTATCCTTGTTTACAAAGACTTTGCCATCGTGCTCTCTTATATAATCGTACAGCTCGCATTTGGTTTTTATTACGTTCTCCAAAGAGCCAAATCCTTCGATGTGTGCTTTGCCGATATTGGTGATGAGACCAATGTTTGGTTCGGCAATTTCACAAAGTTCTTTGATTTCGCCCTGATGGTTTGCTCCCATTTCAATTACTCCTATCTCGTGCTTTTTGTTGATGGACAGAAGTGTGAGGGGCACGCCAATGTGGTTGTTGTAATTGCCTTGTGTGAACGCCACATTAAAGCCCTTTGACAGTATGGCGGCTACCAGCTCTTTGGTTGTGGTTTTGCCATTGCTGCCTGTGATGCCTATTATTGTGATTTTTAGTTTTTGCCTATGGTAGTTGGCAAGTTGTTGCAGAGTTCGCAAAACATTCTCCACAACAATAATTCTTGAATCCGACAGGTCATCACTCCATTCGTCCACCACTGCATAGGCGCATCCCTCTTCAAGGGCTTTTGCGGCGTACTGGTTGCCGTTAAACTTTTCACCTTTAAGGGCAAAGAATATCGAGCCGGGAACGCAGTTGCGCGAATCGGTGGTGACAAATGGGTGCTTGTTGTATATTTCGTACAGTTCCGAAATCTTCATTTAATAAGAATTTTATAGACCAATTTTTTTTGCAACGTTCTTTTGCAATCCTGCTTTGTTTAGAACAATGCTTAGTGTTTTGTATTTTACAAATGCTTCAGATGCATACCATATTCCTTCGTATGGACCTGTTTTGCCCCATGAGTTTTTGACCATATAATACTTGTTGCCATTTTGGTCTTTTGCAATTCCATAGATGTGCATGCCGTGGTCGTCGGTGGTTTGCCAGTTGTTGTATGCCTCTTGTCTCATTTCCTGAGTTATTTCTTTCTCTTTAAGAATCTCTTGTCCCACTTTTGATGCTACTGAGCTCATTCTTTCTCTGTCTGAAAGTCCCAGCCATTTGGCTTGGTCGAAGCCCGCATTTTCTGTTGCGTTTTCGTCGGGGATGATTGCGATGCCTTGTCTTGAGAAGCCTGTTTCGCTAACGTCTGTTGCCCATGCCACTGTGTATCCGTTCATAAGTGCATTGTCTATGGTGCTTATCATTTCGTCAACGGGCAGATTGTATGAGTTTGCCCATCTCCAGTTGTCGGGTACTTCTATCGGGAATTGGGTGTAGAATGGGAAGTGGGTGAAGGATGTGATTGAGATAAAATCGCTTTGCTTGATGCCCAAAAAGTCTCTGAATGACTGTGGGGTGTATTCTTTTCCTTCATATTTGAATGTTTCAGGTTTTTGTCCCAGGTATGCATCCAGGATGTTGTTGTATGCTATTGGCCATATTGATGAGATGCTGTTTCCATCTACTATGCCTTTCATATATCCATTCAGGGCTTTGTCCATCTCGCCATGGTTGTGGCGGTCTTGACCGTGGATAAGACCTGTGTAAGACTCTTCCGGAACTAGTCCGTATTCATCTAGTGTTTCCACTACATCGGCAAAAGAACCTCCGGCAGAAAAGTTGAGATGTCCGTGAAGGCGGGCATATTTCTTTGCTTTGTCTTCGTAGTTTCTTCTCACTATGTACATTTCTGACAGGTCGAAAGTGCCTTTGCCTGTTCTCAGAAGTTCTGACTCGATGAGGCTTAAACCTGAAAAGCTCCAGCATGTGCCTGAGTTTGCCTGATCTTTGATTGATGTGATTGGGTTTTCTTTTACTACCGTAAAGTTGTAGCCTTTCTCTTGTGCAAAGAGTGACATAGAAATAAGGACTGTAGCTACAATTAAAGTTAACTTCTTCATAATGTGTAAATAATTTTTTGTTAGAAATATCTATTCGCAAAGATAGGGTAAAAGGATAAATAGCGCTTGGTTTAAATAGTGATAAATGTTTAAAAAAATGTTTACCTTTGACATCTAAATCAAAAAAAATAGAGATTATGAATGATCTTAAACCCAGAAAGAGAAGAGGCAGGAAATGGCTAGTTTGGCTAACGCTTATTGTGTTGGTTTCGCTGTCGGCTTTTGTTTATGTAAGGTATTTTTATGTGTTTGGAACGGGTGTTAAATCCGGTGAGTTGAATTATATGGTTCACAAGGGTGTGGTGTTTAAAACATATGAGGGTAAGTTGATTCAGTCTGGTTTCAGAGCCGATAAGCCGGGAGGTTTGCAGTCTAATCAGTTTGAGTTTTCGGTAGCAAAAAAAGAGATTGCCGAGAAGTTGATGCTGTCGAGCGGTAAGTTTGTGCAACTTCATTACAAGGAGTATTTTGCTCCTATACCATGGCGTGGATACACCACTTTTATTGTTGACAGTATCATCACAATTGAGAGCTTAAATGGGGTGCACGATGATGATACTCCTGCCTATTTGTTGGAGTCTATGTAGTGATGGCAAAAAAGAAGTTTTATGTGGTTTGGCAGGGCGTAACGCCCGGTGTGTATGACTCATGGGATAAGTGTAAGGCTCAGGTTCAGGGTTTTGAGGGTGCCCGATATAAGTCCTTTCCCGACAGGGAGTCGGCAGAGCGGGCATTGAACGATAATCCGTGGAGGCATATTGGTGCTAATGGCCGGAAAAGTGCTTCTGCAGGTGCTGCAAGCTCTGCAGAAATTATCAGAGACAGCCTTGCGGTGGATGCAGCCTGTAGTGGCAATCCTGGTGTGATGGAATATCGGGGGGTGTATGTGGGCGATGGTGTTGAGGTGTTTCACGATGGTCCTTATCAGGATGGGACAAATAATATTGGTGAGTTTTTGGCAATTGCTTATGCTTTGGCTTCTTTGAAGAAGAGGGATAGTAAGATTCCAATTTATAGCGACAGCAAGACAGCAATCGCATGGATAAAGAAAAAGAAGTGTAATTCAAAACTTGAAAGGACGCCGGGCAATGAGCCTCTGTTTGATATGATTGAAAGGGCCGAGAGCTGGCTTGCCAATAATACATGGGAAAATGAGATAATAAAATGGGAGACCGATAGGTGGGGTGAGATCCCTGCTGATTTTGGCAGAAAATAACTGCAGCGTTGTTTGTAACTGTTTAGGTGTAACCCTGTTGGGGAATATAGACTGTTTTGTCCTAATTTGCTGTGTAATAATATATTTTAACCTAATATTGGGATATGGATTTGCTTAATTAATTATCTTTGCAACCATTATAACCAAAGTGGAGAGATTTGAACTGCTTGCAACCACAATAAAAAATGCTAAAACGATTATTCCTTTTTGCGATTTCTCGTTGCATTTTATCCGGTTTTACTTTTCTTTTCCCTTCGCTTTGTAATTACTAAAGTTACAAAACAATTTTGTTTATTATTTTAAGATTATGAGCTATTTCTTTACTTCTGAATCGGTGTCGGAGGGACACCCCGATAAGGTTGCCGATCAAATTTCGGATGCGTTGCTGGATGAGTTTTTGGCGTATGATGCATCGTCAAAGGTTGCTTGCGAAACACTTGTGACCACAGGTCAGGTTGTTTTGGCAGGGGAGGTTAAGTCAGAGACTTATGTGGATGTGGCGAATGTGGCAAGAAAGGTGATTGCTGACATTGGTTACACTAAGAGTGAATATCAGTTTGAGGCGCAGTCGTGTGGTGTTTTTTCTAGCATTCACGAGCAGTCAGAGGATATTAACCGTGGTGTTGATGGCAAGGCTGATGCTATGGATCAGGGTGCCGGCGACCAAGGTATGATGTTTGGTTATGCCACTATCGAAACTAACAATCTTATGCCTCTTACTCTTGAACTGAGTCATGAGTTGTTGATTGAGTTGGCTAATATAAGAAAGAATGAGCTTCATTTGATGCCTTATCTTCGTCCCGACTCTAAGTCGCAGGTTACTATTGAGTATTCGGATGAGGGAATTCCGTTGCGTATTTCTACTATTGTGGTTTCTACATCGCATGATGAATTTGTTCTTCCTTCGGATGACAGCAAGGAGGCTGCTTTGGTTGCAGATAAGGCTATGCAGACAAAAATCAGAGAGGATGTTATAAATATTTTGGTGCCTCGCGTGCGTGAGTATTTCAGAACTAATGCTCTTGTTTATAATCTGTTTAATGATGAGATAACATATCACGTTAATCCAACCGGCAAGTTTGTTATTGGTGGTCCGCATGGTGACACTGGGTTGACGGGAAGAAAAATTATAGTTGATACTTACGGTGGCAGAGCGCCACATGGCGGTGGTGCTTTCTCGGGTAAGGACCCGTCGAAGGTTGACCGTTCTGCTGCATATGCTGCAAGGCACATTGCTAAGAATATGGTTGCTGCAGGTGTGTCTTCCGAAATGTTAATTCAGGTGGCATACGCAATTGGCGAACCAAGGCCTATGAATATTTTTGTTGATACAAATGGCAAGAGTAATGTGGATATGGCTGATGGCGAAATTGCCAAAAAAATTGAGGAGCTTTTTGATATGAGACCCAAAGCAATTGAGGAGAGATTGAAGCTTAGAAACCCAATTTATTTGGAGACCGCTGCATATGGTCACTTTGGTCGTGAGCCAAAAGTTGTTACAAAGAAGTTTGTTTCTCGCTATATGCCCGAGCCTATAATAAAGGATGTGGAGCTGTTTACATGGGAGAAGCTTGACTATGTTGACAAAATTAAAGAGGCTTTTGGATTGTAATGGATAAGCAGGATTCACCGGGCAAATACGTTGTAACCAACAACTGCGAGAGCGTTGATATAAATAATGTGGTGGTGTATTGTGCCTCCAGTCCGCACATTGATGATATTTACTTTGAAGTTGCCAAAAAGCTTGGGCGATTGTTGGCTGAGAATGAGATTGGTGTTGTTACCGGTGCGGGCAAGCAGGGATTAATGGGCGCTGTGAATGATAGCGTGATTGAATCTGAAGGAAGGGTGAAGGGTATTATTCCGCAATTTATGGTTGACCTGGGGTGGTTTCACCCCGGTCTTACTGAGCTCGTGGTTACAAAGGATATGCATGAGCGCAAGGAGCTGATGGCTCAGAGTGCGGATGCTGCTATTGCACTTCCGGGAGGGTTGGGTACATTGGAGGAGCTGGCTGAGATTTTGACATGGAAGCAGCTTGGTATTTTCAATAAGCCTGTTATTATTCTTAATACAAATGGTTTTTATGATCCTCTGCTGAATATGTTTGAGCAGATGATTGATAGAAACTTTATGCATGATAGTTACAGAAATATGTGGCATGTTGCCGATTCGCCGGAGAAAGTGATAAGCAGTTTGCAGAATAATGTGGTATGGAGCTCTTCAATATCGAAATATGATAAAAAAGAGTTGTAAATTTGTAGCAAAAATATGCAGGGGTGTTAGATACAATCTTTAAAATAGAGCAGGAAACGGTTCAAAAGGGATTTACTTCATTTGATTTTGCTCCAATTGACAGGTCGAACTTAACATTTGACGTTGACTCAATTGTTGGGCAAAGTGCTTTTGCTGAAAGAATCTCTGGTGTTCCCGTTACTGTTCCTTCTTCTGTATCTGATGTTTTCTTTGCTGTTTTTTGTGTGTCTTTTATTTTGTTAGCCATTGTTACTCACAAAGAGAGTACAATATTTCAATATTATTTTAGTAGTCTTTTTTCTAAAAAAAGCAGAACCGGATTTAAGGAGCAGATTACAATTCAGAGATTGTGGACTTCGTTGTTGTTTGTAGTTCAAACGGCGGGCATTTCTTCTGTGGTTGTTACTTTTATGCTTATGAAGAATGACTTTGTGGGCTTTTATGCCTATGATGTCTATTCGGTATTGTTATTTGTCTTTGTCGGAATTATGCTCTTTATTGGAGCTAAATATATAATATATAGGTTAATAGATTATATTTTTCCTGATTGGGGCCTGGGCGACTGGGTGTCGCAATTTTTTACTTATATTGGAGTTGTGGGGCTTGTTGCCTATCTGCCTTCGCTCATGTTTGTGTTTTCAAATGAATATGCGTCGATTGCTATTTGGTTAATAATAGCCTCTTTAATTGCCATTTCGTTTGTCTATTATCGAAACCTCTTTGTTATTTTTGTTAAAAACAATATTGGGGTGCTTAATTATTTTTTGTACCTTTGCGCCATTGAAATTGTGCCTCTTTTTTTATTATTAAAAGGTGGTGAAATATTAGCAATTATAGCAGGAAAATAAGTAATTATGTCCGTAAGAAAAGTAAAAAAAGTTCTTATATCGCAACCCGAACCTACTAACGGAAAGTCTCCTTATTATGACTTGGGAGAGAAGTATAATGTGGAATTTAGCTTCAGACCTTTTATAAAGGTTGAAGGTCTTTCGTCAAAAGAATTTCGTCAACAACGCATAAACATCTTGGACTATACAGCTGTGGTGATGACTTCGCGTACAGCTATAGATCATTTTTTCTCACTTTGTGAAGACCTTAAGATTGCTATCCCCGAAACGATGAAGTATTTCTGTTTGTCGGAAGCAATTGCGTTATACTTGCAAAAGTATATTGTTTACAGAAAAAGAAGAATATTCTTTAGCAAAACCGGAAGAGTGGATGGCTTGGATGCCGCATTTACAAAACACTCAGGTGAAAAGTTATTGTTGCCTGTTCCGGAAGAGCATAACGAGGATGTTCAAAACTTTTTGAGATCAAAGAAACTTGATTTCACTCCCAGCATAATGTATCGTACAGTTAGCAACGATTATGAAGAGGGTGAGACGCTTGATACTGATATGATTTTGTTCTTTAGCCCTCTTGGGGTGAGCTCTTTGCTTAAAAACTTTCCTGACTTTGTGCAGGGAGATTTGGGTATTGGCTGCTTTGGAGCGGGAACTGCAAAAGTACTTGAAGATAATGGTCTTAGGGTTGATTGTCTGGCTCCACAGCCTGAGTATCCTTCGATGACTATGGCATTGGATGCCTTTTTGCAGGCAAATCAAAAAAAATAATTATTCTATTTATAATAACAGATATATTTTGTTGATATCTCTGTTGATAACTATTCCTTTTTTGAAAATAAATGGTTGATAAGAGGCAATTCACCTTTAGTAAAAAAGAGCGATTGTGTGGTAAAACCAGAATCGAGAAGATATTTTATAGTGGTGATGCTTTTCTTTCATATCCTTTCAGGGTAATTGTATTGTCTCGTGAAAGTGAATCGGATGGGGAAGTACCCTCTTTATTAATCAGTATTCCCAAAAAAAGATTGAAGAAAGCTGTTGACAGGAATCGGATGAAGCGACTGACAAGGGAGGCTTACAGGCTTAACAAGTCAATACTAATTGAGTCGCTGACTGATGATAAAACTGTGGACATTGCATTGATTTATGTGGGGGATAAACTGCAGCCTTATGCAGTTGTTGAAAAAGGAGTTGTAAGGGCGTTGTGTGGAATTTCGAAGAGACTAAATAACTCAAATGAACCTTCTTAAAAAGATAATTACAGAGATACTGTTGCTACCGGTGTATTTTTACAGGGTGGCGATATCTCCGATATTACCGCCAAGTTGCAGATACACGCCCACGTGTTCGCGTTATACCATTGAGGCTCTTAAAAAACACGGACCTATCAGGGGCTCGTGGCTTTCCATAAAACGAATTGTTAGTTGCAATCCTTGGGGAGGATCGGGTTATGATCCTGTGCCTGAACCTAGGCCTAAAAGGAAAAGGAAAACATCATAAACTTTTAACCATAAATGCAATACTACGATATACACACTCACAGAATAATTTCTGATGCCAAAGAATCAAATGTTAAGTATATTCTAAATTTATTTCCCGAAGATAACGGTAAAATTAATAGTTGCGAGTCGAATGTTTTCTTCTCTTGTGGTTTGCATCCATGGTATGGTGATGGTGACTATAAAACCAAGCTACAACTATTGTCGGATATTGTGAGGGGTGATCGGGTGGTAGCTGTTGGTGAGGCAGGCTTGGATAAGTTTAGAGGTGCCAAGCCGGAACTTCAAGAGATTATATTCAAAGAGCAGATATTGCTGTCGGAAGAGGTAAGTAAACCACTGATAATTCATAATGTTAAATTGTGGGATTCGTTTTTCAAAGCTTATAAAGATATGAAACCCAATCAGCCATGGATTTTGCATGGTTATAGGGGGAAGCCTGAACTTACAGAGCGACTTTTGGCAATGGGTTTTTACTTCTCATTTGGAGAACACTATAATATTGAGTCATTGAGATTGGTGCCTTTAAACAGAATGTTTTGTGAAACTGATGAGAGTGTATTGTCGATAAATAGTATATACACCAATCTTTCTGGATCTCTTGATATCGACTCTAGTTCTTTTATTTTATCTATAGAGAGAAATGTATTGGATCTATTTAGTAGTATAAGTTTAGAGGAGTAATAATTACAGAGATCTAGCTTAAACAATAGGTTTGTATCTATGTATGTATCGTCCTAAATAAAGAGAGGGCATTTCACATTATGTGAGACGCCCTCTGTGCAATATATTATACTGAAATATATACTAGTGTATTATTTCAATTTTTTGTATCCATAAACTGCTCTTGCACCCAATTCTTCTTCGATGCGAAGCAATTGGTTGTATTTAGCCATACGGTCTGAGCGGCTTGCAGAACCTGTTTTGATTTGACCTGCGTTTGTTGCAACTGCGATATCAGCAATTGTAGCATCTTCAGTTTCACCCGAACGGTGAGAAGTTACGCTGGTGTATCCGTGTCTGTGTGCCATTTCGATAGCAGCAAGAGTTTCTGTTAAAGTGCCGATTTGATTTACTTTGATTAGAATTGAGTTTCCGCAACCTAATTTAATTCCTTTTTCAAGATACTCTACGTTTGTAACGAACAAGTCGTCACCTACTAATTGACATTTGTCGCCAATTTTGTCAGTAAGAACTTTCCATCCGTCCCAGTCGTTTTCGTGCATACCATCTTCAATAGAATCGATTGGGTATTTTGAGATAAGCTCTTCAAGGTATTCAGCCTGTTCAGCAGAAGTACGTTTTTTACCTGTTTCGCCTTCAAACAATGAGTAATCATAGATACCATCTTTGTAGAATTCAGAAGCAGCACAGTCAAGAGCAATAGTTACATCTTTTCCTGGTTCGTATCCTGCATTTTTGATAGCAGTTAGGATAGACTCAAGAGCTTCTTCAGTACCACCTGAAAGGTTAGGAGCAAAACCACCTTCGTCACCTACAGCAGTACTCAATCCTTTTGAATGAAGAACAGCCTTTAGTGAGTGGAATACTTCAGTTCCCATACGAAGACCTTCACGGAATGAAGGAGCTCCAACAGGACGAATCATGAATTCCTGGAATGCGATAGGAGCATCAGAGTGAGATCCACCATTGATAATATTCATCATTGGAACAGGAAGTACATATGTGCTTGTTCCGCCAATGTAGCTGTATAGAGGTTGACCTAAAAGATTTGCTGCAGCTTTTGCTACTGCAAGAGACACACCTAGCATTGCGTTAGCTCCAAGGTTTGACTTGGTTTTTGTGCCATCAAGCTCAATCATTAATGCGTCGATGTCTGCTTGTCTTGTAACGTCCATGCCGATAAGCTTTGGGGCAATTACATCATTTACGTTAGCAACTGCTTTAAGAACACCTTTACCTAGGTATCTTGACTTGTCGCCGTCGCGAAGCTCTAATGCCTCATTTTCTCCGGTTGATGCGCCAGATGGAACAGCAGCGCGTCCAAATGCGCCAGACTCTGTATAAACATCAACTTCAATTGTAGGATTACCTCTTGAATCCAACACTTCACGTCCTAAAACATTTACAATTCTCATGTTGTTTTTGATTTTATATTTTAAAATAATTCTATTTGATTATACTTTGATTCACCTATTGTGGTCTTTGAGAAGACTCTTATATTAATGCGCAAATATAATCTTTATTTGTTAATAAGTGCGTAGAATGATAGTTAAATAATCATTAAATGACTGATGTTCACTATATAACACTAATAATTTATGATTATTATTGCTGCACAATATTTATAAGCTCGCTTAGGTTTGAGGTAATAAGCTTCACGGAAATGGCAAGCAAAATAACACCAAAGAATTTTCTTAGTATATAAGAGCCGCTTTTCCCCAATATCTTTTGAACTATATCCAGATATTTAAGTACTAGATATACAATAATAAGATTGAGAGCTACTGCTATTAAAATATTGATAATATGAAATTCTGCACGCATTGACAATAGGGTGGTAAAGCTTCCGGGTCCGGCTATCAAGGGGAATACTACAGGGAATAAAGTTGAAGAAACACCTTCACTTGAGGCATCCGGCTTAAATATCTCAACACCGAATATCATTTCTATCGACAGGATAAGTAATACTACAGCACCTGCAATGGCAAATGCTGATACTTCAAGCTGAAAAAGCTTTAATATCCACTCCCCCACAAATAAAAAGATTGTCATAATCAGGAATGAATAGAATGCTGCTTTTTCGGCATGAATATCTTTGTCCTGACTTTTTAGATTTAAGAATATTGGAACTGCTCCTGTAACATCAATTATTGAAAATAACACTAAGAATACTGTTGCAATTTCTAGTAAATTTATTGGCATCATATCTTCTGTTTTTTAGAAATTAGAAATGTGTAAGATTATTATTACCTTTTGATTACAAAAGTAATTAAAAGGATTAAATTGTGCAATTAGAGTTGGTCAAATAGTGATGTATAGACACAAAAAAGGCATCTAAAACTAATCAGACGCCCTTGAAAGTTTTGCTTTTATTCGATGAAATGTTAGACTAAAGATATAAACACTTCCTTGTTTTCTGTTTCAAGAACAATCTTACCCTCTCTTGCCAACCAGCCAATAGCTGCATAAAGATTATTGTAAGTTAGCTTTGTTGTATCTTTTAAATCTTTTACATTTTGGCGACCTGTTTCATCAAGTACGCTCCACACTTTTCCTGCGTTAATTCCTATTGTTTCTACCATTGTTTTTAAGTTTTTGATTAATAAATAACCTAAATGAAATACAAAAGTACACTTTTTTGTATCAATTTAATAGTCAGGTGTTTTAAATAATCTTAAATATATTCTTTAGAGGTCTTAAAGTCTAAGTGCTTGAATGACTGTATGTCAGTTCTGAAGTGGGTTCTCAATGTTTTTAATTATTTTATCAGTTTGCATAATCAACGAATGCTCCTCATCGTTTATTATTACAAAATCTGACAATTTGGTTCTTTCTTCATCAGTCATCTGACTATCAATGCGCGACTTGATTTGGTTGTATGATGCGTTGTCTCTTTTTGATACTCGAGCAATTCTTAGCTCTATCGGTGAGACCACGGTTATCGACATGTCTACGTATTTATCAAATCCCGATTCAAACAAAACAGCTGCATCTAGAGCCAATATTGGGTATTGATTCATTTTGTTTACCCATTCCTGAAAATGAATAGCCAACTCGGTATGAATAGCATTGTTCACATACTCAAGATCTGATTTGTTGTTGAAAATATAATTTGCTAATTGCTTCCTGTCAAGAATGTTATCCACATAAATGTTTTCGCCAAATCGTTCGATTAGTTTTTGTTTTATTACAGGAGATTTGTCGTTTAGTCTTTTGGCTTCTGTGTCTGCATCGTATATTGGTATTCCGTATAGAGATATAATTTTGCAGACAATTGATTTTCCACTGCCTATGCCGCCTGTTATACCAATTACTGTCATAGCATTTATTTTTTTTCTAGCAGAAACTCTACGGACTGTGGTGACATCTTTACGTTTCGTGCGGAGATTGGCATTGTTGATAAGTCTATTTCAACTCTGCCGTTTTGGTTATTGTAGAAGTCCTTATAATTGAGTTCTATAGTAAACTCTTCGGGAGATATCTTTTTATAATCTTCCAATGTCACTGAGAAGGAGACCTCAGTTTGTGATGGGAAAAACTTAACATCAACATCATGGGGAGCACCCTTTACCGTTATTGGCACCTCTATTTTTCGCTCAGTATATTCTAATACTGGTATAAGCACCTGCACTACTTCTGGAAGATATTTAATACCCTCCTCTTCTTTTAATTTGACATCAAATTGTGATGTGGCCTTAATGTTGTTGAAATGGCTGGTAACCGTGGTTGCATTATTCAAAGATGCAAGCTGCTTTTCCGAGCCGTATGCCATCACCTTTGAGGGTGTGACTTGTACTTCGTCAGCAATAAGGTTATTCCTTCCTGTGGAAATATCTCCGTCAAACATCACCTCTACTTCTTTCTTTTGCAACTTTGATGTTATAATGGGGATATTGACTGGATAATATGCTACAATAGCGGAGCTTTTGGATAACTTGGAACGTATTAGCTGTGTTAGTTCTGCGCCTTGAATGTTTGTGACTCCTGCTTCCTGATATTTGCGAATATCAACTGTGATTGAATCTCTTAGTCTAAAAGTGTATTTGAAAATTTCGGAGCCCTTATCTCCAATTCTCACTTCCAAATCCTTGGGCAAGGGGTTGTCAAAGACAACGTCATCCGGTATTTTGATATAGCTAATAGGTAACTTATAAGTTGCTTCTATATCGCGTTGAAAAAAAAGCAGCATCCAAAAAGCAAAAGCAATAATCAAAAACCATAAAAAAGTCAGAGTACTTTTCCATCCTATTTTAGAAAAATACGATATGATTTTAGATGCTTGTGTTTTTTTGGATGCGCTCATTGATATATTATTTTGAAGCTGCGTCAGCAGAAGATGCAAATACCGAAGTTTTGTCGAACTTTAGTCTTACGCCATCAGCCACTTCAACAAGTAACCATGTGTCACCAACTTCTTTTATGCGTCCGTGGATTCCACCTGCGGTAACCACTTTGTCGCCTGTCTTCATTGCTTCACGTGCTTTTTGCACCTCTTTTTGTTTCTTTTGCTGTGGACGAATCATGAAGAAGTAGAAAACTGCGATGATAGCCACCATCATTATTAGTGAACTTCCCATTGCGCCTCCGCCCTGAGCTTGTAGTAAAATACTCATAATAATTATATTTTAAATTGTTTTAGTTTTTAAATATTGTTCCTTCGTTTCTCAGCTTCTTCACTATCCCGTCAAGTACTCCGTTTATAAACAATCCACTTTTGGGTGTGCTGTATGACTTTGACAGTTCGATATATTCATTCATGGAAACGCTTGTGGGTATATCATCAAATGTATGTATCTCGGCAAGTGCCACCTGCATTATTATCATATCCATAAATGCTATTCTGTCAAAATCCCACTTGTCTGTGTGCGATTTAATAAGCTCCCTGTACTCTTCCTGCTTTAAAATTGTATTGTGAAGCAATTTTAGGGCGTAGTGCTTATCTTCCTGATCTCTAAACATTGGAAGCAGCTGTTGGTCTTCTCCGTTTGCTTCAGAGAACTGGCGGATAGTTTTAAGAACAAAGCTCTGAACTATTTCAATATCGTCGTTCCAATATATGCTTTCATCTTCAAGCAACTGGTCGAGTGCCTCATTGTTATAGATATACTGTCTGAAGATTTTTCTCCAAAACTCTTTGTCTATGTCATACCCTGAACCTGTATTTGATGCGTATTCTGCATATACTTCTGATTCAAGAATATCTTCCAATAATTTTTTGATAAACAACTCGTGCTCACTCCACGACATGGGATAGTCGTTTAGATACTTTTCAAACTGCCTGTTGCTGTTTAGTTGTTTGATAAACATGTTTTCAATAAGCTTCATGTTTGGATTCAAATCCTCCTTTGTAGGCAAAAGCTTGTTGCGTCTGGTTTCTACTCTGGCTTCATACTCCTTTGTAATCTCAACCATTAGCAACAATAGATAGTAATAAAGATCGTATGATTTTTGCAATCCAAACAGTAGCTCCTTTTCCAGTGAGCGCAAATCTTTGTTTTTGTTCTGATACCACGAATAGACTATCTGGACTATTCTGATACGAATTAAATTTCGATTAATCATTGTTTAAATGAACATTATAATGAGCACAAAATTAGGCAAATATTTTGATTCCTCAAGCACAATTGATAGCGAATAGCCACTATGATAATTTTTTATCTGAATTTAAGGTTTTGCATTGTCGGTAAAGCTATAAATCAAGTAACAAGTCTTGATATGTGGAATTTTGTTTTTTCATGAATTGATATTCATCACATTTTCTAAAAGTTATTATCTTTGTCCTTTGTAGATTAAAAGAATAAAACCAATTTATTTTATTCCATAATATTGAAATCCTAAAAACTATGGCAGTAGAGATCAAACAAGTCAGAGATAAGGATGAACTGAAGAAGTTTGTTCAGTTTAGCATTGACCTTTATAAAGATAATAAATATTACGTCCCACCATTGGTATATGATGAAGCAGCAACCTTAAGCCGTGAAAAGAACCCTGCATTCGAACATTGCGAGTCGGCCAATTTTCTGGCATATAAGAATGG
>CAZHWC010000044.1:0-5182 GCA_964535975.1 uncultured Proteiniphilum sp. | reverse complement strand
TATAATCATCCATATTATGTTGACCATATCAAAAGATTAGGTTATATTAAAGCGCAAGATTGGGTTGAGTATCTTATAACAATTCCAAAAGAGGTGCCTGAGAGATATGCACGTGTGGCAGAGATTGTGAGAAAGCGATTCAAACTTAATGTAGTTAAGATTAGAAACAAGGACGATGTTTATCCATATGCTCATGAGATATTCGAGCTCTTCAACGTGGCATACAAAGACTTGTACGGATTTGTGCCATTATCAAAAGCTCAAATCGACTATTATGTAAATATGTATATCCCAATGTTAAGACTAAACTTCTTGTCTCTTGTGTTGAGAGCAGAAGACAATAAGCTGGTGGGAGTGGGAATTGGATTGCCAAGTATGTCGGAAGCACTCCAGAAATCGGGGGGGAAGTTTTTGCCAACCGGTTGGTATCATCTTTACAAAGCATTGAAGGGCTTGGATAACAACAAGATATTAGACCTTATGCTGATTGGTGTTGATCCCGAATACCAAGGTAAGGGAGTGAACTCACTAATATTTAATCAATTTATCCCCGAGGCTGTGAGACTGGGCTTTGAGTATGCCGAGAGCAACCCCGAGCTGGTAGTCAACTCAAAGGTGCAAACAATGTGGGATGGATTAGAAACAAAGCAACACAAGAAAAGAAGTGTGTTTGAAAAAGAATTAAAGTAAGACTTATTAGAAAAGGAGAAGAATATAAAGTGACTGAATTAGAAAGAGAGCAAGCATTATCCAATTATAGTGAAGATAATATCGTAACCCTGGAGTGGCGCGAACATATTCGCCGCCGTCCCGGTATGTATATCGGTAAACTGGGAGACGGTGCTTCATCAGATGATGGTATATACGTATTATTGAAAGAGGTTCTTGATAACTCTATTGATGAATATCGAATGGGTTTTGGTAAGAACATTACAGTAGATATTGCTGATGGAAAAGTAAAAGTGCGTGACTATGGCAGGGGGGTTCCACTTGGAAAAGTAAAGGATGTATCCTCAAAAATGAATACCGGTGCAAAGTATGACTCAAAGGCTTTCAAGAAGTCGGTTGGGCTAAACGGTGTTGGTATAAAAGCAGTAAATGCTCTTTCGGATGAATTTACTATAGTAAGTTTTCGTGAAGGCGAATGTAAAAGCGTGATCTATGAAAAAGGACACGTAATTGATGATGCGCCTCAGGCTAAATCAACCGAGAAGAATGGAACTTCGGTAGAATTTACTCCCGATAAGGAGATATTTGGCGATTATCTGTATCGTGACGATCACATTGAGCCATTATTGAAAAACTATGTGTTCCTAAATACAGGACTCACAATCACATACAACGGTAAAGTTTTTTATTCAAAGAATGGATTGGAGGATTTACTTAATGAAAACCTTACCACAGAAATTCTTTATCCAATCATACACCTTCATGGTGATGATATTGAGGTGGCTATTACCCACTCCAACCAGTATGGCGAAGAGTACTACTCTTTTGTAAACGGACAGCACACAACTCAGGGCGGAACGCACTTATCTGCTTTCAGAGAGGCGGCAGCTCGTGTTATACGCGAGTATTTTGCTAAGAACTTTGAGTTTTCAGATATACGTAACGGAATGGTGGCGGCTATAAGTGTGAAGATTGAGGAACCGGTATTTGAATCACAAACCAAAACAAAACTTGGTTCGCGTGATATGACTCCCGATGGTGTGTCAATCAACAAGTATGTGGGCGATTTCCTAAAGAAAGAGCTTGACAACTATTTGCACAAACATCTTGATATTGCCGAAACTCTGCAAAAAAAGATTCTTGACTCTGAGAAGGAGCGCAAGGCAATTGCTGGCGTAACTAAGCTGGCGCGTGAGCGTGCAAAGAAGGCAAATCTGCACAACCGAAAGCTGCGTGACTGTCGTATTCACTATAATGACTCTAAAGGAGATAATCTAGACGAGACCTCAATATTTATAACTGAGGGTGACTCTGCAAGCGGATCTATAACCAAGAGCCGAAACCCAAATCTTCAGGCTGTTTTTAGCCTTAGAGGAAAACCTCTAAACTCCTTTGGGCTTACTAAGAAGATTGTTTACGAGAATGAAGAGTTCAATCTGCTTCAGGCTGCTTTAAATATCGAGGATGGCATGGATGGGCTGAGATACAATAAGGTTATTATTGCCACCGATGCCGATACTGATGGTATGCATATCAGATTGCTGCTGTTGACCTTCTTTTTGCAGTTTTTCCCCGATTTGGTTAAGAAAGGACACGTTTATATCTTGCAAACACCATTATTCAGAGTGCGAAACAAGAGAAAAACAAAATATTGCTATACCGAAGAGGAGCGTCTTGCTGCAATAGACGAACTAGGTCCAAGCCCGGAAATTACTCGTTTTAAAGGTCTTGGTGAAATATCGCCCGATGAGTTTAAAAACTTTATCGGAGAAGATATGAGACTTGACAAGGTTACAATGAAAAAAGACGATTTAATAAAAGACTTACTTGAGTTTTATATGGGTAGAAACACCCCCGACCGTCAGAACTTTATTATTGATAACCTAATTGTAGAAGATGACGATGTTGCATAATTCTCCAAGTCCCGGGATAGCTATATTCCCGGGCACTTTTGATCCCTTTACCGTTGGACACGAATCTATTGTTAAGCGTGGACTGGATATTGTTGATGAAGTTGTGATAGCAATTGGCATCAACGATTCTAAGAAGACTTACTTCTCATTGGAAAACAGGATAAAGATGTTAACTGATTTCTATAAAGACCAACCACGCGTAAGGATAGAGTCTTACGATACTTTGACCGTTGATTTTGCTAAGACCATAGGCGCAAGATTCATCTTAAGAGGAATCAGGTCGGTTGTTGATTTTGAATATGAAAAAGCAATAGCCGATGTCAACAGGGCTGTTTCGGGAATTGAGACACTGGTATTATTTGCCGAGCCTCAAATAGCATCTATCAACTCCACTCATGTGCGCGAACTGTTACGCTTCAATCATGATGTGAGTGCTTTCATACCCCAGGGGTTGAAGCTTATATATTGATTACTCCCATTAAATTATCAGATTATGAAAATTATAAAATCAGCAGTATTGCCTCTGATTGCCGTTTTGTTTTTTACCAATTGCTTTGCACAAGACAGACTCTCTTCGGAGTCAACAAAGCTTGCCAGGGCATTTCAGTTAATTGACAACCTGTATGTTGATGAAGTGGATGGCACAAAGGTTAGTGAGGCGGCTATTCGTGCAATGCTTCTTGAATTAGACCCACACTCGTCATATCTTGACAAAGATGAGGTGAAAGCCATGAGCGAAACGATGCAGGGGAATTTTGAAGGTATTGGTATTTCGTTCAATACACTTACAGATACTATATATGTGGTTGAGGTAATTGCAGGCGGACCATCGCAAAAGGTGGGCTTGCAACCCGGAGATAAAATCATATATATAAATGATACCCTTGTGGCAGGACAGAAAATAGATAATCAGAAAATAATTAAGAAGCTAAAAGGGCCAAAGGGCACCACCGTGAATGTGAAAGTATTGCGCAGGGGTGTTGATGAGCTGCTCAACTTCAAGATTGTGAGAGGGAAGATACCTTTGCACAGCATTGATGCAGCATATATGATTACAGACGATATTGGCTATATCAAGTTGAGCAGATTTGGTGAAACCTCATATAAGGAGTTTCTGGAAGCAGAAAAGGACCTTAAGTCCAAAGGGATGAAGAAAATGATTTTCGACCTTACCGGAAATGGCGGAGGGGTATTGCAGGTGGCATCAGAGATTGTGGATGAGTTTTTGGATAAAAACAAATTGGTTGTATATATAGAAGGAAGAAAACAACCACGCCGAGATTTGAATACCACATCTGCGGGACAATTTGAAGAGGGTAGTGTGGTGGTGTTGGTGGATGAGTTCTCTGCCTCGGCAAGCGAAATTGTGGCAGGTGCACTTCAAGACTGGGACAGAGCGGTGATTGTGGGTCGCCGAACCTTTGGCAAGGGATTGGTGCAACGACAGATACCACTTGTTGACGGAAGCATGGTTCGCCTGACTGTGGCACGATACTACACCCCAACCGGAAGAGGTATACAAAAACCATATGAAGAGGGCAATATAGAAAAATACAAACAAGACCTTTCAGATAGGTTTGAGCACGGTGAGTTTGTAAATCCAGACAGTATTTCGTTCCCCGACTCTCTGCGTTACGAAACTCTTGTGAATAAACGCACCGTATATGGTGGAGGAGGCATAATGCCCGACTATTTTGTGCCAATAGATACTACTCGTTTCACCGATTTGCATCGTAATATTATTGCAAAGGGAATACTTAATCGACTTTCAATATCTGAGGTTGATAATAAGCGAAATGAGCTATTGAGCAGCTATATTAACGTTGACGCTTTCAAGTTTAATTATGATATCCCCGAACAGCTTTTGGTGAAGATGAAAGAATCGGCCGTGGAAGATGGTGTTGAGTGGAACAAAGATGAGTTTGAAGTTTCAGAAGAACTGATTACTCTTCAGCTCAAAGCCCTGATGGCAAGAGACCTGTATGACCAATCGGCATACTACAGAATAATTAATGATGCCAATGATATCTACAAAGCAGGGCTTGGAATTATCAGCAGCTTTGTGAGATACGATGGCATTCTTGGTGGTAATCGTTAATAACTTAAATATATAAAAGAGAAATGAAATCAAAATTTTTATTACTGTGTACAACAGTATTTGTTACTATGTTATTTGTGTCATGTGAGCAATCTGCCAAGCACAATGTCTTGACTAATGCAGAAAAAGCAGAAGGATGGGAACTCCTTTTTGATGGTTCAACCCTTAATGGTTGGCGAGATTATAATGGTGAGAACCTCACAGCCCCATGGTTTGTAGAGGACGGAATGATTCAGGCAAAAGGCGAAGGAGCTGATGAGCATGGATATATTGTGACCGATAAGCTATATGAAAACTTTGAGTTGGTGTGGGACTGGAAAATTGCTGATGGTGGAAACAGTGGTGTTCTCTATCACGTTGTTGAGAATCCAAAGTACAATGTACCATATGTCACAGGACCTGAATATCAACTTATAGATCAGGAAAACTTTCCCGAGCCTTTGGAAGATTGGCAAAAAACTGCTGCCGACTATGCAATGTATACTACCAATCCTGCAGCGTT
>CAZHWC010000043.1:0-21071 GCA_964535975.1 uncultured Proteiniphilum sp. | reverse complement strand
TGATTACAAATATTCAATTCTCAGAGGCTTATTTTCTATTTTGAGACAGCCTCTTTTCGTATATAAATATTCATAATCGAATATTAATGAACATTATTTAATAATAGTCTGTTGTATAATTATAGTATTTCGATATTTAATTATTTGAAAAATTCAAAACCAAATTTTCAACCAATTCCTTAGATTTTGAGCAAGTTATAAATAAGTATATGCATTCTAAAATCTAAGCATTGTTTTACACTAATAAGAATACAATACTTTTTATTAATTTAATAATTAAAGATTCTATGAACACAGACAATCAGAACATCCAGAAAGCATCTAATGTTGAAGAGGGAAAAACTATTGCAATTATTGCTTACCTAACAATTATAGGACTTATCATTGCATTTGTTCTAAACAACGATAAAAAGAACACATTTGCCGCGTATCACATTAGACAATCATTGGGTATTGCTCTAACCGGACTTGCTCTTAGTGTCGTTAATATAATTCCAATATTGGGATGGTTGGTTTCTATTATTGGAGGGGTTATATTAATTATAATGGTAATTCAGGGACTTCTTGCAGCACTAGGTGGAAAAGAGAAACCTGTTATGATTTTAGGAGAAAAGTACCAGGAGTGGCTTAAAACAATTTAATAAGCTTCTATCAATTCAAACTAATCTCTAAAAATCCTATTAGTTGGTCATATCTTGAGCCCGGAAATCGATAGTATACAAATATTGAATAGGAATTTTCTGTATCGAAATAGCTCCCTTCAATAAATGATGGTGTTTTTACACCATTTGATTTTTCTATTAGATACTGATAATTATAAGATCCTTGTTTTAAAAGTAAGGAGGTGTGATAAATATTATTGGATGGATCATATTCTAAAAAAGCATCATTTGTAATAAATTCTCCATCAAGTAATATTCTGTCAACACCTCTATTCATTTTTATATTATTGTTTGCAAGAGAGAAGTGTACAAGAAAATAATCTGACTCAATATCATTATCATTTGCACTTTCACTTCTCACAAAGTATCGTCCATTCTGATCCTCATCATAATATCTCATATTCCCAGATCTAACCTCATCAGTAGCAAGCCGTACGTTTATATAAGGTCTTTTATACTCAACTTTATCTACATTTAAACCACCAGTTCTTTTATTTACAGTTTCAAAACGCCGATACTCATTCCCTCCTTCAAATATAAGAGCCTTATTGTGATTATATACAAGACGATCAGAATAGATATATGAAGGCTTAATCCCTTTTGCCATGTTATGAGTGCTCATATTTTGGAATACCACCAAGTTGATGTCCCTTTCAGGGTTTTGAATAGTAATACCCTTATGATTTATTTCAAGGCTTAATTGTTGATGAGCTAAATTTAAGCCAATATCTGTATTAGAAGTTATTGAACCATCAATACCAACTATCTGGTCAACAACATAAAAGCGAGCTGTCAAAAGAGTATCTTTAGGAGAATACTCATCATAAACCATCAACACATAGTTCCCCGAAATATTAAATCCGACATTTCTATTAGGTAACTCTAAATTATAATGAATATAATCAACATTAGTATTTACAGAGTATTTGTAAGTATCTATATGATTATCATTGAAGCCTTTTATATAATCTATCTCATTCAAGTCAGATGCAGTCCAGTCATAATTACAGTGTATTAGCTTATAACGTAGCCTTGATTGATTAATATCAAGATTATCAAACTTTATAATAACCTTATCATCAGAATTAAGTCTTATAACAGGTAGAAGATGTGAACTGTTAGGAGGAAAGATCTGTAGCGATTTAATATTCTTATTTCCGGTGTAAGTAGCAAGTACAGTTTTTTGAGCATATAAACAAGCAATATTAAAAACTCCAACAATAAGTACTATAAAACTCTTATACATTATTCTATTATACAAAAAATCAAATTGCAAATTCATACAACTAGAAATTTTTCAGTTCCTCACAAACTCTATTAATTGGCAATCCCATAACATTATAATAAGATCCCTCAATACTTTTCACACCTACATACCCAATCCACTCCTGAATTCCATAAGCGCCGGCTTTATCAAAAGGTTTGTACTTTTCAACATAGTACTCTATTACATTTTGTTCAAGAAACCCAAAGGTCACTTTTGTTATACTTGAAAAAGAAATTTCTTTATCAACAGTGGACAAACAAACACCTGTAATAACTAGATGAGTACCGCCTGAAAGCTCACTCAACATTAAATAAGCATCTTCCTTATCGGTTGGCTTACCATATATAACACCGTTCTTCAAAACAATTGTATCAGCAGTTATAAGCAACTCCCCTTCAAGCAAATTCTCATGATAAGCATTTGCTTTCTTTTTAGCTAAGAATTCAGCTATGCCTTCTAAAGGTATATCCTCAGGATAACTCTCATCAATATCATTAATAACACGTACTTCATAGTCAACATCAAGTCCTGTCAGAAGCTCCTGTCTCCTTGGTGAATTAGAAGCAAGCACTATTTTATAATTAGTAATTTTCATAATTGCAAGTTTCGACAAAGTTACAAAACTTCGTCTATAATCGCTATCTTTGTAATAAAACGTAATAGAATTATGAAGATAGATATTTGTTTATCCCCAGCTCTATACCCATTCTATAAGCAAGAAAACGACATAGTAATAGCAGTTGATATTTTTAGAGCCACAACAACCATATGCACAATGTTTGAAAACGGAGCTCTAGCAGTTTTCCCGGTAGCAAGTGCCGATGAAGCAAAGGAATACAAAGCGAAGGGATACATTGTAGGAGGAGAAAGAGACACAAAAAAAATAGACTTTGCTGATTTTGGCAACTCACCATTTGACTATAAACGAGAAATTGTAGAAGGGAAAGAATTAGTATTCACCACCACTAATGGCACCTACGCAATTGATATGGCAAAAGACAGTAAAATAGTTTTTGCCGGAGCTTTTTCCAATATCGATGTATTAGCAAACAGATGCGCTGAAATAGGCGGTAGAGTAGTTGTGCTATGCGCCGGATGGAGAGATAAAGTTAACATTGAAGACACACTTTTTGCCGGAGCTTTTGCTTCAAAACTCTCAAAGATTATAAGTAATTTAGAGATTGGTTCAGACAGTGTCAGAATAGCGCTAGAATTATGGGAAAGCGCCAAATCGAATCCAATTAACTATATAAAAACATCAGACCACTATAAACGACTAATAAATAATGGAGCTAAAGGAGACATTCCATACTGCTTTCAAGAAAACACAACATCTGTGGTACCATGGTACAGCAAAGATGAAAAAAAAATGAGGATTGATTAATAATCAATCCTCAAAATCAAATGCTTCGAAATCAAATGTATCTGTAAATTGCTCCAGGTCACGACGTTCTTTCTTAGTAGGTCGTCCGGTACCTCTCTGGCGATCAACAAATCCACTTATCTTATTTAACTCTAATATTTCATACTGTTCCGGAGGAGTTACATTTTCCATATATTCAGGCACAAGTTTAGCCCCCATTCGTTTTTCAGCCAAATCAATGACTTTAAAAGAAAACGTAACAGGCGCCTTCTTTACCTGTATTACATCACCCACTCTTATATTTCTAGATGGCTTCAATGATACTCCATCAATCATAACACGCCCCTTTTTACAAGCATCTGATGCTACAGAACGAGTTTTAAAAATGCGTACCGCCCAAAGCCACTTATCCACCCTAACCTCTTCCATACAAATATCACTTGTTGTTATACTGGTTCATTGTAATATTAATTCCGGCAAGACAAAAGCTTTTAATAATATCAACAGAATAGTTTATACGTTCATCAAGAGTTTTCTTCTCTTCATCTGCAAAATTATCCAACACGAAGTCCACCTGCGCACCTCTAGGAAAATCATTACCTATTCCAAATCTCAATCGAGGATAATTTTGCCCTATCAAACCCTGGATATGTTTTAGTCCGTTATGCCCCGCATCACTACCCTTTGATTTCAATCTAAGGGTGCCAAAAGGAAGTGCCAAGTCATCCACTACAACCAACAGATTATCTTTCTCTATCTTCTCCTTTTGCATCCAATATCGGATTGCATTCCCACTCAAATTCATATAAGTAGAGGGTTTAAGCAAAATTAGATGCTTATTCTTCAGTCTTGTTTCAGCCACAAAGCCATATCGGTTATCCTTAAAAACAACATTGGACGCCTTAGCTAAGGCGTCCAATACCATAAAACCTATATTGTGGCGTGTATTCTCGTAGTCGGGCCCAATGTTCCCCAACCCCACAATTAAATATTTCATTTAAATATTTCTCTCAGTAATTTTACTTTTTGGCAGCAGCAGCGGCAGCAGCAGCACCTCTAGCAGCACGTGTCAATTGAACGCGACATACAACTGCATTCTTTGGTGACAATAACTCAAGTCCTTCAAAATTAAGTTCTCCAACCTGAATTGATTTACCCAAAGCAAGGCTTTCAACGTTTACAACCAACTCTTCTGGAAGTTTGTCATATAGTGCTTTAACTTTCAGCTTACGTGAGTCAAGAGATAATTTACCCCCTGCCTTAACACCTTCTGCCAATCCTGACAAACGAACAGGAATATCTATTACCACAGGCTCAGATGGGAACACATGCAGGAAGTCAATATGCAAAATGTTATCTGTTACCGGATGGAACTGAATCTCTTTCAAGATTGCCATCATTGTTTTGTCACCCAATGTGAGATTTACAATAAATACCTCTGGTGTATAAATCAACTGACGAACATCACCAGCCTTAACAACGAAGTTGAAGTTTTCACCTTCTTGTCCACCATAAACAACGCAAGGAATTAATCCTTCTTTACGAAATGCAACAGATGCTTTCTTACCAAAGCTATCTCTTACTTCACCTTTTAATTCAAATGTTTTCATTTTTCTTTTTTTGTGTTACTCAAAATAAAGTTTGTAATAATTGCTTCTTTATTTCCCATCACACTGGGCTATCAAAAGCGGCGCAAAGGTAGTGATTATCTTTCTGATACACAAACAATCACTTAACTCTTTTCTTAAGACTTTCTACGGTTATAGACATTAATCTGCCCAAAGGCTTCCCATCTCTATAAGTAATAATTCTCATCAAGCTTGCATCCTTAGGAATTTCCTGAGCCTCAGAATATTTTGGATAAAAATTATCTGGAGTTGAGTTATCAAAGCTTGTATATATATCTAACCCATCAATTTCAGGAGTAAGAGTCACATAATATTTATCATCCTTTTTTGCTACAGAAACAATAGGATCATACATTGCCGGAGAATACTTTGTCTGTGCATAATCAAAGCGCTTGAAATGCGACTCCGTCTTACGTATAAAGCTTGACCAATCTTTTTTATCTTTCTGCGACCATACAGATTCTGCCACGGCAAATGCACGAGGCCATGTCATATACTCTACCTGTCTAATATTATAAACTTGCTCAGTCCATAAGTTTGCCTGACCTCCCAATATAAAATCAGGATTTGCACCTTCGGGAACCGGGTCAAACTTATAGACCTGATTCAAACGTAAGGAAGAATATACAGGAGGTTCTGTAGACACATCACCCTGCATCAAATCTATATACACATACTGCATTGGAGCCATAACTACGTAGTGACCCGAATTTGAAGCTTCGATACCATACTTTATACCACGCCAGCTCATCAGAGATGTTGTCTGAGTAATACCACCTTCCAAAATCTCATCCCACCCCATCATTCGCTTACCTTTGGATTGAACAATTTTCTCAAGTCTCTTACCAAAATAAGATTGAACTTCATACATATTTTTCAATCCCTCTCTCTTCATTAGTTCTTGAACCTGTGGACTCTTTTCCCAAAAGTTGTGAGGTGCCTCATCTCCACCGGTATGAATATATTCGAATGGAAACAACTGAGCAACCTCAGTCATCACCTTATCCATAAATTCATATACAAACTCATTTGCAGGACACATAGTATCATCCACTAATCCTGTAGGAGGGTGCGTTGACCAATCCATTATAGGCTCTCCGGCACGAACATTATAAGTATCCGCTTCAGGTGTACACGACAACTCAGGATAAGAAGCAATGGCAGCAAGGCTGTGTCCCGGAACATCAATCTCAGGCATCACATCAATAAATCTCTCAGCAGCATATTTAACTACCTCACGGATATCATCATGAGTATAAAACCCACCATAATTCTTAGGTTCATCAGGTAATGGATCTGAGAAATAATTAAACGTTCCAATCTTCTCAACACGCCATGCACCCACCTCTGTAAGCTTAGGCAAACTTTCTATTTCTATACGCCACCCCTCATCATCAGTCAAATGCCAGTGAAGCATGTTATACTTATACTTCACCATGTTATCTATAAATTGCTTTACCTCATCAACAGTAAAAAAGTGACGAGCCACATCAAGCATCAAACCTCTCCATCCCATTCTAGGATAGTCCACGATCTCTACAGCAGGAACTGTCCATTCCACACCCTTCACAAGAGTCTTACTCTCTATTTGAGGTGGGAAAAGTTGAAATAGCGTCTGCACCCCATACAAAAGCCCTGCAGGCCTATTTGCATTCAGCTGAATCTGACGCTCTGTAACAGTCAGTTTATAACCCTCCTCGCCCAAAGTTTTATCATTACTCTTATTTAGAGTCAAAACAATATTAGAGTTCTTGCTATTATGTTGCAATGATACAACTCTGCCTGATGCAACCGACAGTTTATTCTCAAGTAAGTTGTTAATAAAAGCCATCCCATCGACCTTGGGAGTCGAAACAGTAATAGCCTCAGGCAAAACAAAGGCACCATTACCTCTCACAATCGAAACTGGCTCCGGAATAATTGTTATCTCATTAGCATTTTGCTGTCCAAAGGACACAATAGCAAATAAAGATAAAATAATGGATAAGACACTTTTTTTCATTTCTCTCTTTTTTATATGAATATTCAAATTGTTATTTTTCAGTCATCATGCTAGTGGTCATGTAAGTGATCATGCTGCATCAACACCCTATGCGGTAAATCTCCATGACCCAAAATCTCTATTGGACACGAATCATAAGCACCCATCAACCACTCTTGCGATATATCACTTCCACAGTGATAGTGTAGATTCTGATTTACACAAGCAATATTTTTCACCTGCGAGATAATTGTACCCACATCGTGCGACACTAATACTATTGCCATATCATTATTTATATCCCCAAGCAGTTTATAAAAGTTGGTTTCAAATAACTTATCCACATATGAGCTTGGTTCATCCAAGATAAGCAATTTAGGATTATCAATAATAGCGCGTCCCAACAACACCCTCTGCAATTGTCCTCCCGACAACTCCCCTATTGCTCTGTCTAATAAATCCTCCACACCCATCTTCTGTGCAACAGGAAAGACTTTATTTTTATCTTCGGAGGAATACCTCTTAAATACTTTACCTCTAAGAGTAAGCCCGGACAGTATCACCTCTTTCACCTTAATAGGAAATTTCTTATCAATATGATTAATCTGTGGAAGATATCCAATATTAATATGAGGCACCCTCTTGCCATCATCATAAAATGATACCGAACCCTCATCAGGATTTAAAAAACCCAAAATAGTTCTAAGCAAAGTAGTTTTTCCCCCTCCATTAGGTCCAATAATTCCCAAGAAGTCATTATCAAACACAGTAAGACTAACATCCTTTAAAACATCAGGCTTATTTTCATAACCAACATTTAGATTTTTTATTTCAACAATTGGACTTCTCATTCCCTATTTCTTTGATAATATTTTAGCCATCCTAATCAATTCTTCCGACCAATCATAAGCAAGAGGATTGATTACATATGATTTAGCTCCAATCTCGTTAGCAATTACCTCTGAGTTTTTAATATCAAACTCTTGTTGCACCAAAACAACATTAATATTCTCACTTCGGGCAAGGTCAACCAACTTCCTCATTTGTGCAGGTGATGGGTTTTTGCCTTCAAATTCAATACTATGTTGCTCCAGGTTATAATCATTTGCAAAATAGCTGAGGGCCGGATGATAAATTATAAATCCTCTTGATGGAATATCCTCAAGCATAACGCTTATTACAGAATCAGTATAAGCGATTTCCTTTGCCAATGCTTCATAGTTTTCTTTATACAGGTCGGCATTTTCACTATCAAGCTCAACCATTGCATCAAGCATGTTTTTTGAAAACTGCAATGCATTCTTTGCAGAGCTCCAAATATGTGGATCAGCCGCCTCACCATCATGAGAATGATCGTGATGACACTCCTCACCATCATGGTGATGAGGACCATGAGTACCATACATCAACTCAATATTTGCTGAGCAGTCAACAACCCTTACATCCGGATTATTTTGAGACAGCTTCCCACTCCATGCATTTTCGTAACCTAAAAAACCCACTTTAAAATATGCCTTACTATTACCCAAATTAATCATTGCCATCGGCGAAGGCTCATAAGTTTCGGGACTAGAACCCGGAGGCACAAGAGTATTTATTTCAAACTTATCACCCACAATCTTCTCTAAAAAATAACGTTGAGGCTCAATAGTAACGGTTAGTGTTTTAATATCATTTTTATGACCTGAACTGCACGACAATAATAGCAATACAGTGCTTATAACAAGAAAAATCTTTCTCATATGAATATTCATTTTATATTTTATATTTATCTATTTCAGTTTGAACACAAAAATAAGAAATTTGATTTACAAAAAGTCTATTAAACAATTATTTTATAATTTTGTTCGGGTATATGAATCGAATTAAACTACAAATACAAATTATTGCATAAATATGGATATAAAGCTTGAAATAACAGAAGATGGGTCTCACACCATCTTTGTGCCCACTCTTAATGAACACTATCACTCTACAAAAGGAGCAATTCAAGAAGCAAAACATATTTTCATAGACTCAGCACTCAACCAATGCCCTAAAAGTAATATCAAAATACTTGAAGTTGGATTTGGCACAGGGCTTAATGCATTTATTACGATGCTTGAAGCAGAAAAAAACAATCAACAAATAGAATATTCAACCTTAGAGTTCTACCCTATACCCCTATCAAGCATTAAAAGAATAAACTATCCAAGCTTAATTGACGAAACCAAAAGAGAGCTTTACTATAAACTACATACTGCAAAGTGGGATAATAATATTCAAATCACTTCCCACTTCTCGATATTCAAAAAACTCATCGATTTTAGCAACCCTGACAACCTTATAACCGATGAAAAATATGATATAGTATACTTTGATGCATTCGGTCCTGATAAACAACCGGAAATGTGGCAGCCCCCAATTTTCCAGAAAATATACTCTATGATGAACGAGGGCGGAATACTTACAACCTATAGCGCTAAAGGAGTTATTAGACGCACAATGCAATCAATTGGCTTTAAAGTAGAGCGAATCCCAGGTCCTCCGGGAAAGAGAGAAATATTAAGAGCCACAAAATAAGAACACGTAACATCCATAAAATCACCACTATCTTAGAACAAATCTAATACATGTATTGTTACTAAAAGTAAGATTAAGTATTGTCATTTACTAATTCAGCGTATCCCAACCCTTAACCAAACAGTTTCGAATATGGCAAGCACATTTAGGGAACTTCAGAAAGCTCTTAAAAAGGAATCTGATTTCTCACCATCAGTCAAAGTTGCATTATTAGGAGATACCGCCACACAATTCCTGGCTACTGCAATCATGGGGACCGCTATTGAAAGAGGTTTCAGGATTGACCTTTTTGAAGCAGACTATAACCAAATTGAATTACAGTTTATGGATACAACATCCGAACTACATAAATTTGGGGCTGACTTTATCATTATCTTTCAATCCACTCACAAACTATTATCCAAGTATAATAAATTAGACAACACAGAGCAGAGTCGGCTAGCCGACAATAGGTTAGATTTCATTAAAACAATCTGCTCATCCGTAAGCGCTAAGCTGATATATTTCAATTATCCCGAGATTGATGACAATGTATTCGGAAACTACTCAAACAAAATTCAAAGCTCGTTCACATATCAAATAAGGAAGCTTAACTATGAGCTTATGAATATATCACAAACACACTCCAACTTTTTTGTTTGCGATATAGCCGCACTACAAAACAAGCTTGGCAGAGATGAGATGTTTCATCCATCTATTTATATTAGCACGGACATGGTTCTATCAATCAATGCCCTCCCCTATGTTGCAGCAAGAGCTGTAGATATTATAGCCACAGTGCAAGGCAAGTTTAAAAAATGCCTAATCCTTGATCTAGACAACACACTTTGGGGCGGAGTTATTGGAGATGATGGACTAGAAAAGATACAACTAGGGCATGGACTGGGCATTGGAAAAGCATTTAGTGAATTTCAAGAATGGGCACTCAAACTAAAGAAAAGAGGAATAATACTTGCAGTTTGCTCAAAAAACAACGAACAAGTAGCAAAGGAACCCTTCGAGAAGCACCCCGACATGGTCTTAAAACTAGATGATATAGCCGTTTTTGTTGCAAACTGGGAAAACAAAGCAGACAACATACGAAAGATTCAATCAATACTAAACATCGGATTCGACTCGATGGTTTTCTTAGATGATAACCCCTTCGAAAGAAATCTCGTTCGAGAGAACCTGCCGGATGTAACAGTGCCCGAGCTTCCTGAAGATCCTGCTCTGTATTTGGAGTATCTCTATGGACTAAATTTGTTTGAAACAGCAACATACTCCACCACTGATGCCGATCGTACCCGACAATATCAGATAGAGTCGCAAAGAGCCATTGCACAATTCAACTTCACCAACGAGGCAGACTTTCTAAAAAGTCTCGATATGACTTCCGATATACGCCCATTTGACTCTTTCAACACACCCAGAATTTCACAATTATCGCAAAGGAGCAACCAATTTAATCTGCGAACCATACGATATACCGAAGCAGACGTAGAGCGTATGTCTAATAATGATAAGTATCACAACTTTAGCTTCACACTCACAGACAAATTTGGAGACAATGGATTAATCAGCGTTGTCATTCTCGAAGAAATAGAACCGGAAGTACTATTTATAGACACATGGTTTATGAGCTGCCGCGTTTTACGTCGCGGCATGGAAAATTTCACACTCAACACCATAGTGAACTATGCCCGTAAAAAGGGATTCAAAAAGATAGTTGGAGAGTACATACCAACACCCAAAAATCAAATGGTAGAAGATCATTATCCCAATTTAGGATTTAGCAAAACAGATGATGCAGATAAAAAACTATTTGAACTATTTGTAGAAAAATATACAGACAAAGAAACATTTATAACACCCAATTAATAAATAACATTCACTATGAACAGATCACAAGTCTTATCACAGGTACAAGATATTTTCAGAGACATATTAGATGAAGACGAACTTGTATTAACCGAAACCTCAACAGCAGAAGAAGTTGACGGATGGGATTCCCTCACTCACATCCAACTTGTAGTGGCTATCGAAAATCACTTCAAGTTTAAGTTCACTTCAAAAGAAATTCTTTCATGGAAAAATGTAGGCGAAATGATAGACAGCATTCAGTCCAAAATATAAAACAATGAAAGTACATCACATAGGCATTGCATGCCATGACATTAATCAGGCAATTGAAGAGCTCAAACAGTTTCACACCATAATATGGCAAAGTGAAATTGTTGAAGACCCTCTGCAAAATGCACACCTATGCCTGCTAAAAACCGATATGGGACTAGACTATGAATTTATTTCAGGCCCTCAGGTTGAGCGAATGCTTAAAAAAGGAATAACATATTATCACATATGCTATGAGGTAAAGCACATTGAGAAAGCAATCGAAGAGCTTTCATCAAAAGGAGCCAAAGTAGTTTCAGAACCCAAACCCGCAATTCTATTCAATAATAAAAGAGTCGCTTTTTTGTTTCTTCCTTATGGTCTGATTGAGTTAGTAGAAGAGTAAGTTCTAATTTTAAAACAAATAGTTTTATGATTATCAATTCCTTTAGCTTCTTTATTTTCTTTAGTATAGTCTTTTTTCTATACTACTTTCCGCTAAAAGGAAAGACAAAATATCAAAACCTGCTATTACTACTTGCAAGTTATACTTTCTATGGAATAGCAAACTGGAAAATGATTCCCATACTTCTTATTTCCACACTTTTCTTCTATTGGATAGGAATAGAAATAAATAAAGCTTCCGACAAAAAGTCATCCATGCTCACCACTCTAGGCGTTTTGTCGGGCATCGGACTATTGTTTTATTTCAAATACTTAGACTTCTTCATTCAATCATTTGCCACGCTATTCAACTCTATTGGGCTACGTACAAACTGGAGCACATTTGGTATAATATTTCCATTGGGGATAAGTTTTTTCACATTCCGGCTTATAAGCTACATTATAGAGCTGCACAGAGGCAAAATAAAACCCACATATGACTTTGCGGCATTTGCCACATATATCTCCTTTTTCCCCACAATCATGTCCGGTCCCATTGACAGGCCCAATGACTTCATTCCTCAGCTTGAGAAAAAACGACCTTTCGACTACAACATGGCAGTTGACGGCACACGTCAGGTGCTTTGGGGAATATTTAAAAAGATGCTGATAGCCGACAATTTGTCACATTTCATAAATGCAGTTTGGACGGATGTTCCCAATCAAAACACCACAACTTTAGTAATTGCAGCATTCCTGTATACTATTCAAATGTATGCCGATTTCTCAGGCTATTCAGATATGGCAATTGGAGTTGGAAAGATATTGGGTTTCAGAATTACAAAAAACTTCAATTATCCATTCTTTGCCCGCAACATAGCAGAATACTGGCAAAAATGGCATATATCCCTCACCTCATGGGTTACAGATTATGTCTTCATGCCACTAAACATCAAGTTTAGAAATATGGATAATGTAGGCATAATACTGGCAATCATCATCAACATGATAATTATTGGCATATGGCACGGCGCCAACTGGACATTCGCCATATTTGGATTATATCACGGTTTACTATACATACCATTAATTATTAGAGGAACTTTCGGAAAGAGAAAAAAACTAAAAGCAAACAAGTATGGTCTTCCCACTCTCAACGACCTTTTCAAAATGGGGATAACATTCGCTTTGGTATCATTCGGGCTAATCATTTTCAGAGCAGAATCAATCGCACAAGCAGGGCAATACATAGTTGTAACACTTAGCGCAGGAGATATCTTCTCACTTACAACCGATGGACTCCGCGCACTCATCCCAACTCTTTTGTGCATGATAGCAATGTTTGTGGCAGAGTGGATGCAACGCGACAAAGAATACCCGCTACAACTGGATACAGTAATCACAAACAAATACATCCGCTTTGCATTGTTTTGGGCTATTATTCTTGTCACGGTTCTATACAGTGGAGAAGAGCAAGAATTTATTTACTTCCAATTTTAAAAGCATGAAAAAGTATTTAATTGAACTCTTTTTTTTCTTTATCATACCTTTAGTTGTGATAGCAGTTGTTGCCGAGTATTCTGTAAGAAAGATACCCAACGACTACGCCTATAAAAACACATGGCTTTCTAATCACAGTCAAGAAATAGAAGCACTATATCTTGGACCCTCAACGGTGGCTTACGATATAGACCCTACTATCTCTAAAATAAATGGATTTAATGCAGCTCATGTTTCACAACCTATAAAATATGACCACTTCATTTTTAATAAATTCTTTGATCAAATGAAGTCTTTAAAATATGTGATTATAGGAATAGACTATTGGTCGCCAACCGGAAATATGGAAACAACAACAGAGTGGTGGAGAATAAAATACTATACAATATACTACAACAGCCCCTATCATGAAGGTAAAAGCAGATATAAGTATGAACTTTATTTTCACAACACCGAAACACTCGGCATTGCCATAAGAGGCTTCTTCAGGTTTTTGGGACTAAGTAAGATTTCACATCTTACCGTAAATGAAAGAGGCTACGGCACCAACTACAACACACAAAAGAAAGTTGCAGAATGGGATAATGGAATCACCGAGGCAGAAAGACATAATATAATGATATCAGAATCCAAAGAAAATGAAAACCCCTATAACACAAACATGGATTATATACGCGACATTTGCAAAAAGTGTCAGAACCGAGATGTAAAGGTGATACTACTTGGCGCACCTATTTATAAATCATATGTAAACACAATTAAAAAAGAATATATAGAAGAGCGCGATGAATTTTGTAACAACATTGCCAACTCATTTGACAACACTATATATATAAATATGACTCAAAGTGATTTGTTTACAGAATCAGATTTCTTTGATGCAAACCATCTCAATGAGATTGGAACCCGCAAGTTTACAGAAATACTGGATCAAGCCATATTGTCAATAGAATAGATATAACCGAAACTAAATCTTCAGCATCTTAAAAAAGTCCCAGATAACAATGCCACCGGCAACAGACACATTTAGCGAATGTTTAGTTCCAAACTGAGGTATTTCTATACAATTGTGGCACTCATCAATCACCTCCTGCTGCACGCCATGCACCTCGTGCCCTAGCACCAACACATACCTCTTGCTCTTATCCAACTCCACCTCATCAAGAGACAAGCTATTCTCTGTCTGCTCAATTGCATAAACAGTATAACCCTCACTTTTCAGTTTTTTCACAGCATCAAGCGTGTCAGGATTGTAGCTCCATTTCACAGAATCCTCAGAACCAAGAGCCGTCTTATGTATTTCGGCATTTGGCGGCGTAGCTGTTATGCCACAAAGCACAATCTCCTCAACCAGAAAAGCATCACTAGTTCTAAAAACTGAACCAATATTGTGCTGACTCCTCACATTATCCAACACAATTGTCAATGGTATCTTAGAAACCTCACGAAACTCTTCTACACTAACTCTGTTGAGCTCTTCTACGAGAAGCTTTCTCCTTTTCATTTAATAAAAACTGATTAAAAAGTTATTTGAATATTGCCCTTATTACAAACCATATATGCCAAAATACGGTAGGCAACAACCCATAATGTTTAGACATTATTGCAAACCGCTCTTTTAAAGAAGCCTTTCTATTGGCAGTAGTCAAGCCCTCGTTTAAATAATTTATCAACACATAGTCAGAGTTATGAATATGCTCCGCCCTCTTCATCATACGTATAGCCCAGTCAAAATCTGACGAAAACCTATATGACGTATCATATGGACTATATATCTTTTTATTTACTATAAAAGCCTGGTGACACACTAACATCCCTTTTTTAAAACTCTTATAAGTAAGTCTTTTGGGCGCCTTAAGCCTACGCATATGCAAAAACTTTCCATTATCATCCACAATAGCAGTTTCGCCATATATAATATCAGGTTCGTGATGCCCATAAAACGAAGCCATCATTTGCGCCACAGTATTGGCACAACAAAAAGTATCACCTGCATTTAAGAAACAAAGATAGTTGCCATCAGCAAGCATAACTGCCTTATTCATTGCAAAATACAAACCCTTGTCAGGTTCGCTAATCCACTTAGTCTTCTTGCTGGCATACTCTCTAATTATATCAATAGTCCCGTCAGTTGAGTTACCATCAACAATAACATGCTGAATGTGCGGATAAGTTTGCTGCTTAACACTCGATATTGTCCTACCTAATGTTTCGGCGGCATTGTATGTAACCGTAATTACAGATAACGACTTTACACTACCCATATATATCCAAATATGTTTTTACTATTTTCTCCTGCGTATAATTTCTGACAACAAACTCACGCGAATTTGAAGATAAAGTCTCAGCATCCGATTCATTAAGAACCCATGAAATTCCGTTAGCCAAATCCTCCGTATCTTTATACCTAGCTACATACCCTGTGCTCTTATGCTGAATCATCTCCGGTATGCCGCCAATATCAAATCCCACACAAGCAGTGCCACAAGACATTGCCTCCATTATTGTGTTAGGCAGATTTTCCTGCAAAGAAGGAGTCACAAACAAATCTGCCACATTATATAAGTCAACCATTTTTGCAGAATCCACATACCCAAGATTGTACGACGAGAACGACAAGTGTGACAATATCTCATCACCATCGCCTCCGGCAACTACAAACAGGATATTAGCACTATCCCTCTTGGCAAGCATCTTTGCAGCATCTATAAGATAATCAATTCCCTTTCGTTTGTCCGACACTTTTGCTGCGGCAAACAATATCACTCTCTTGTCTTTTGGCAAGCGCATCTCATGACGGATAGTATACTTATCCTTTGGACGATATACAGACGTGTCAATAGGGTTAGGAACAGACACAACAGAATGATTTTTGGTAAGCGGACTCTGAACTGCCAAATCACGCAGCCACTCGCTACAAGCAACAAAAGTGATATTCCCTTTTGAATAAACCTCCTGCTTCTTCCTAAACGTTTTATATGATATATCTTTAGCCGTCGGAGCAGACAAATACGGACACATCCCACACGACTGATGAAAATTTGTGCAACCGGCAGCATGATGACATATACCCGTGAATGCCCACATATCGTGCATTGTCCACACAACTTTTTTACCCGAAGATAAAACCCTGCCAATCTCATCAAGCGACAACATACCCTGATTTATCCAATGCAGATGCACAACATCAGCCTCCTTAAACTCAGGTGTGTTTGTTATTCGCACTCCGGTATTTGCAGTTGAAACATCAAACAGGTTTTTTCTCGACAACCTGTTCTTCATAAAAATATCTCCGCGCTCGTAATAAAAGTTCCACTTATTTTGCAAAGCACCACCAATGGGCACCACTCTGTCGTTGTGTGAAAGCTTTTCCGTTACCAGCATTTTAGCATCAACACCAGAGGCACAAAGTCCTTCTAAAAGGCGATAAGCAGCTATGGCCGCACCGCCCCTCAAATCTGATGTACTAACAAGAAGTATTTTCATGAGAAAAGGATTTAATATAAAAACTCTATAAAAATGTTTTATCCGAAAGCACGTTGCGCCCAAAAACACTCAACGACACCTGCTCTCCCACCCTTACACCACTATTTGACAGCTCCTTTGCAACAGTGTCATAAGCAACCTGCGGGTGATTATTGTCGCCACTTAGATGGCACAACCAGATGTTCTTAAGTTTGGAAGAAAAGTTTTTTGCCAGGAATTCAGCAGTCTCTCTATTGCTCAAATGTCCCGTACCATTTGTGATTCGCTGTTTTAGATGAATAGGATAATGACCGTTCAAAAGCATCTCCTCATCATAATTGCTTTCTATCACAAGATGATTGGCCTGTAGCATATAGTGCTTTATTTCATCAGTAATAGTGCCTACATCTGTAGCAATCATCAACTTCTGATTTCCAAATTCAATAAAATAACCCACATTTTCGGTACTGTCATGCGGAACCGGAAATGCAGTTATCTTAAGGTCTTCAATCATAAATGGCTTGCCCTTTGATATATATCTTGCAGAGCCATTTAGCTTGTGCTTAACCAGCGGAGTCTGATTAATTCCACGATGCACACCTTGTGTGGCATACACCGGAATATTATTTTTCTCGCCAAGATGCCCCACCGACTTTATATGATCGTAATGATCGTGAGTAATTAGCACCGCCCATATTGACGACATATCCACGCCATGTTTTGCAAGGCGTTTCTTAATGATGCGAGGCCCTACCCCCGCATCAATTAAAATGCCATATCTTGAATTACCCAGATAGTAGCAATTGCCTGAACTGCCACTGCCTAGACTAAAAAAAGTAAACTGTTCTGTTTTAAAAAGTTCGTACTGCATAAGTAATTACAAAGGTACTATTATTTCAAGAAATCGTCAAAATAGCGAGTAATGTGTTCATGAAGATGTACCCTGTCTATACCCATCATATTGTGTTCATGTCCCGGATAAACAAAGAAATCGGGATGAGTGCCGGCACCAATGGCAGCTTTAATAAACTGCAAGCTATGCTGCATCACCACCACCGGATCTTCATCTCCGTGTATGAGAAGCAATCGCGACTTTAGTTTATCTGCCTTATTAAGCAAACTAGACTCTTTATACCCCTCTGGATTATCCTGAGGCGAATCCATATAACGCTCGCCATACATTACCTCATAATATTTCCAATCAGTAACGGGGCCGCCTGCCACACCCACTTTGAACACATCGGGGTGACGCAACAATAGATTCATTGTCATAAATCCACCAAAGCTCCAGCCATGCACACCCATTCTGTCAGCATCAACAAAAGGTAATGATTTCAGAAACTCAACACCACACATCTGGTCTTTTGTCTCTTCCACACCCAACTGACGGTGAGTTACATTCTCAAATTCCAACCCTCGGTATGCCGTGCCACGATTATCTACAACAAAAACTATATGCCCGCGCTGAGCCATATAAAACTCCCAACCACCCGAACCATAACGCCATCTGTTTTGAACCATCTGCGAATGCGGTCCACCATATACATAAATGGCAACCGGATATTTTTTTGATGAATCAAAATCATATGGCTTCACCATTCTGTAGTGCAAATCTGTAGTGCCATCGGCCGCCTTTATTGTTCCGGTTTCAACGGTTGGCACCAAATATTCGGCATATGGATTTTTTGATTGTGCCAAGTTTATTTTCTTTTGCGATTTTGTTTCTATCAAATCCACCGATGCAGGATTATTGTGTGATGAGTATTTATCAATAACAAATCGTCCCGAACCACTCAATGATACAGAATGCATTCCCTCAGCAAAAGTATGTCGCACCTGCTTGCCGGTTTTTATATTCACACTATGCAAGTGCCTGTCCATAGGCGTGGGATTTGTGGATACAAAATATAGATTCTGCCCTTTCGAGTCAAAACCAACAACTTCGGTCACCTCCCATTCACCATCGGTCAATTGCTTTATGATATTGCCCGACACATCATACAGATATAAATGATTGAACCCATTTCGTTTGCTCTGCCACACAAAAGTGTTTGGATTTCCCTTCACAAACAGCACAGGTTTTTCAGGCTCAAAATACTTGTCGTGAGTTTCCTCAAAAAGTGTTTTGTCTAAAGCACCCGAAACAGCATCATATCTATTAAGATGCATATGCTTTTGGGCTCTGTTAAGCTCTGCAATATAAATGAAATCGCTACCGAGGCTCCACGTCACATTAGTAAGATAATGATCATCAGGCTCTCCGGTTTGCATATACACCGTCTTCCCTGTTTCAGTATCATACACACCAAGAGTGACATGATGGCTTGTCATTCCTGCCATGGGATACTTTACAGACTTAAGCTCTGCCTGTCTTGCAGAAACATTCACCAGTGGATAATCCTTAACCATCGTCTCATCCATTCTGTAGAAAGCTATTTTATTTCCGTCAGGCGACCAGAATATTCCGCCATTAATTCCAAATTCGCTTCTGTGCACCGTCTGACCATAAACAATGCCTCTGTTTTCATCATTAGAAAGTGCTGTTTCCCTACCCTGGCTATCAACAACAAAAAGATTGTTATCCTTTGTGTATGCCAGCAACCTATTATTAGGTGACAATGAATGATTTGCACTTGATGCAGGGTACTCAAACGAAGCCTCGCTACGCTGAGTATTAATATTATAAATTGCTACACCCTTTGAGGTTCTAAAACTAATCAGGGGAGAACCACTAACAGAAAATGATGGCGAAAAGTATCTCTCACCATCACCAGTCAACGAGCTTATGGTAAACCACAGCTCTCTTTTATCTTGTTTTAATGGATTGGCAGCAACCCAAACAGAGTCGCCCTTAATGCTTATAAGCTTATCGCCATGCCACTGATGCTGAATATCTATGCGGGGAGCAAACTGATAGAATGATTTCCCTCCGGGAATCAATTCGTTAAGCTCAAACTGCTTCTTATGTTGCGAATGTGCAGAAGTGCAAGTCAATAACGCTATGATTAGAAAAAATATATTGCGTTTTTTCATAAGCTTTTTGTATCAGAATTGTGTCTTAAAGATAGACTGTATGGTATTATTGTATTCTCCAACAATCTCATCAACAACATGTTTTGCCGAAACCACATCGTGTACCAGAGATGCCACCTGACCTATCTCCAACTCACCATCAACAAGATCTCCTTCAAAAATTCCCTTCTTGGCTCGTCCGCGTCCCAAAAGCTCTCGCATTTCATCTGCCGATGCACCACGATCTTCCATATCCTTCACCTGCTCATAAAAGTTGTTCTTTATAAGTCTTGTGGGGCTTACTTTTTTAAGTGACAAAACTGTTTCACCCTCGGCAAGCGACAAGCATCTGGATTTGAAAGCATCACTTGCAGAACTCTCTTCTGTAAGCGCAAATCTAGTTCCTATCTGCACACCCTCTGCCCCTAAAGCAAAGCATGCAGCCATTGCGGCACCCGTGGCAATTCCTCCGGCAGCTATTACGGGAATATCAACAGCCTTAGTTACTTGAGGAATGAGAACCAACGTAGTGGTTTCTTCGCGACCATTATGTCCACCTGCCTCAAAACCCTCTGCCACTATGGCATCAACACCCGCTTGTGCCGACTTTTGAGCAAAGTATGAACTGGAAACAACATGAACTACCTTTATTCCATTAGACTTCAAATGCTGGGTCCATGTTTTGGGGTTGCCGGCAGAAGTGAATACAACCGGAACTTTCTCCTCAACTATAATTTGCATTATCTCCTCAACCTGAGGATACATTAATGGCACATTCACTCCAAAAGGCTTATCAGTAGCTTGTTTGCACTTCTGAATGTGTTCGCGCAGCACATCAGGATACATCGATCCTGCACCTATCAATCCCAAACCGCCTGCATTACTTACAGCAGAAGCCAATTTCCATCCACTACACCAAACCATTCCGGCCTGAATAATGGGGTATTTAATTCCAAATAATTGTGTGATTCTATTTTTTTCCATAATGTCACAAAGATAGTTTTTTTATTCGTACGTTTTTGAGATAATATGTCACTTTATATAAAGCTACAGACATAAAACACTATTATACAAAACAATATAAACTTAGAAATTATAATAAACACCTGCTGTTATATGAAATTTCCATTTGGAACGGACACTAAACACATGGTGA
>CAZHWC010000042.1:0-21325 GCA_964535975.1 uncultured Proteiniphilum sp. | reverse complement strand
TTACAAAAAATAAGACTTATGAAAAAGAACACATTTACTGTAATTTTAATTTGCTTGTCTTTTGCTTTGCAAGCGCAACAGCCCATATCAAGGGGAGCGATAGGGGTAACATTCTCAGGTTTGGGAGATAATGATTCTTTTTATTGGAAATCTTTAGATGGAGCAGGAGACGCAAAGGGGAAAGGCTTTTATTCTTTGGGGATCACATATTTACGACCAATATCATCTCGTCTGGATTTAGAAACAGGCGTGGAGTTTAGTCACTTTAAATACAAATTTAGCAATGCTTCACTAGGTCCCGATGCACCTAAGCCATACAATGTATCGAATAATCTTATAGGAATTCCACTAACCGTTAGGTTTAATTTTTCACATCATTTCTTTATTAATGGAGGATTATTGCTAGATTTTGATGCCGGCAAAAGTTCCACAATTGAGAGTCAATCGGGGGTGGGAGCCGTGTTAGGAATCGGTGCAAGATATGATTTAAAAAATGCACCTATTGGATTTTTTCTGAATCCATATTTCAAACATCATCGAATTGTGAGCTTTTCAATGGATAATCATCCATTACGTTCATTCGATGCGGGCTTTAGGTTTGGAGTTGTTTATCATTTATAAAGGGCTTTCACTTCTTAGGATGTGGGAGTCTTTGTTTTGGACTTATGGAATTTAGTTTGAAAGGACTTTAATAAAGCCTTGAATTGCATTTAAAAGTGGGTCTAACATTATATTACTAAACGTAAATTCCCTCATTTTCTATTTGCTGTTTAAGAAATGGATTCATGTTTTGTCTGAAACGAACTATATCAACGGAGCACTCAAAAAGATTTTCCAGAAACTCTTTTATATCCATAATTATAGGTTTATATCTGGGGTTATTGTGTGTTCAGACATAATTATAAAGATAGTGGAAGTTGTGAATAGGTGGATATACATCAAAAACACGTGAACGATAAATACATGTTTGCGTAGTATCCTTGGGCTATTTGGATAACAGAGCATGCTCACATTGTATTACTTATGGATGATTGGGATGGCTCTATTGAGTATTTGGTTTATGCAGAGCCGGTGAAATAATTGGTAAGTTTATATTTCTGACGACTCCACTAAAACGGCGCCCTTTTCGTAAAGCTCGTCCAATGTTTTCTTATCGTCGCCCGGTTGCAGGTTTACTGCTGCAATAGCATCAGTGATTATTGCGGTGTGAAGACCAAGTGATAGAGCATCGAGGGCAGAAGCACGCACACAATAGTCTGTTGCCAAACCGCATACGTATAAGTTGGTGATGTTGTGCTCGTTGAGATAATTGGCAAGAGATGCGTTGGTTGCCTCAAAGGCAGAGTAGCCGTCGTCTTTGTTTTCAGTTCCTTTAAGCAGCTTCAGGTTGATTTTAGCGGTATCTAAATCGGGATGAAACTCAGATCCTTTTTGATTTGCCAGACAGTGAACCGGCCACTTTTCGAAATGAACTGTATCCAGAGGGTGCCAATCCTGAGAAGAAATAACTACATCAAATTTGTCCATAATATTATTTATCACAGGAACTACTTTGTCGCCATCTTTTACGGCAAGTGCTCCACCAGGACAAAAATCATTCTGAACATCAACAATAAGCAGTGCTTTTTTCATTTCTATAGTGTAAAAATATATTAGTGTATAAACCGCATTAATTATGTGCCTTATAGATAGTTTAGGAGCATGTGGTCTTTTAAATTCATCATTTATAACTCTTTATTATCGGATTTGTTCATTATTTGATGTATTTTTGCCTAAACAAAACAAGGATATGTTTGTTTATACGCCGTAAGAGACTATGTTCTCTTTTTTATTATTAAATAGATCGATGTTATCGACAAATTTTTAAATCATGCAAGAATTAGATCAAGATCAAATATTAGGTGAATTAACTTCTCAGGAATACAAGTATGGTTTTCATACCAATGTTGAAACTTTTACAATTGAAAAGGGATTAAATGAAGATGTTGTTCGTTTGATATCTAAAAAAAAGGAAGAACCCGAGTGGTTGCTTGAGTTTAGATTAAAAGCTTTTAGATATTGGAAATCAATGGAGATGCCTGATTGGGCTAAGTTGAATCTACCTAATGTTGATTTTCAGAATATTATTTATTATGCTGACCCTACCAACAAAAAGAATCCGCAAAGTTTGGATGAAATAGATCCCGAACTGCTTAAAACATTTGAGAGGCTTGGCATTCCGTTGGAAGAGCAAAAGATGCTTACAGGTGTGGCTGTGGATGCCGTTATGGATAGTGTGTCTATCAAAACCACATTTAAAGAGGCATTGGCCGAAAAGGGAATTATATTCAGCTCTTTTAGTGAAGCGGTTAAAAACCATCCCGAGCTGGTGAAAAAATACTTGGGCACTGTGGTTCCTTATAAAGATAACTTTTATGCCGCATTAAATTCTGCTGTGTTTAGTGATGGTTCATTTGTATATATTCCAAAGGGTGTTCGTTGTCCAATGGAGTTGTCAACTTATTTCCGAATCAATACTGCAAATACAGGTCAGTTTGAGAGAACTCTTATTGTGGCGGATGATAACTCGTATGTGAGCTATCTTGAGGGTTGCACTGCGCCTATGCGTGATGAAAATCAGCTGCATGCCGCTATCGTGGAAATCATTGCAATGGATAATGCTGAGATTAAGTATTCGACAGTGCAAAACTGGTATCCGGGTGATAAGGATGGAAATGGCGGGGTGCTAAACTTTGTTACAAAGCGTGGTCTTTGCAAAGGAAACGGCTCTAAGATTTCATGGACTCAGGTTGAAACCGGATCTGCAATTACATGGAAGTATCCATCTTGTATATTATCGGGCGATAACTCTGTGGGTGAGTTCTACTCTGTGGCAGTTACCAATAACCACCAGCAAGCCGATACTGGTACAAAAATGATTCACTTAGGAAAAAATACTACAAGCAGAATTGTTTCAAAAGGAATTTCAGCAGGCAGCAGTCACAACACATATCGCGGATTGGTTAAAGTGGGCAAGAAAGCAATCAATGCTCGCAATCACTCTCAGTGTGACAGCTTGTTGCTAACTGACCATTGTGGTGCGCACACTTTCCCTTACACAGATATAAATCATCCAAGTGCTGTGTTGGAGCATGAGGCAACAACATCAAAAATTAGCGAAGACCAAATATTCTACTGCAACCAGCGTGGGCTGGGTGAAGAGGAGGCAATTGGTTTGATTGTTAATGGATATGTGAAGGAGGTGGTGAATAAGCTGCCAATGGAATTTGCTGTTGAGGCTCAGAAATTACTTCAGATAAGTCTTGAGGGAAGTGTGGGCTAAGTGCTGCTAAATACCGTTGGTTTGTTTTGTCATCTTATAAATGTTATCTTTGCAGAAAATATTGAATTAATTATAAAATGACAACAACACCAAATTGTATTAAATGTGGTAGCGCAGTTACCTATTCAGACGGAACATTGTATCATTGCACGGAGTGCTTTCATGAGTGGACGCCCGAAGATGCGGAGAATGCAGAGATGGCTGACAAAGTGATGGATAGCAACGGCAATGAGCTTTTTGATGGCGATGATGTAACTGTAATTAAGGATTTGAAGGTTAAAGGATCTTCGATGGTAGTGAAACGAGGCACTCGTGCCAGAGGAATCAGATTGTCGCAAGAAGACCCGACTCACGTTCAGGCAAGAGTGGATGGTCAAACAATTTTCTTAAAAACAGAGTTTCTGAAGAAATAAAGCTATAACATTCAATATCGCTTTCGGCTTAGGCTGATGTGTGATTACAATATAACTAAAAGCGTTTTGATAAATTAATTGTCAAACGCTTTTTTTGTTATCTTTGTGGTCGTTTTATCAGTGTATTTATTATATACACCATCATAAAGAGTAAACAGATAAAATAATGATTGCAATATTAGGAATAGAATCATCTTGTGATGATACCTCGGCAGCCGTGATTGTGGATGGTGTTATCAAATCAAATATAATAGCAAACCAATCGGTGCATGAAAGATATGGCGGGGTTGTTCCTGAATTGGCATCGAGGGCGCACCAGCAGAATATAATTCCTGTGGTGCACGATGCGCTTAAGCAGGCAAATATCAGAAAAGAAGATATAACGGCTATAGCTTTTACCCGCGGACCGGGTTTGTTGGGTTCGCTTTTGGTGGGCACATCCTTTGCCAAGGGATTGTCGTCGGCATTAAACATACCGATGATAGATATCAATCATCTGCAGGCTCATGTTCTTGCTCACTTTATAAAGGAAGATGAACATGACATGAATCAACCTGAGTTTCCTTTTCTTTGTCTTCTTGTTTCGGGTGGCAACTCTCAAATTATCCTGGTGAAGTCTCATAGCGAGATGGAGATAATAGGACAAACGATTGATGATGCTGCCGGCGAGGCATTTGATAAATGTGCAAAGGTGATGGGACTTGGATATCCGGGTGGTCCGATTGTGGATAAATTGGCAAAGCTTGGCAATGCCGACAGGTTTCAGTTTAATAAACCCAATATAGCCGGTTATGACTATAGCTTTAGTGGATTGAAAACTTCATTTCTGTATTTTCTGAGAGATGAGTTGAAGGATAATCCTAACTTTATTGAGGAGAATAAAGAAGATTTGTGTGCTTCGTTGCAAAAAACTATAGTTGATGTGCTGATGAATAAGTTGCTAAAGGCTTCGAAAGAACTTAAGATTAAGGAGATTGCCGTGGCCGGTGGAGTTTCTGCAAACTCGGGATTGAGGGCAGCATTTGAAGACTATAGCAAAAGATATGGATGGAAAATTCATATACCTAAATTTGCATACACTACAGACAATGCCGCAATGGTTGCAATTACGGGATATTACAAGTATCTTGATGGCGAGTTTTGCGGAATGGATGTTGCACCATATGCAAGAGTTCTTATATAAGTAAAAAATAAAATAACTACATATATGTCAATAGAAAACAACGTAACAGAGGAGAATAAAAAGAGTCTCAACTTTATTGAGTTGATGGTTGAGAAGGACTTGAAAGATAATAGAAATAATAGTAGAGTTCAGACACGTTTCCCACCAGAGCCTAATGGGTATTTGCATATAGGACATGCCAAGGCTATTTATATAGATTTTGGTATTGCTCAGAAATATGGAGGTATATGTAATCTTCGTTTTGATGATACAAATCCTGTGAAAGAGGATGTTGAGTATGTGGATTCAATAATGGAGGATATTAGATGGCTTGGATTTGAATGGGAGAATATCTATTATGCATCTGATTATTTTCAGAAGCTATGGGATTTTGCTGTTCAACTTATTAAAGAGGACAAAGCTTATATAGATGAGCAAACTGCGGAAGAAATAGCTAAGCAGAAAGGAACGCCAACTGTTCCCGGAACTGAGAGCCCTTTCCGCAATCGTCCGATTGAGGAGTCTTTGGAGTTGTTTGAAAAGATGAATACGGGTGAGATTGCAGAAGGTAAAATGGTTTTGAGGGCTAAAATAGATATGGCTTCTTCTAACATGCATATGCGCGACCCAATTATTTACAGAATAATTGATATTCCACATCATCGCACGGGCACTCAGTGGAAGGCGTATCCTATGTATGACTTTGCACATGGTCAGTCTGACTTTTTTGAGGGTGTAACTCACTCACTATGTACTCTGGAATTTGAAGTGCATCGTCCTCTTTACGACTGGTTTCTTGATCAGTTAGATACTAGTGAATCTCGTCCGCGTCAGACCGAGTTCAACAGACTTAATCTTACATACACTGTGATGAGTAAGCGCAGATTGCTGCAACTTGTGCAGGAGAAGTTAGTCAATGGTTGGGATGATCCTCGTATGCCTACTGTGAGCGGAATGCGCCGCCGTGGATATACACCTGCTTCTATTCGTGCTTTCATAGATAAAATTGGGTATACAAAATATGATGGAATAAATGACTTCTCTTTGTTGGAGCATGCCGTTCGTGAAGATCTTAACAAACACACTGCTCGTGTGTCGGGCGTTATAGATCCAATCAAGCTGGTAATAACCAATTATCCGGAAGATAGAGTGGAGGAGATGGAAACGGTAAATAATCCTGAGGACTTGTCTATGGGCTCTCGCAAGGTTAAGTTTACTCGTGAACTATGGATTGAGCGTGATGACTTTATGGAAGATGCACCACGTAAGTACTTTAGACTTACTCCCGGAAAAGAGGTTCGTTTGAAGAGTGCCTACATAGTTATGTGCACCGGTTGCAAAAAAGATGAAGACGGTAATGTGATTGAGGTATATGCCGAGTATGATGATAAAACCAGAAGTGGTATGCCTGAGTCGGGACGCAAGGTGAAAGGTACAATTCATTGGGTGTCTGTTCCTCACAGCTTGAATGTTGAGGTTAGACTTTATGACCGCTTATTCCTTGTTGAAGATCCAATGGCAGATAAAGAAAAAGATTTTAAAGAGTTTATAAATCCTGATTCGCTTATTGTAAAACAAAACTGTAAGGTGGAGGAATATCTGAAGGATGTGAAGCCACTTGATAGTTTCCAGTTCCAGCGTATTGGATATTTCAATGTTGATAAAGATTCTACTCCCGAGCACTTGGTGTTTAATCGCACGGTGGCATTAAAAGATTCGTGGAAAAAGCAAAACTCATAGAGATTTAATCAAATATATTTTGAGAAGTATTGATAAGGCATTATTTTTATGCCTTATCTGTTTTTTATTAATAGGATGAATATGCAAAACTTCGAAGACCTTGATATAGATGCGTTAGTGGCAAGGTATGAGCAAATGTTGTCAATTGGCAGAAAAATATATTTTGATGCTGATGAGTTTGCTGCTCTTGGTGATTACTATATTTCGATAGGTGAGTATGAATCTGCCGAAGAAATCGTTGATGAGGGTATGATCATGCATCCCGGCAATTCATTACTTGCAATGTTAAAAGCAAAGGTGTTGGTGGCGTTTGATTTTTATGAAGAAGCTCTTGCTTATCTTGATACTGTTTCAGACGAAGGGGATGTAGATATTGTGCTTGTGCGTGTGGAAGCATTGTTTAACACAATGAGGGAGGACGAGGCATTTAAACTTATTGCTGAAACACTTGAGAGAAAATTTTCTGAAGATGATCTCTATCAGTTTCTTACTGAGGTTGGATTTATTTTGGCAGATCTTGCTTATTACGATCGTGCAGTCTATTTCTTTGAAGAGAGCGCGAAAATAGATGATACAAATATTGACGTATTGACTGAACTTGCTTTTGGTTATGAGTGGGATGCGGATGTTGAAAGTGCAATTAAGATTACTAATCGTATACTGGATTTAGACCCATATTCGTATGATGCATGGGTGAATATGGGAAGATTATATTCTATGGATTCGCAGTATGAGGAGGCAATAAGTGCTTTTGATTTTGCTCATACTATTAATGAAGATGAGGTGGATGCGCTTAAAATGAAGGCTCTTTCTCTTTTTCTTAATGATAATGCTGATGAAGCCATCAAAACTTTTAAAGAATGTATTAAGCGTAGTCCTGATGATGTGTCTATATATGACTCTATAATAGAGGGATATGAGTCTTTGGAACAATACGAAGACATGATTAAATATATAGATCTCAAAGAAGAGCGTTTTGGTTCGGCCGGGATAGTAATTAAACGCACATTTGTGGAGATTCTCAGGGATGATATTGTAAAAGCATGGGAATATTATAATCAGGTGCCCGAGGCAGAAAGAGAAACGTTGGAGTTTTTTATGCTTGAGGGGGAGCTTAATTTTGTTTCCGAAAAACTCAAGGAGTCTGAAGCTTCTTATATAAAGGCTGCATTGATATCTGAAGATAACGAGGAAATTATTGACAGACTTGCCAATGTGAGTGTTGCTCAGGAAAAATTTAAGCAGGCAGAAAGTTATCTTGAGCAATTGCTGCTGTTAGATCCTTTCTATCCTACTGCAAAGGCACGACTGGCTTTTATCCGTTTTGAGATTGGAGTAAAAGAACCATTTGATGAAATAATGAGAAGGTTTAACAATGATGAGTTGCGTGAGCTTCTACAGGTTATTTCCGACAATGATGGTGAAGACCTCTCGGATTTGAGTCGCGAGAAGATGCTTATCAGATTAAATGAAGCTCGCGAAAACAGGATTCTTTTTAAGAATATAAAGTATTAGATATATCCTTAAAACGTAAGGCATCTTTGCGGTGTCTTTTTTTTTGTAATGACAGCATTATTGCTTCATTATTGTGAAATTTGAAATTATAATTATATGAAACATCAGAACTTTTTATTGATTTTTTTATTTGTGGGATTGCTGTTGTCATCCTGCGGTCAGTCCCCTTCAGGAATGAGTGGCGTTGATAATCAGCTTCAGCTTATACCAATGCCAAATTCTGTATCGGTAAAGAAAGGGAGTTTAAGCACCTTAAGTGGTTTTGCTATCGAAGGGGAGAATATAGAGCCCGAGATGCTGGCTAACTTGGATGATTATCTGTCTTCTTCGGCAATGAAATTAAGTGATAATGGAATTAGAGTTCTGTTGGTTCAAAATGATAAATCAACCGAACAGCTTAATCAGGAGTCTTATAGTTTGGTTGTTGGCAAGAATGGCGTTAAGATTGAGTCATCATCTGAGGCAGGATTGTTTTATGGAGTTCAAACACTATTGCAATTAGTTGAGAGTAATGATGGTGCTCTTCCTTATGTTGAGATTGCAGATGAGCCTCGTTTTGCTCACAGAGGAATGATGCTTGATTGTTCTCGTCACTTTTTGACATTAGACTTTTTGAAAAAGCAAATTGATATGATGGCTTATCTTAAGCTTAACAGATTTCATTGGCACCTTACTGACGGAACGGGATGGAGATTGCAAATTGATAAATATCCTGAGCTGACAAGCATTGCTGCATGGCGTGCAGAGCATTCATGGAAAGAGTGGTGGAATTCGGGCAGAAAATATGTTGCAGAAGGCACACCGGGTGCTTATGGTGGATATTATACTCAGGATGAGGCGCGCGAGTTGGTAAAGTATGCTGCGGACAGACATATTATAGTTATTCCTGAGATAGAGATGCCGGGGCACTCTGAAGAGGTGCTGGCTGTGTATCCACAGTTATCTTGTACGGGAAAACCATATACAAGCAGTGAGTTTTGTATTGGTAATGAAGAAACTTTTGAGTTTTTGGAAAATGTGCTTGCAGAGGTGATTGAGGTTTTCCCATCTGAGTATATCCATGTTGGAGGAGATGAGGCTAGCCGTGAACATTGGGAGAAATGTGCCAAATGTCAGAAACGAATCAAGGATGAAGGACTAAAAGATGAGGCAGAGTTGCAAAGTTATCTTATTACCAGAATTGAGAAGTTTTTAAATGCCAATGGTCGCAAGCTTCTTGGCTGGGATGAGATACTTGACGGGGGATTGGCTCCAAATGCCACAGTAATGTCTTGGCGAGGTATTGATGGTGCTATAGCTGCTGCACGAAGCGGACATGATGCTATAATGACGCCTGGTAGTCACTGCTATTTCGACAGCTATCAGGGTGAACCTGATACTCAACCCGAGGCAATTGGCGGATTTCTTACTATTGAAAAGGTTTATTCGTTTGAGCCGGTTCCTGAAGAGCTTACAGCAGATGAAGCTAAACATATATTGGGACCTCAGGCTAACTTATGGGCGGAGTATATCCCAAATGAAAGTCATATGGAGTATATGATTTATCCGCGTTTGCTTGCATTGTCGGAGGTGGCTTGGACACAACCTGAGAACAAGTCGTGGGATGAGTTTAAGGTGAGAGTGAACCGTGCAATTCCTTTATTGCAAAGCAAGGGCTACAACACATATACTTTGAGCAAAGAGCCATTTGTGACAATGAATTCAAATGTTGAGAATAAATCTATTGATGTGGCTTTGTCGTCAGAGCTATATCCTGTGGAAATCAGATACACAACTGATGGCACAAATCCAACAGATGCTTCATCATTGTATAATTCTAATGTGTCTATTAAAGATTCGGCCAACTTCAGGGCGCAGTTGTTTCAAAATGGCAAGGCTGTGGGTAATATAATTGAAAAGCGCATAGATTATCACAATGCTATCGGCAAGTCTGTTGAGTATGTAACTCCTTATAGTCAACATTATACCGCAGGTGGTGAAACTGCTTTAATCAATGGTATTCCGGGTGGTCCTGCTCATGGTGATGGACAATGGCAGGGTTTTATTCTTCCGCAAATAGAAATTATCATTGATTTGGGAGAAGTAATACCAATTAAATATCTTAAAACAGCTTTCTTGCAAAATGCAGGGGCAGAGATATGGTTGCCGGCAAGTGTTTCGATGTCGGTATCAAATGATAAGGAAAGTTTTTCTGAAGTACACACCTTTGTGGATGAAACAAGCCCTAAGGCTGAAGGAACTTTCTCGAAGCCATTTGCATGGTCGGGTGATGTTGAAGGTAGATACATCAAATTGATCGCAAATCGCAAGAGCGTTAATGGTTGGTTGTTCTTAGATGAAATTATAGTGTGGTAATGAGAAAGTTATCTTTAATTATTGTGGCATTGTTGCTTACTTTTTCCATAAATGCACAAATAGCAGACAGGTATGTGGGTGGTTCTATTAAGACAAGTGATGGAGTAAGGGAGCTAAAGTTTCCTCCTCTTTCCTCGAAGATATACAAGAAGGGCTGGATAGATTTTAATAAAATTGGTCACGGGCTGAGCTATACCAGGTGACTGTGAACTTTAAAATTAAAAATATTGGAGATACGGCAGGCGATGAGGTTTCTCAATTATACTTCAGAGATAATATTGCAAGTGTGATAGTGTATGAAAAAGAACTATGTGGTTTTGAGCGTGTTTCATTACAGCCGGGCGAATCTCGCAACATCTCTCTAAGTATCGATAAAGAAACATTTTCAATTGTAAATAGTAAATTAGAGCGTGTCTTCGAACCCGGTGAATTTACAATTATGATTGGAAGTTCTTCAGAAGATATTAGATTAGAAAGTAAAATAACGCTATAGACTGGTAGTTTACTACTATACACACTTTTAATTTTAAAACATTATCTTTATATTTGCACAAATATATTAGAACTGTGCATTTGGTATGGCTATTACAAGATCAAAAACTAAACGAAATATTCTTGAGGTTGCTCGCAAACTCTTTGCCAAAAAGGGTTTTGAGAACACCACTATAAATGAAATCGCTGATGTTTCAGAGTATGGCAGAAGAACAATATATACATACTTTAAAAACAAAAATGATATATATAAAGAGGTAATCAGCTGTGAGCTTGAAACAATGCATAATGCTCTTGAGGATGTGACCAAAAGAGACTTACCTGCTGATGAGAAACTAATGTTATTCACTTTTGCGAGACTAAGCGTAATAAAGGAAGTGGTAACAAGAAACGGCACATTGCGTGCCGACTTTTTCAGAAATATATGGGCAGTGGAAAATGTGCGTAAGGAGTTTGATAAAAAAGAGATGAAATATCTTGAATCAATTCTTACGGATGGTTGCGAGTCGGATGTGTTTCATATAAGCAGTATTTCTAAAACAGCAGAGATACTTCATTATGCACTAAAGGGGCTTGAGGTGCCGGTAATACGAGGAGTGTTAAATCTGAAATATGATAATCCGGAGGATAGAGAAATAGTTCATAATCTTATTTTTAAGGGATTAAACAACAAATAATCAAATTACTATATGAGACTTTTAGAAGGTAAGACAGCACTTGTAACAGGTGCTTCAAGAGGTATAGGCAGAGCCATTGCCCTAAAATTGGCAGAACAAGGAGCTAATGTGGCCATCACAAATTCACGTCCCGATGAAGCCGGTCAGGCCGTTGAGGATGAAATTAATGCTCTTGGTGTGAAAGGAAAGAGATATGTGTCTGATGCATCAAGTTTTGAAGATGCACACAAGGTGGTTGAGGCTGTTAAGGAAGACTTTGGCAGAATCGATATCCTTGTTAACAATGCCGGTATCACAAAAGACGGATTGATGATGCGTATGAGCGAAGAGCAGTGGGATGCTGTGATTAACGTAAATCTAAAATCAGCATTTAACTTTATTCATGCTGTAACGCCAATTATGATGCGCCAAAAATCGGGAAGCATTATTAATATGGGATCAGTGGTGGGTGTGTCGGGCAATGCAGGACAGGCAAACTACGCAGCTTCAAAGGCAGGCATGATTGGTCTTGCAAAGTCAATGTCAAAAGAATTGGGTTCGCGTGGTATTCGTGTTAACACGATTACTCCCGGATTTATTGCAACAGATATGACTGAAGCACTTTCGGAAGAGGTGAGAACCGAGTGGGCAAAACAAATACCTTTGCGTCGCGCAGGTGAAGCAGAGGATGTGGCAAATGCAACATTGTTCTTAGCTTCAGACTTATCGGCATACGTTACAGGACAAGTGCTGAACGTGTGCGGTGGAATGAATATGTAAATTTAAAATAATGGTGAGGGAGCATTAAAGTGTGGTGCTCCCTCTATTTAACTCTCAGAGGCTTATAGTTTATCATGTAGTTGCCTCATATCAATTAATTATGACAGTACTTTACGAGGATAATCATATCATAATAGTAAATAAAGAAGTTGGCGAAATTGTGCAAGGTGACAAAACGGGCGACAAGCCATTGTCTGATATCGTTAAAGAGTACATAAAAGTGAAGTACAATAAGCCGGGCAACGTTTATTTAGGGGTTACGCACAGGCTTGACAGACCCACAAGCGGTATTGTGGTTTTTGCTAAAACCAGCAAATCACTTACGCGACTTAATGATATGTTTCGCAACAACGAAATCACTAAAACCTATTGGGCTATAGTGAAAAATATTCCCCAAAAAACAGAAGACACACTAACTCATTATTTAATTAAGAACGAGCGAACCAATAAATCAACCGCTTACGACCAGGAAAGAAAAGGAACAAAGAAATCAGTACTTCACTATAAACTTATTGCCAGTTCAGACAATTATCATCTGCTTGAAGTTGACTTGGAAACAGGGCGTCATCACCAAATTCGTACCCAGCTGTCAAAGATTGGAAGTCCCATAAAAGGCGATCTTAAATATGGGGCAGACAGATCAAATCCCGATGGTGGAATTTCATTACACTCGCGCAGCATAAGTTTCATTCATCCCGTTTCAAAAGAGCAAATCAAGGTTACGGCTCCTGTGCCTAATGACAGGCTATGGCAGTCCTTTTAGAAACACATCCGAAAAACACAAAAAAATCTTTATATATCATATTGATAGTTTATTGCCCTCATTAACAAAAATCTTTTTGTATATTTGGAAAAAATAGATATAAATGTTATCATCTGATATCGGCTTCTTACATATGATCTTTAGGAAGTCAGTCTAAAACAAATAATCACATATGGAAAATTTTAACGAAGCGATCAGTCTGTTAATGGTTGGGATGATTACCGTTTTTGTGATTTTGTCACTTGTTATTTTCATTGGGAACATGGTGATAAAGCTTACAAACCGTTTTCTCCCCGTAGAAACAATTGCTACTAAAAAGACAATTGTTAGCGGAAAAGCAGTACCATCTAATCCGGCCAAAATTGCTGCCGTAATAGCAGCTGTTGAGGCAGTGACCGGAGGAAAAGGCAAAATAGACAGAATAGACAAGATCGAAAACTAAAACAAACAAAAAGCAATAATGGCAAAGGAAATTAAATTTGGTCTCTTGTATAGAGACATGTGGCAATCGTCAGGGAAATACGTACCCACAGTTGCACAGTTGAAAGAAGTAGCACCGGCAATTATAGATATGGGATGCTTTGCACGTGTTGAAACTAATGGTGGAGGTTTCGAGCAAATAAACCTTCTGTTTGGTGAGAATCCAAATACAGCAGTAAGAGAATGGACACAACCATTTAATGATGCAGGCATTCAGACTCATATGCTTGAGCGTGGTCTCAATGGTATTCGCATGAATCCGGTTCCGGCAGATGTGCGCCAACTTATGTTTAAGGTGAAAAAGAAGCAGGGAACAGATATTGCCCGATCTTTTGATGGATTAAATGACCCTCGAAATCTTGAGCTTTCAATTAAGTATGCCAAAGAAGCTGGAATGATTTCTCAGGCTGCTTTAAGCATTACTGTGTCTAAGGTTCATACCGTTGAGTATTACACTAATCTTGCCGACACATTAATAGAAATGGGTACAGATGAAATATGTATTAAGGATATGGCAGGTATTGGCCGTCCGGCTTCAGTTGGCAAGATTATACAGAACATAAAGAAAAAGCATCCTAATATACCTATCACATATCACGGTCACGCAGGGCCCGGTTTTCAAATGGCAACTATATTAGAGGCGGCATATGCCGGAGTGGATTATATAGACACTGCCATGGAGCCACTTGCATGGGGAACAGGACATGCCGACATTCTTGCCGTGCAGGCAATGCTTAAAGATGCAGGTTTCAAAGTTCCTGAGATTAACATGAAAGCTTATATGAAAGTGCGGTCACTTACTCAAAAGTATATTGATGATTTTCTTGGCTTCTACATCAATCCCAAAAACAGATTGATGAACTCATTGCTTATTGCACCGGGACTACCTGGCGGAATGATGGGCAGCTTGATGTCGGATCTCGAAACAAATTTGAAGTCGCTTAATAAGTGGTTTGTGAAAAACAACAAACCAGAAATCACCATCGACGATTTGCTTATCAAGCTTTTTGATGAGGTGTCGTATGTATGGCCTAAGATTGGTAATCCGCCTTTGGTGACGCCTTTTAGTCAGTATGTAAAGAATCTTGCTCTTATGAACGTTATGCAACTTGAAAGAGGAAGAGAGCGATGGTCAATGATTGCAGACAATATTTGGGATATGATTGTGGGGCGTACCGGCCAACTACCGGGTAAGCTTGATCCCGAGATTCAGCAATTGATAAAAGATAATCATAAAGAATACTTTAAGGGCAATCCGCAGGATTTATATCCAAACCAGCTTGATGAATTCCGTGCAGAAATGAAGCAAAATGGTTGGGACTTTGGTGAAGATGATGAAGAGTTGTTTGAGCTAGCAATGCATCCCGAACAATATCGTGCGTATAAGTCGGGGGCAGCAAAACAAGAGTTTGAGAAAGACCTTGAAAAGAAAAGAGCAGAAAAGGAAGCTAAAGAACTTGCCGAAAATGGTCAATTGCCGGTTGCAAATGGCAACGGAGATCATAACTCACATCCAAGGCATTTGGTTATTAATGTGGGCGATGAAGAGTTTATGGTTCACATATCATATCCGGATAATGACGGATTGCCAATGACACCATCTACTTTTTCGAAAACGCAGAAAGCTGCTTCGGCAGTACCGGCTGTAATACAACCCGTGGTGGGAGTGGTGCAAAATGTGATAGCACCTCTTGAAGGAAAGTTCTTCCTTACCAAAGACTCTTCGGAAACGGCTATTAAGGTTGGTGACACAGTGCGAGAAGGAGATATTGTAGGTTATATCGAGTCGATGAAAACATACAATGCAGTTGCTGCCGAAAGCGATGGCAAGGTAGTAGAGATTTGTTTTGCCAATGGCGACTCGGTTGACGAAGATGATGTACTTGTAAAACTGCAATAAAATATGCAAGATATACTTACAAAACTGGTTGATATGACCGCCTTTGGAAGCATCACCTGGGGTATAGTGCTAATGCTTTTTATATCTTTTCTTTTGCTCTACTTGGGCATAAAGAAACAGTATGAACCCCTTTTGCTTGTTCCCATTGGTTTTGGTGTGATGCTTGCAAACCTGCCAATGGCCGGGTTGGGCATTGTAGATAACTCGTTGGTGCAGGCTGCTGATGGTAGCTATATGAACCTTATGGATATTGCCCACGAGTTTGGAATTATGAACTTTCTCTATTATGCATTGATTAAAACAGGATTGCTTCCTCCAATAATATTTATGGGAGTGGGTGCACTTACCGATTTTGGTCCTATGCTTCGTAATCTTAAGTTGTCTCTCTTTGGAGGTGCGGCACAACTTGGTATTTTTACCGTTCTTTTGGTTGCAGTTCTATTTGGATTTCAATTAAACGAAGCAGCCTCGCTTGCTATTATTGGTGGCGCCGATGGTCCTACGGCTATTTACACCACAATTAAGCTCGCACCGCACTTGCTTGGTCCAATTGCAATTGCTGCTTATTCGTATATGGCACTTGTGCCGGTAATTATACCACTTGTGGCAAATATGATGATGACTAAAGACGAGTTTAAAATTCATATGAGAAAGATGGATAAGCTATATCCGCCCAAAAATGAGATTAAGCACCTAAAGACTGCAAAAATCATATTCCCAATTGTGTTGGGTGTTGTGGTTGCAATTTTTGTTCCATCGGCAGCCCCGTTAGTTGGCATGCTGTTGTTTGGTAATCTTATTAAGGAGATTGGTGCCAACACCAGTCGTCTTGCAGATGCAGCCTCAGGACCAATTATGAATACTGCAACAATCTTTCTTGGTCTCACAGTGGGTGCAACTATGACGGCCGAAGTGTTTCTTTCTCCACAAACATTAGGTATTATTGTGGGTGGTTTCCTTGCCTTTGCAATATCTGTTGCAGGCGGAATATTGGCTGTAAAGATTTATAATATGTTCTCCAAAAAGAAAATCAATCCTCTTGTTGGAGCCACAGGTCTAAGTGCTGTGCCAATGGCATCCAGAGTTGCTAATGAAATGGCATTGAAGTATGACAAATCAAATCATATTTTACAATACTGTATGGCAAGTAATGTGTCGGGAGTAATAGGTTCGGCAGTTACTGCAGGAGTTCTTATTTCGTTTATTGGATAAAACGAACATATAGATATATAATTAAACAGGGTGAAATCATTTTTTTGATTTTACCCTGTTTTGTTTTCAAATATGCATATCGTTCCGATAGCTGTCCACCGCCTCCTTCACACTTCCATGAAGCAATAAAAGATTTTTTGCCTGATCATAAGGCAAATTTAGTTCCTCAATAATCATTCTAGTGCCACGATCAACAAGCTTTTGGTTGGTAAGCTGCATATTCACCATTCGGTTGCCCTTCACCCTTCCCAGCTTTATCATTGTGGCAGTTGTTATCATATTAAGCACCATCTTCTGTGCTGTGCCCGATTTCATGCGTGTGCTACCCGTAACATATTCGGGTCCCACAATTGCCTCAATCTTAATTTCAGCTTCGTCTGCTATAGGCGAATTTGGGTTACAACTTATCGAACCGGTAAGTATTCCATTTTCTCGCGCTTTGCGTAATGCCCCAATCACATAAGGCGTAGTGCCAGATGCAGCAATGCCCACCACCACATCATTCTGATTAATATCATAGGCCAGAAGCTCCTCCCACGATTTGTCTGCATTGTCCTCAGCATCCTCCACCGGATTTCTGAGAGCGTGATCGCCACCCGCTATAAGACCAATAACATATGTTGGAGGCATACCATAAGTAGGCGGAATCTCAGAAGCATCAAGTACTCCAAGTCTGCCGCTGGTGCCGGCGCCAAGATAAAAAAGACGCCCTCCCTTTTTCATTCTCTGCACAATACCCGTAACCAGTTTTTCAATTTCGGGAATTGTTTTTTCTACAGCCAAGGCCACTTTTTGGTCTTCAGCATTTATTTCGGTGAGCAATTCGTGAACCGATTTTTGCTCCAGATTATCATACAACGATGATTGCTCTGTGATTTTGATGAATGTCATATTGTTATAAATCAAACTGTGAGTAATATTTTACTAAACCAGGCATTGGCGATTGCTCTATATTGCCAACTGTGATGCCTCTTTGCGATGCTGCCTCACGAATTATATCGGCATAATACCAAGCAATTGAGCCAACAAAGTTAACACAATTATCCTTATAATTATATTGCATTACATTGCGCTCAAAGAAATCGCCGAAGCTGCGCATTGCAATGTTCTTCACACTTTTGTCGCCAATATTTTGGATAATGAAAGGTGACAAACTTGCCAGAAAGCGACTTGGAAATGGTTGTCTGTACACCTTGTCGATGATGTCGGCAGGCGTCAAATCAAACTGTGCAAGAAACTTCTCCTTGAGACCCTCAGTGAGCTGGTTCTTAAGCAAATCGCCCACAAGCAATTTGCCCAGGTTTGCACCACTGCCTTCATCGCCCAATATAAAACCAAGAGGTGAAATCTGATTCACAACTTTGTTTCCATCCCATTCACATGAGTTGCTGCCTGTCCCAAGTATACAAGCTATTCCGCTATCATGCCCGCAAAGAGCATGAGCAGCAGCCACTAGGTCGCTATATACTTTTATGTGTGCATCACCAAAAGAGTATCTTATTGCTCTCTCCATGCCATCTATCTTTTCGGGTATGCATCCCGAACCATAAAATCGGACAGCATTAATGTCAAACTCCTTGATGTGGGGCAGAACTTCATTTTTAATTTCATTTTTTATCTCATCTTCACTCTGAAAGATGGGACTAATCCCTTTAGACTGAATGCGATGAATAATTTTGTCGCTTGCCACTACACACCAATCTGTTTTGGTGGCACCACTGTCTGCAATCAATATTTTTGTCATATCACAGATTATGTTTTATATTTTAATGTAAATATTCTTCTTATAAAGTATATAGCCAAAAAGCCAGCATATGGAAATAAAGATTATTGAAAACAGAAATGAACCGAAATAATCTCCTGCCCATGGCTGGATAAGAATGTTATACACATACCCTTTTATGGTGATGGGTGCACCGGCGTGGCTCACTTTAATTGTGCCAACCAAGTTTGCCAATACTCCTCCAAGCACAAACACAAAAAGGGGGTTCACGCCAAAGGCATGAAAAAATCTGCTCCACTTCTCTTTCTTGTTTATATCAATTATCCATATTAGCAACCCCAGGAGCTGAGCCGCAAAACCGGTGGTGGCAAGCACATAAGTAGAGCTCCATATCTTTTTATTTATAGGGCAACCATAATGAAGCAGCAAGCCCGAGAATGCAAGAACTGTTCCCCATATAAGAATTTTTTCAACACGTTTGTTGTTGTCTTTTGTGCCAACAATCATATTGCCAAACAAAAAACCTATCAACACATGAGCAACAGATGGAATACTGCTTAGAAGTCCCTCCGGATCAAATGCTATCCTGTTGCCTGTAGCGTCTATCTCTTTATACATGTGCTTTGTTCCCATAACAGCCCTGTCAACTCGTGCTATGATATTGTTTTCCGAAAGCTCAAAGCCGTTTCCAAACTGCAACAACAAATAATATCCAAAGAGGATTGTAATTATCACCCATATCAAATCTTTGGGTTTTATCACCAAAGCAATAAATGCCGAAAAACCATAGGCTAAAGACAATCTTTGCAAAACTCCCATTATGCGCATTGTGCCAAAATGGCTTGTGGCAGCTGTAATAAAAGTCTCGCCAGCTGCCAAACTTCTGCATAATATACCAAACCATCCAAGGGCAAGACCAATAGCAAAAATCATAAATGTGCGATAGGCAACTTTGTGAAAACTCTCCTTTGTTAGTTTAAACTCATATTTGCGGAGCGACATATATGTAGATACTCCCATTATGAACATGAAGAACGGAAACACCAAGTCTGTTGGTGTTAGCCCGTGCCATGGAGCATGGCGTAATGGAGCATATATATGCCCCCACGAACCGGGATTGTTTACCATTATCATGCCCGCAATGGTGATGCCTCGCAATATATCCAACGATAATAATCTGCTGCTTTGTTTTGTTGTATTCATTTAGTAAGAAGGTTAATCGTTAGTTTTTACTTATAAAGATAGTATCTCTTGGATAGCTTTCTGAATGACTCCTCGTCTTTAGTCCAGAAGTCTTTGATATCGGCAAAGCGATGGTTTTTAGAAAACTCTTTTCGCACATAGTCGCTGCCACTCACTTTGTCGAACATATTAAATCTATCCTCTGCCGCATGTTCAAATACTTTTTTGTCGGGATATAGCTCTGCTGCCACCTCCATCACATAAAACTGAATGTCGGACAAGCGAGCCTTATCAAAGTTGCGCAGATATATCTGAACCCCCTGATAGTTTTTTCCTTGCCCCACAGCGTAGTATGGTTTCAGATGTATTGGTCTGAAGTCAACTCCCGCAATATTTCTTCTGTTTAGCTCTTTTGCCATTTTTTCGGCATCAATCCATTCTGCTGCAAACATTTCGAAGGGTAGGGTATAACCCACGCCAATAGACATATAACCCAGTTCGCCCAATATTCCCGACACGGGATAGAAATATGCAGAGTGAGCAAAAGGAATATGCGGAGATGTGGGCACCCATGGCAAACCGGTATCTTCGAAGTTCATTTTCCTGCGCCACTTTTTCATTTTCACCACACTAAGCTTGCAAGGTTTGTCAATCATCCCTTCTCCTATAATTATATTGGCAAGCTCGCCACATGTAAGTCCATACACATATGGTATTTTTAGTTGGCTAACGAACGAAACAAATCCATCCTCCACCAGATTACCCTCCACCTTATTTCCTCCCAGAGGATTTGGTCGGTCCAGAACCATAAATTCAATATCATTTTCGGCAGCCGCCTGCATAGCCAGATACATAGTAGATATATATGTGTATGAGCGGCAACCAATATCCTGAATATCATACACCAATACATCAACGCCCTCAAGCATATCTATTGTGGGCTTGCGTGTTGCTCCATATAATGAATACACAGGCACGCCCGTATTGGGATCGGTAAATGTTTCAATCTTATCACCTGCATGCACATCACCCCTCACACCATGTTCCGGTCCGTAAAGTGCCACCAGTTGCACTTCGCCAGCCTGATGAAGAATATCTATTGTCGATTTCAGATTATTGTCCACGCCTGTGGGGTTGGTAATAAGTCCCACACGCTTTCCTACAAGGCTTTTGAAGTTTGTCTCCTTTAGCACTTCAATTCCCGTTTTTACTTTGATTTTTTGTGCATTTATATTTGCGGATATCACCAATCCGATAATTATTGCAACAAGTGATATTGATTTCTTCATAGGTTGATGGGTTGATATGTTTGAGTTTAATTAGATTCTGTGCATATTAAATTGGTAAGACACAAATATACATTTTGTTTTCTTAAAAAATATGTTTGCAATGAAAAATATATATCAATTTCTATTGATTTGTATTTGCTGAGATACATATGTTTATATAGGGTTTGCACTATAAATGCAGGCGCTTATGCTATTAAATATCAGGATTGCAAAATGTTTGGTGTGATTTAAGATGTTAAATTACAAAATTGCAAACTTTTTGGTGTCGTCTTAGGACGTATTTCCTAGGTTTGCAAATGTTTTGGTGTGATTTAATGTCTTAAATCAGTAGTTTTGGCCTT
>CAZHWC010000041.1:0-21764 GCA_964535975.1 uncultured Proteiniphilum sp. | reverse complement strand
AAAACATTTGCAAACCTAGAAAATACGTCCTTAGACGAGACTAAAAAGCTTGCAATTTTGCAATTTAACATCTTAAATCAAAGCAAATATTTTGCATTGCGGACATACACTTCTTTATACACCTCGAAATAAAACAAAAAAAACATCTCACAGAAGTTTTAGCTTCTTGATGAGATGTTTTCACAAATTATAATTATGCTTATGCCTGTGGCACTTTCATCGACAGCTGTATACGCTTGCGTTCTTTATCCACTGAAACAACTTTCACACTAACGTGTTGATGAAGCGACACCACATCAGTGGGGTTAGAGACAAATCTATCTGCCAATTCGGAAATATGAACAAGCCCGTTCTCCTTTATTCCAAAATCAACAAAACAACCAAAGTTTGTGATATTTGTAACAATACCCGGCAGAATCATCCCCTCCACAACATCATCTATTGTGCGCACATTAGAGTCAAACTCCAGTATCTCAGCTTTTGTACGCGGGTCTCTACCCGGCTTCTCAAGCTCCTGAAGAATGTCGGTCAGCGTCTCAAGTCCAATTATGTCAGTTTTGTAGTTATTCAAATCTATTGTCTGAAGAACATCCTTTTTGCCAACCAGGTCAGCAACTGAACATTTTATATCTTTTGCCATTTTCTCAACCACCGAGTAGCTCTCAGGATGGACAGCGGAGTTATCCAAAGGATTTTTAGCATCGGGAATACGCAAAAAGCCGGCACACTGCTCAAATGCTTTAGGCCCTAGTCTGGGCACCTTCTTCAACTGAGCACGCGACGCAAAAGCTCCGTTTTCAGTACGATAACTGACAATATTCTGTGCAAGCGATTCGCCCAAACCCGACACATACATTAATAAGTGTTTGCTGGCAGTATTTAGATTAACTCCAACAAGGTTTACACAGCTTTCAACAGTTTGATCCAGCGATTTTTTAAGCTTTGCTTGATCCACATCATGCTGATACTGACCCACCCCAATTGACTTGGCATCTATCTTTACTAGCTCTGCCAGCGGATCACTCAATCGTCTTCCTATAGATACGGCCCCCCTCACTGTTACATCATACTCGGGGAACTCTTCACGAGCAACCTTTGATGCTGAATATATCGAAGCTCCACTCTCACTAACTACAAACACCTTAACCTCTTTCTCAAACCTTAGATTAGAAATAAAATGCTCCGTTTCTCGGCTTGCCGTGCCATTACCTATAGCTATAGCATCAATTTTATAGGTTGAAACTAATTTTACGACTTTGTTTCCAGCCTTAGAATACTCTTTTTGAGGCGGATGTGGATATATTGTTTCGTTGTGAAGCAAGTTTCCCTGTTCGTCAAGACACACCAGCTTACAACCGGTTCTGAAACCGGGATCAACAGCAAGAATGCGTTTCTGCCCTAATGGAGCGGTAAGCAGCAATTGACGTAAGTTCTCGGCAAATATGCTTATAGCCGCATCATCAGCTTCAGATTTTGATATATTTGCATACTCTGTTTCAATAGAGGGTTTAAGCAATCTCTTATATGAATCCTCAACAGCTTCTTCTATTAAATCAGCAGCCGGAGTATTATTTTTTGCAAAGAACGGCACCAGCTTATCAAGACAATACTCATCATCAGGAGATATTGAAACTCTCAAAAATCCCTCAGCCTCCCCTCGCCTGATTGCTAACATACGGTGCGAAGGACATCGAGATAGTTTAGACGAAAAATCGAAATAGTCACTATACTTAGCACCTTCCTCTTCTTTTCCCTTTATCACTTTTGAGGTTATCTCTGCACTACGCTCAAAAATATTACGCACAATTTGTCGGGAATTTATATTTTCATTCACCCACTCAGCTATAATATCCTTTGCCCCATTAATGGCATCAGCACTGCTCTTCACCTCATCATTAATAAAGTCTTCAGCTTTTTTGTTTACATCTAAGTCATGTTGCATCATCACCCATTTTGCCAAAGGCTCTAGTCCACGCTTACGAGCAATCTCAGCCCTGGTTTGACGCTTAGGCTTATATGGAAGATAGATATCCTCAAGCTCAGTTGCATCCCAACAGTCAACAATCTTATTTTCAAGTTCGGGAGTTAGCTTCTCTTGTTCAGTTATTGTTTTAATAACAAACTCTTTTCGCTTTTCAAGCTCAATATATTTATCATTCAAATCACTGATTTTTGCAATCTGCACTTCGTCCAGTCCGCCCGTAACTTCTTTTCTATATCTGCTAATAAAAGGAATGGTAGCACCTTCTGACAGCAAACCTATCGTAGCCTCAACATTTTTAAGAGATATGTTGAGCAATTTTGAAATTAATGATGATATCATATTTATTCTTATATCTTATAATTATAATAATACAAAAGTAACCAATCTGAGGCTAATAACATCAAAACGATTATCTTTGTTGAAAAAGGAACAAAAAGTGAAAAAGAAATAATGGCAAAACTTAAGACAGTATTTTTTTGCAGCAGCTGTGGCAATGAATCTCCCAAATGGATGGGTAAATGCCCTGCATGTAATGAGTGGGGCACAATGGTAGAAGAGATTGTGCGCAAAGATGCTTCTACAAAAAATAACGATACACGCTCGTTTGAAATTGGGAAAAGCACACCTCAATTAATAGAAGATATAAGAGCGGACGAAGAACCGCGTATAGATATGCAGGACAATGAGCTAAACAGAGTTCTGGGAGGCGGTTTGGTGCCGGCATCATTAGTGTTGATAGGTGGCGAGCCGGGAATTGGCAAATCAACCTTGGTATTGCAAACAATGCTCAAGCTTAAAAATATAAAAACACTATACGTTTCGGGTGAAGAGAGCGCACGACAAATTAAACTTAGAGCCGACAGACTGGGAATACCAAACGACAACAGCCTGATTGTGTGCGAGACAAATCTCGATCATATATTTACACATATCAAAAACACTTCTCCACAACTGGTAATAATCGACTCTATACAAACCATATACAGCGATGCCATGGAGTCGTCTCCGGGCAGTATATCACAAGTAAGGGAATGCGCTGCTTCTATCCTTAAATTTGCAAAACAATCGGGCACTCCAGTGTTTTTGATAGGACATATAACTAAGGAAGGAAGCATTGCCGGTCCAAAAGTTCTAGAACATATTGTGGACACAGTTCTGCAATTTGAGGGTGACCACCATTATATGTATCGCATTTTGCGAAGTATCAAAAACAGATTTGGAAGCACTGCCGAACTTGGAATTTATGAAATGAATCAATCGGGATTGCGCGAAGTAAGTAACCCTTCGGAGCTGCTGCTTACACAAAACCACGACGGACTAAGCGGAGTATCAATCTCGGCAGCAATAGAAGGCATTCGTCCACTGCTTATAGAGACTCAAGCCTTAGTAAGCACGGCAGCATATGGCACTCCGCAGAGATCTGCCACAGGTTTTGATATTAGAAAGATGAATATGTTACTTGCCGTTTTAGAGAAACGTGCAGGATTTAAACTTGCACAAAAGGATGTGTTTCTTAATATTGCCGGTGGACTAAGAGTTAGCGATCCCGGACTAGACCTTGCTGTAATAAGTTCTGTGTTATCATCAAGCCTTGATATGTCGATAGATCAGGACACATGCCTAACAGGAGAGGTGGGACTATCGGGAGAGATACGTCCTGTAAACCGCATAGAACAAAGGATATTGGAAGCGGAGAAATTAGGTTTCAAACGAATTCTTATACCTGCTAATAACTTGAAAGGCTTTACAGCAAAGCTTAATCTAGAAATTAAAGAGGTGAAAAAGGTGAGTGATGCATTCAGACTTCTTTTCTCATAAAGATTAAACAAATAAACAAGCTAATATATTAATAAGAAGGTGATTAATTATTTTTAACGGCACAATACAAACAAACACTTTTAACATTCCCTATTTTTGCGGTACTATATAGATAATGATCAATTTAACAAAGATAAAACATGAGTCAGGTAATTGATATTAAAGAATTAAACGAAAAAATCGAAAGAAAGAGCATCTTTGTTCAGACCTTAATTAATGGTATGGACAAAGTGATAGTTGGACAGAAGCACTTAGTAGAGTCGCTACTGATAGGTTTATTGTCAGACGGGCATATTTTGCTTGAGGGGGTTCCCGGATTAGCAAAGACACTTGCCATCAAAACACTTGCAGAACTTATCGATGCAGATTATAGCCGCATCCAATTTACGCCCGACTTGTTGCCTGCTGACGTAGTGGGAACTATGATTTATAGCCAGCGCAACGAAGAGTTTTCGGTAAAGCATGGTCCTATTTTTGCAAACTTTGTTTTGGCTGACGAGATTAACCGTGCTCCGGCAAAAGTGCAGAGTGCACTTCTTGAGGCTATGCAAGAACGACAGGTTACAATTGGCGAACAAACATACAAGCTCCCAAAGCCATTTCTGGTAATGGCAACCCAAAACCCTATTGAGCAGGAAGGGACCTATCCGTTGCCTGAAGCTCAGGTAGACCGTTTTATGCTTAAAGTGGTTATAAATTATCCAACAAAAGAGGAAGAAAAGAAAATTATACGTCAAAATATATTCAACTCACCCACTATTGACAAGCCTGCCGTTAGCGTAGATGAAATACTTGAAGCGCGCAAAGTGGTGAAAGAGGTCTATATCGACGAAAAGATAGAACAATATATTGTTGATATCGTTTTTGCTACTCGCTATCCTGATCAGTTTGGGCTAAAAGATATGGCAGAGATGATTGACTTTGGTGCATCACCCCGTGCCTCTATTAGCTTAGCCCTTGCTGCACGCACATATGCTTTTATCAAGCGTCGCGGATATGTGATTCCAGAAGATATACGTGCAGTATGCCACGATGTGCTTCGCCACAGAATTGGCTTAACGTATGAAGCAGAAGCAAACAACATCACAACAGAAGAGATTATCAGCGAAATCCTTAATAAGGTAGAAGTACCTTAATCAGATATGGAAACAAGCGAATTATTAAAAAAAGTACGACATATAGAGATAAGGGCAAAAGGGTTATCGCGAAATATATTTGCGGGAGAATATCATTCCGCCTTTAAGGGTCGTGGTATGGCTTTTTCAGAAGTTCGCGAATATCAGTTTGGAGATGATTTGCGAGATATAGACTGGAACGTTACAGCACGATACAATCGTCCTTACGTAAAAATATATGAAGAAGAGCGAGAGCTTACTGTGATGCTTCTTATTGATGTTTCGCAGAGCTTAGGATTTGGATCTTCTCACAAAACAAAGCGCGATATGGTGGCCGAAATATCTGCCACACTTGCCTTCTCGGCAATTCAGAACAATGACAAGATAGGTGTAATATTTTTTTCGGAGCAAGTGGAAAAATTCATTCCTCCCAAGAAAGGAAGAAAGCACATATTATTTATAATAAGAGAAATTCTTGGTTTTGAGCCCGAGAAGAAAGGCACCGATATTAATCAGGCATTAAGATATATGACCAATGCTATTAAGAAAAGGTGTACTGCATTTGTTATTTCAGACTTTATTGACGTGAATCCCTATAAACAAGCTCTTCGTATTGCCAATAAAAAGCATGACATAGCCGCAATACAGGTGTATGATAAACTAAGCACACAATTACCATCGCTGGGATTGATGAAAATGTTGGATCCTGAGTCCGGCAAAGAGCTTTGGGTCGACACATCATCCAAACGAATCAGAAATGATTATGGCAAATGGTGGCGCGAGCGTCAGACTGAGATGGATATGACATTTAAGCAGAGCAGTGTAGATAACGTTTCAGTATCTACAGATGATGATTATGTGAAAGCTCTGTTATCATTATTTCAAAAAAGGAGATAGCTAATTGATGAAAAAACTCATAATACTACTGCTTACAACTCTGATATTTTCTGCACAAAGTATGATTGCGCAGAAGACATCGGTGCATGCTACTATCCAACCTGCAGAGATACAAATTGGAGAACAGGCAATTATTAACCTAAAAGTGATTTCACCAAAGGGCGAAACTATTCACTTTCCTGTATATGAGCATGAAATTGTGTCGGGATTGGAGGTTCTTACTATGTTGGAGCCTGATACTTTAATAGAAAACGAGGTGGCGACCATGAACCTTAAGTATCTGGTTACTTCGTTTGACTCTACACTTTATTATGTACCTTATATTCCCATATTTGACGGAACAGACACTATTTTCTCAAATTCGTTTGGTCTTAAGGTTACATCACCAATACTTAAGGACTCTACCATGGCTTACCTGGAGAAGTTGAATACCGGTCAAACCGACTCAATAGATTTTCAACAGCTTCAGCTAAATGATATTAAAGCTATTCAAAAACCAAAGTTTGTGTGGACAGATTATCTCTGGATATTATGGATAATTCTTGGAATTGCAGCATTGGTTGTGTTGGTGGGATTGATTATAATCATGATTCTTAGAAAGAGAAACAAAGGTTACTTCTTTACTCCACCGGTAATATTACCTCCTCACACCAGAGCATTGAAAGAGCTGGACAAACTGAAAGCTGACAAAATATGGCAGCAAGACAGAGAAAAGGAGTTTTACACCAAGATAACCGATATTTTACGCAGGTATATATTTGAGCGATATCAAGTGAATGCTATGGAGATGACTTCGGGCGAGATACTTGATGAGCTAAGAAAGAGGTTTGAACTGGATAGTGAGTCGGCAATTGAAAATTTAAATCAAGTTCTGTCGCTGGCTGATATGGTGAAATTTGCAAAACACAAGCCATATCAAAATGAAAACGATCTGAGCATGGTTAACGCCTACTTATTTGTTAACCAAACAAGAGAGCCAGACCCACTTCCGGATAAAGAGCAAACAGAACAGGAAGAGAAAAATTAATAGAAGAGATATGCAATTTGCAAACCCTACATATTTATATTTATTATTAATAATAGTACCACTGATTGTGTGGTACATAATTCGCATGTCGAAGGTACAGGCATCGTTTAAGCTTGCTTCTACCAAAGCCTTCGAGGGAAGAAACAAAACCTTCAAAGTATATATGCGACATCTGCCTTTTTTGTTGAGAATGATTGTAATCGCTCTGCTGGTAATATCCGTGGCGCGTCCGCAGGCAGTGGACTCGTGGGAGAAATCGGAAACACAGGGTATCGACATTGTTCTTGCCTTGGATATTTCGGGCTCTATGCTTGCACAAGATTTGCAGCCTAATCGTTTGGAGGCAGTGAAAAAGGTAGCTTCGGAGTTTATTACCGACAGAAAAAACGACAATATTGGTTTAGTAATTTTTGCAGGTGAAACATTTACCCAATGTCCAATGACTACAGACCACAAAGTTCTGCTTAATCTGCTTAATGAAGTAGATTTTGGAATGATTGAGGATGGAACCGCAATTGGACTGGGACTGGCAAACTCTGTGAACAGACTTAAAGACAGTGAGTCGAAATCCAAGATTGTGATTCTACTTACGGATGGCTCTAACAACCGCGGACAGATTGCCCCAATGACTGCTGCCGACTTGGCTAAGTCCTACGGAATAAGAGTTTACACAGTGGGAGCCGGGACAAAGGGAGTGGCCCCAACACCGGTGCAAACACCTTTTGGTATTCGTATGCAAAACATGCCGGTGGATATTGATGAAAATGTGCTTACTGATATTGCAAACCTTACGGGAGGCAAATATTTCCGAGCGGTGGACAATGAGAGCCTTCGTGAAATATATCACGAGATTGACCAGATGGAAAAGTATTTAATCAGCGTTCAGAATGTTAGTCGCAAACAGGAATTGTTTTTGCCCTTTGCATTGTTAGCACTGGCACTTACATTTATAGAACTTGTGCTACGCAGAACCTGGTTGCGAACAATTCCATAATTTAATTAACAGAAAACGAAAAAAGAGCACAAATGTTTAGATTCGAAAATCCAGAATATCTATATCTCTTTATAGCAATGCCTTTTGTGGTTGCGTTATACATATTCCTAAACATCAGGAAAAGAAATGATGTGAAGAAGTTGGGGGTGTTGTCAACAATAAAACAGATGATGCCCGAACTTTCACTTAAACGTTCATATCTAAAGTTTTGGTTGATATTCGCCGCATTATCATCAGGGATATTGATGATAGCTCGTCCTCAATTTGGCACTAAAGTTGAAAATGTGGAGAGAGATGGCATAGAGCTAGTAATTGCTATAGACGTTTCAAACTCCATGTTGGCTCGAGATGTGGCACCTGACCGACTAACCAGAGCCAAACAAATACTTTCGCGCATTATTGATGTGAGAAAGAATGACAAGGTTGCACTTGTGGTGTTTGCCGGTGAAGCTTTTGTGCAAATGCCCCTAACCAGCGATACGCAATCCACAAAACTGTTTCTTAACTCTATTGACACAAATATAGTTCCTGTTCAAGGAACGGTGATTGGTGATGCAATAAATCTCAGTATGAGATCATTTTCAAGCGATACGGATGTTGACAAGGCCATAGTGCTTATTACTGATGCTGAGGACCATGAGGGTAATGCCTATGAAGCAGCAAAGGCAGCGGCCGATGCAGGTATTACAGTGAATGTTATAGGCATTGGTTCAGTCGAAGGATCACCAATACCCGAATCTGCTTACAGTGATAAGTTTAAAGCTGACGAGCAAGGTCAAATTGTTCTTACTAAGCTGAACGAGCAAATGGCACAAGAGATTGCCCTTAATGGTAAGGGGATGTATATTCAGGCTGACAACAGCAATGCTGCAATAAAAGCTCTGGAAGCAGAGCTTAATGAGCTTCAGGCAAAAAAGACATCCTCTTTGTCATATTCTGAATATGATGAAAAATTTATTTTATTTGCGTGGATAATGTTGTTAATTCTGATTGTAGAATTTCTTATATACGATAAAAAGAATCCAATATTCAAAAATGTAAGATTATTCAAATGAAACAAAGCATATTAAAATATAGTCTATTGATAGCTGCAATGATTATTTCTTCGTCATTGATGGCGCAGAAAGACGTGCGCAAAAATGTGAGAAGTGGAAACAAAGCATACAAGCAAGAAAAGTATTCTGAGGCATTTGACTTTTATAATAAAGCCATAGAGTCGAACTCTTTGTCGCCGGAAGCTAACTACAATGCTGCCAACACTGAGTATAGACAAAAGAATTGGGAGCAAGCCGTGGAGCATTATAACAACTATCTGGCTATCGAGAAGAATAACACTGACAAGATGTCGGCAGCGTGGCATAATATTGGTAATACTATGTTACAAGCCAAAGATCTGGAAAAGTCGATGGAAGCTTTTAAGATGGCCCTCAGGCTAAATCCAGGTGATGACGAGGCAAGATATAACCTCGCGGTGGTTCAAAAAATGATTCAAGATCAGGAAAATGATGAGCAGCCTGAGCAACAGGAACAAGAACAGAAACAAAACGAAGACCAGCAGGAGCAACAAAACAATCCTGACCAGCCCAAAAAGACTGAGCAGTCGCAAGAGCCTGAACAAATGTCAAGAGACAATGCACGACAATTACTGCAGGCTATTGAACAGGATGAAAAAGAGACTCTCGACAAAGTGAATAAAATGAAGGCTGAAGAGAGAAAACAAAAATCAGAAGAAAACCGAAAACAAAGTAAGGATTGGTAATATTATAGCACTACAATTATAATAAAATGAGATATTTTTTAGAACGAAACAATAGATTACTTTTAATTGTGCTTATGTTTATTGTGGGCATAGGCACAATGGGGGCGCAGGTGACATTCCGTGCATCAGCACCTGCCAGTGTTATTAAAGGTGAGCAATTTAGATTAAGTTACACGCTTAACAAGGAAGGAAGGGATCTCAGATTACCCGACATCAAAGGGTTTGAGGTTTTGTTTGGACCATCTACATCAACAAGCTTTAGCCAGAGCACTATAAATGGAAAAACAACATCCGAAAGCTCTGTTACTTATACATATATTTTAGTTGCTAACCAAGAGGGCAACTTTGATGTGGATCCGGCATCAATAACTGTGGATGGTGCAAACTATAAATCTAATTCGTTAAAGATTAATGTCCTACCACCTGATAAAAATTCTGAATCACAACAGGGAGGAGGGGCATCTCAACCATCAGCAACATCAGCAGGTGTACCAGCAATTAGCTCAAATGATGCATTTATTAGGGCTATAGTTTCCAAAAATGGGGTTTATGAACAAGAGGGGTTTACTGTTACTTTCAGATTATATTCTGTTTACGGACAAATATACTTTGAAGGTGCAGAGTTTCCTGAGTTTGACGGATTCATGAGTGAGGAGATTCCTATTGCATCTAATCAGCAACTTAAACTAGAGAGGTATAATGACAGGAACTACTACACAGCTGATATTAAGAAATCATTATTGTTTCCACAAAGATCGGGAAAAATAACAATTCCATCAGGAAAACTGGAAACCGTATTTACTGTTCCTTCAGGTAAAAGAGTATCTACATTCTTTGGTTCGCAAGAGGTTATGGCTGAAGTGAAGAAAACACTCAATACAAACCCCGTGACTATAGACGTGAAACCGCTTCCGGCAGGAAAACCGTCAAGCTTTACTAATGCAGTGGGGTCGTACTCTTTTAATAGTTCTATAAGCACTCTAGAAACGAAGGCTAATGAGCCTATTACCATTAAGTTGGAAATTTCGGGAATAGGAAACAGCAAGTTAATTCAAAATCCTGAAATAGTTTTCCCTACCAACTTCGAGACATATGATCCAACAATAAACAACGACTTGCAGGCCAGTGTCAATGGATTGACAGGTAAAAAGACAATTGAATATCTTGTTATACCTCGTTATGAGGGGAAATACAATATTCCGGCAATTGAGTTCTCCTACTTTGATATAAACTCAAAATCATACAAGACTCTTAAGTCTTCTGAGTACAATCTTGATATTGCTAAGGGCAATCCTTCAAAAGCAGCTACTACAAGTTATATTAACCAACAAAGTGTGAAGGTGGAAGATGATATAAGGTTTATTAAAACAGAAACACCTCAATATCAATATCGAGATAATCATTTTGCAGGCTCACTAGGTTACTGGTTATGGTATATAATTCCGACAATATTATTTGTTGCTCTGGCTCTGCTTAATATAAAGAGAGCTAAAGAAAATGCAAATATTGCATTGGTTAAGACAAAAAGAGCAAATAAAGCAGCTATTAAGAGACTAAGAGTTGCTGAAAAACATCTTAAACAACATAACAAGGAGCTATTTTATGATGAGGTGTTGCGTGCACTGTGGGGCTACTTTAGCGATAAGTTGTCGATACCTATTGCTAAGCTTACAAAAGACAACATAGAAGCTGAGCTGTCTGTATATGGAATTGATAACTCTCTGATTGATAAATTCATGAATATTCTCAACACTTGTGAATTTGCACGATATGCTCCTGCAACAGGAGACACTGCTATGGACAAGCTTTATAACGAAACCATAAGCGCTATAGGAGAAATGGAAAGCAAACTTAAAATTAAATAGAAATGCAAACTTCAAGATATATTACTCTGATTATTTTACTTTTTGTATCATCATTATCATTTTCTCAGTCTTCATCAGAATTAGCCTCAGAGGCATACAGAGAGGGAGACTTTAGAAAGAGTATCCAGCTATATGAACAGGTAATTGCTCAAGATTTGCACGAAAAAAGAGAATCTGCCGAGATATATTACAACCTGGGGAATGCATATTTTAGAAATGGTGAGACTGCAAAAGCAATTTTAAACTATGAGAGAGCTTTGCTGCTTGAACCGGGAGACAGCGATATAAGACACAATTTGCGCTTTGCCAGAACACGTTTAGAAGATAAGATTGACGTATCGGACAGATTTTTCCTTACCAATTGGACAAACGAACTGAGAAACATGTTCAACTCTAACACATGGGCCAATATAGGAATTTTACTATTTGTCCTCTTTTTGGCAGCACTAAGCATTTATTTCTTTATTAGGAAGATTTGGGTTAGAAAAACCGGATTCTATGCGGCAATAGTATTTATTTTATTAATGCTTGTGGCAAATAGATTTGCATTCAGTCAGAAAAATAAGCGAATAAACCGTAACACAGGAATAGTTATGGCAGCTTCGGCATCTATCATGACTTCTCCTGACGCCAATAGTAAAGAACTTTTTAGACTACATGAAGGCACAAAAGTTAAAGTCAAGAAAAGTGATGCCAATTGGGTGGAAATAGAGATAGCAAATGGTAGCGTTGGATGGACATCAAAAGAGAACATAGAGACGATTTAACATTGAATCATCACAATTAATAGGCAATATTTTTGATAGTAAATGAAATTATAATACTTTTAGGTCACTTTTGATACCCTATTAAAAATAAAACAATGAGAGAGACTATTGAAAGCCTATTACCAATTGAGAGAAACTTATTTTTTGCTCTTAATGGCAGTGACTCAATATTTTGGGATAATATGTTCTGGACTATGACAGGAAAGGTCATATGGGCCCCCATGCTATTATTTCTTGCAGTAATGTTTTTTTATAGAGCTCCTGTAAGAATTGCAATATTAACAGTAGTTTCAGTAGCAATTATTTTCACATTATGCGATCAGATCTCATCATCTATTTTTAAAGACTTCTTTCAAAGACCTCGTCCAACTCACCATCCTGATTTCATGGAGTTTGTTGACACCGTAAAAGGATACAGAAGCAGAGGATATAGTTTTATTTCGGGACATGCCACCAATAGTTTTGGAATAGCAGTTTTCTTATCCTTAGTATTTAGAAGCAAATGGATGACTATACCACTGTTAGTATGGGCTTTGCTAAACAGCTACTCAAGAGTCTATCTTGGAGTTCATTTTATAACTGATATTTTAGGAGGTATGGTTGTGGGAACTATAATTGCATTTGCCCTTTATAGCTTATACTGTTTTGTTAGAAAACATATATCTTCTATGCATAGCAATAGTATTAGCAGTAATTATACCTATTCTCTACAAACCGGAAGAATTATCGGTATTGTAATAATAGCGTATATATCATTAATCATAATCTTTAGTCCAATACTAACAACATTAGGCCATTAATAATTGTTCTAATATAGAAGGGGACAAGTTTTAAGTCATTTTTATTTATAATAATTGGTTTATTCTAAAAAAATGTGTAAGTTTATGGCATAAATAAATATAGTTGAATATTTAATTACATATAAAATTTAAAGAACCATGGCAAGAACTCTCTCATTTAATGAATTAAGAGCATTGAAAGACAAGCTCCCTGATGGTAGTATCCACCGTATAGCAGAAGAGCTGGGATTAAAACCTGAAACAGTTAGAAACTACTTCGGTGGGTACAATTACAAAGAAGGAAAAAGTATTGGAATACATATCGAACCAGGACCGGATGGTGGCATTGTAGTACTAGACGACTCTACAATTTTCGATAAGGCATTAGCGATATTGGGACTTGACGATTATCCTGTATATCAGCCTCAAGAGGAAGAAGCGGAACAGGATAACGCTTAAGGTAAAAAAAGAACCCAATATTTTTGACAACAAAATATTGGGTTTTTTATTTAAGAATTTGGCAAACCTAAAAACAAATAAACTATGCAAAAGGACGACGCAAACAAAAATAGACAAGATAAAAATCTTGTAACAGTGGCTATCCACTCATACGAAAAGGCAGTAATTTTAAAATCTATCCTCGAATCGGAGGGTATAGAAGCAGTAATACACGGAGTTAGTATCATTCAGCCTACCGTTCCCGGAAATGTTAGAGTTAGAATAAATGAAGAGGATTTACCAAAGGCACTTACAATTATTGAACAAGTAGACTTCACATCACACGTTGAAACAGAAGACGATTTGGAGGCAGTAAAGGGAAAAAATGAAGTTTTAATTCCAGTTGACTTTTCCAACTATACGATGAAAACGTGCGAGTTTGGTTTTAATCTTGCTAAAGATATAAGCAGTGACGTCACCTTGATGCATTCATTCTATACTCCATATTATCCAATGGCTGTTCCTTTTGGAGATTCATTTGCAGTGCAAACATCAGACAGAGAACTCTACAAAAACATTAAGGATAAAGTGGAGAAACAAATGAAGGAATTAATTGATGATATTAATTTCAAAATAGACAAAGGACTATTACCAAGGGTTAAATTCTCTAATATAATTGTGGAGGGGTTGCCGGAAGAAGAAATTATTTCATACTCAAATAAAAATCGACCTCGTGCCGTGGTGATGGGAACTCGCGGAAGTAATGCCAAAGACCTGGATTTGATTGGAAGTGTTACAGCAGAAGTAATTGATGGATGCAAGACTCCTATTTTTGCTATTCCGGAGAACTCTAAAGATATGGATATCTCCCAAATCAAAAACATTGCATTTTTGACCAATTTCAGAGAACGTGAATTTAAAGCGTTCGATATAATGATGAACTTCATTAAGCCTTATCCTATAAAAGTGCATCTGGCACACATGGCAAGAAAAGGAGATGTATGGGATGAGATAAAGTTATCCGGAACGCAAACCTACCTAAATGAGCAATATCCTGACTTAGAATTGAGTTATAATCTATTGGACAGAGACAAACAATTGGAACTGGTTCTGGAAGAGTTTGTTGGCAAAAACAGTATTGACATGATAGCAATGTCAAGTTCAAGACGTGGTCTATTTACCAGAATTTTTAATCCTGGTATTGCACGTCGAATGCTATTCCACTCTGATACTCCTCTATTAGTTATAAAAGGGTTGTAGAGACTAAAGGTGCAGCAGCACTAAATAGGTAATAAATAAAACTCTATCACATTGATAACGATATCATGTGATAGAGTTTCTTATTTATGGAAAACATTCTTTATCTTTGCCTTATGTTTAGAACATTGAATGCAAGATGAAATTAGTAAGCTCTTTAGAAAGTGTAGGTGAATATGTAGTTCTGATGAGACGTGCAATGGCGCCTCCTGATAAAGCCCGTGAATTTTTCAAAGAATTCTCGAAAGAGACATATAAGCTTGGAGTAAACTCAATATGGCTGGTAATGATTATTTCATTCTTTATCGGAGCTGTTATTGTGATGCAAATTGCGTTAAATATCGACTCCCCCCTTCTACCCCGCTTCACGGTCGGAGTTGTTTCAAGAGAAATTATTCTTCTTGAATTCTCCTCTACAATAATGTGCTTGATTCTATCGGGAAAGGTTGGCTCAAATATTGCGTCAGAAGTTGGCACAATGAGGGTTACAGAGCAAATTGATGCATTAGAAATAATGGGGGTAAACTCCGCAAACTATCTGATAATGCCTAAAATTTCGGCATTTGTGGCTTTTATGCCTGTATTGGTTATCGTCAGCATGTTTTTAGGATTATTCGGTGGGTATGTTATTTGCTTAATAACCGGAATACCACCTGTGTCAACCTATGTGTATGGTATTCAATTCTTTTTCAGGGAAAGATTTGTATGGTTATCAATAATAAAATCAATGCTTTATGGCTTTATCATTGCATCTGTATCTGCATACTATGGATACTACGTGAAAGGAGGATCTCTTGAAGTGGGTAAAGCCAGCACTGATTCTGTGGTAATTAACAATATCCTGATACTTGCCACTGACCTATTATTCACAAATATAACAGGACAGCTATAAGATGATTGAAGTAAAGAATCTCACAAAGCAATTTGGCGACAGGATAGTACTTGATAATATCACAACATCCTTTAAAGAGGGGGCTGTCAACATGATAATTGGCAGAAGCGGATCGGGTAAAACAGTGTTTTTAAAATGTCTAATAGGGCTCATACAGCCCACCAATGGAGAAATATTCTTTGAAGGGAAAGATATTATTAAAATGCGCTCAAAAGATATCAAACGTTTAAGACGCGATATGGGAATGATGTTTCAAGGCTCGGCTCTATTTGATTCTCGCACTGTTCTTGAAAATGTAATGTTTCCATTGGACATATTCTCCCGCAAAAACAAGAGAGAGAGAAGAAAGCGTGCAGAGTTCTGTCTTGAAAGAGTGAATCTTTCACATGCCGCCGACTTATACCCTTCAGAAATATCAGGAGGGATGATGAAGAGAGTTGCAATAGCAAGGGCTATAGCACTAAATCCAAAATATCTATTTTGTGATGAGCCAAACTCAGGTTTAGACCCTAAGACTTCACAGCTTATTGACGAACTTATAGCAGATATTACAAGTGATTTAGGAATTACTTCTATAGTTGTTTCTCACGATATGAACTCAGTAATGAATATTGGTGATGAAATCATCTTCTTGAATGAAGGATTTTTAGAATGGACCGGCACAAAAGATGATATAATGGATACAGACAATGACAAACTGAATGAGTTTGTTTTTGCATCCGATTTATTCAAAAAGATTAAGGAGGCAGATGCAAGTTTAAGCATATCAGAATCTGAAAAAGAGTCGCAATAAGCAAATAATTATCAGCAGTATGAGTGTACTGTCGTTTTAAACAGATATTAATAAACAATTATCGAAAATAATTGTTATTCAGACAGCAAACAGTTTTGCAAATTCAACAAAACCACAATAGTAAACAACATATCGGCAATTACGCTACAATTGCCTTATTTTTTTAATATATAGTTTATGGCTAATTTATTACAAATTAAAAATCTACATGCAACTGTAGAAGATAAAGAAATTTTGAAAGGTATAAATCTCGAGGTTAATGAAGGAGAGATTCATGCAATAATGGGGCCAAATGGTTCTGGCAAAAGCACTCTTGCTTCTGTCCTTACTGGTAACCCAAAATTTGAAGTAACAAAAGGTAGTGTTCTTTTTAAAGGAAAAGAACTTTTAGATATGGATCCATCAGACAGAGCAAACGAAGGTTTATTCTTAAGCTTTCAATATCCGGTAGAAATACCTGGTGTCAGCATGGTAAACTTTATGCGTTCTGCTATTAACGAGCAACGCAAATACAGAGGTGAAGAACCAATTTCTGCATCTGAGTTTTTAAAATTCATGCGCGAGAAACGAGAATTACTTAATATAGACAGTCAATTGGTTAGCCGCTCGGTTAATGAGGGCTTTTCAGGAGGTGAAAAGAAAAGAAATGAAATCTTTCAGATGGCAATGCTTAATCCTACATTGGCTATATTAGACGAAACTGATTCCGGACTAGATATTGATGCCCTTCGCATTGTAGCACAAGGGGTCAATAAACTTCATACTCCACAAAAGGCATCTATAGTGATTACACACTATCAAAGACTACTTGAACACATCAAGCCAGACGTAGTACACGTTCTTTATCAAGGGAAAATTATTAAGACCGGTGGTCCTGAATTAGCATTAGAACTTGAAGAAAAAGGATACGACTGGATTACTAACTAAATTAAAAGCACTAACTAAATGACTGAACAACAATATATCGATTTATTTAAAGAGCACAGAAGTAAAATCGATAATGGCTCCGTTAAGGGGATGAACCGTCATCGTGATGAAGCTTTTGAGGTGTTTAGTAAACTAGGATTTCCTAATTCTAAATTGGAAGATTATAGAAACACCAATATAGCACGATTCTTCGATGCCGATCTTGGGCTAAATATTAAAAACATAGAGATTCCAGTAAATCCATACGATACCTTTAAATGCGATGTTCCAAACTTGAACACTCATTTGTATTTTATGGTTAATGAGCGTTTTTATCAGAAAGAAGATCATAATGTTCCTTTAAATAAAGGAGTCTTTGTGGGAGGAATGCAGCAATTTGCTGAAGAATATCCTAAGATATTTAAGAAGCATTATGCCCAAATAGCTGAACTAAGCGACAATGGCACAGTTGCTTACAATACAATGTTTGCCCAAGATGGGTTTGTAGTTTATGTTCCCGAAAATGTAGTTATCGAACAACCATTACAAGTTATCAATATCCTTAAAGGCGGTGTTGATATGAACATAAACAGAAGATTTTTAATTATTGCAGAAAGAAACTCACAAGTAAAACTTCTTGTATGTGATCATGCCGTTGATGATGTAAACTTTGTTGTTACTCAGGTTACAGAGATATACGCTGACAGAGATGCCCAAGTGGATTTGTATGAGCTGGAAGAAAACTCACTGAAGACAAGTAAGGTCAATAATCTCTTCTCGCACCAAAAAGAGAATTCACACGTAAATGTTTCGGGGATTACACTTCACAATGGTACTACTCGCAACAACTACAAATTCCGACTCTTAGGAGAATATGCAGAAGCTCATATTGGAGGACTTGCAATCAATGACAAAGAACAGCATACAGATAACTATGCATTCTTAGATCACGCTGTTCCAAACTGTCACAGTAACGAGTTGTTTAAATATGCCCTTAACGACAAGTCTGTTGGCGTATTTTGTGGCAAGATTTTGGTAGAAAAAGATGCTCAGAAGACACTTGCATATCAGGATAATAAGAACTTACTTATCTCTGAAGATGCCAGAATGTATTCTAAGCCACAGCTTGAGATATATGCTGATGATGTTAAGTGCTCACACGGACTTACTACCGGACATATTGACGAGGATGCATTATTCTATTTGCAATGCAGAGGAGTTTCTGCAGAAGAAGCCAAGATGATGCTAATGGTGGCATTCACTAAAGATGTTGTTGAAATGATTAGAATTGAGACATTAAGAGAGCATCTTGAAGAGCTGATTGACAAGAGATTCCGTGGCAAACTGACAAGATGTGGAAACTGTAGAGTTTGCAAATAAATAAAATACTTATATAACATACTTTCAGTGCCACTATTCGTGTTTAACCTATTGAAGCTAAAAGCGATAATAGGTTTAAACAGTAGTGGCACTGTTTTTAAATATATTTTCACACCCATTATTCTGTTAAACGATGAATATCAACAATATACGTTCTGACTTCCCTATATTATCACGTATGATTTATGACAAACCCCTGGTTTATCTTGACAACGGAGCAACAACACAAAAACCTAAATGTGTAGTTGACAAAATTTGCGAGATGTACTATACAATAAACTCAAATGTTCATCGAGGCGTACATCTTCTTAGCCAAGAGGCTACAAATGCACATGAGAATTCAAGAGAAACTGTACAGAAATTCATAAATGCAAAATCAAAAAACGAGATTGTTTTCACCCGTGGTGCCACTGAGGCAATTAATCTTATTGCCACATCATTCTGTCGCCAATTTTGTAAGGAAGGTGATGAAATCCTTATAACAGAGATGGAACATCACTCTAATATAGTTCCATGGCAACTACAAAAAGAGATTAAAGGCATAAACCTGAGTGTAGCCCCTATTAATGATGAAGGAGAACTTATTATTGAGGAATTTGAAAAAAAAATAACACCACGTACAAAGCTTATCTCGGTAATTCATATCTCAAATGTTTTAGGAACAATAAATCCAATTAAAAAGATAATCGAGATAGCGCACAAATATGAAATACCTGTGCTTATAGATGCTGCTCAATCAATTCAACACACTGAGATTGATGTACAAGACTTAGATTGCGACTTTTTAGTTTTTTCATCACATAAAGTTTATGGACCAACAGGTATTGGCGTTTTATATGGAAAAGAAAAATGGTTGGAAGAGATGCCACCATACCAAGGTGGTGGAGAAATGATATCAAGTGTATCATTCGATAAAACGACATTTAATGAGCTCCCATTTAAATTTGAAGCAGGCACTCCTGACTTTATTGGTTCGAGTGGTCTTGCAACAGCACTAGACTATGTTTCAACAATTGGAATCCAAAACATTTACAACTACGAGACAGAGTTACTAGACTATGCTACCAGTAGATTGTTAGAGATTGATGGTCTTAAAATTATTGGTAATGCCAATAACAAAAGTAGCGTTATCTCTTTCCTTATTAGAGATATTCACCCATATGACATGGGCACGCTATTAGACAGAATGGGAATTGCTATAAGAACCGGGCACCACTGTGCAGAGCCTCTTATGCGCAGACTTGGTATTGAGGGCACTATGCGTGCATCCTTTGCGTTGTATAATACTAAAGATGAAATAGATATCCTTGTAGAAACATTAAATAAACTGCAAAAGATGTTTTAGATAATATTTGCAACATAATCACCTTTTATTATAGATTCATAAAACAAAAGAGGGTAAAATCACAGTTTATGTGCGCTACCCTCTTTCAATTTATACAAATCAACCTTTTAAGGTCAACTAAATCTTATCATTCAATGCCGGCATCAACATAAGCAATTTTTAAAGCATCGGCAACACCTCTACCATATGCAGGATCGGCTTTGTAACAATTTTGAATATGACGAATTTTAATTTTATCTTCACTACACCCCATATTCCTCATCGTATTTTCAAACAGACACTTTTGTTGCTCTGGAGTCATTAATCGGAACAGTTTGCCTGGTTGCTCATAATAATTGTCATCATCCTCTCGAAAATTCCAACGCTTCACATCCCCTCCTTTTTCAATAGGCTCATTATGTTCAGGCGACTCACCCCACAAACCATAACTGTTAGGCTCATAGTGAAGATTAGAACCCTGATTACCATCTACACGCATTTGTCCGTCACGATGATATGAATTATACATATTCATAGCACCCCTTGGCTGGTTAACCGGAATCTGGTGATGATTAACTCCCAAACGATAACGCTGTGCATCACCATATGAGAACAGACGTCCCTGTAACATTTTGTCGGGCGAGAAGCCAATACCCGGAACTACACTTGCAGGATTAAATGCAGCCTGCTCAACATCCTGAAAATAGTTTTCCGGATTCCTATTCAGTTCAAACTCTCCAACAGGGATAAGCGGAAAATCCTTCTTATACCACACCTTGGTCAAATCAAAAGGATTATAAGGCATATTTGCTGCTTGCTCTTCTGTCATCACCTGAATATACATTTTCCATTTAGGATAATTACCATTTCCAATAGCCTCAAAGAGGTCACGCTGATGACTCTCACGATCTTTACCCACCAATTGCTCAGCCTCCTCATCGGAAATATTTTCTATTCCCTGTTGAGAAACTAAATGAAACTTTACCCAATGACGAATATTATCAGTACTAATCATACTATAAGTATGACTACCAAACCCGTGCATATGACGATAGCTGCGCGGAATGCCTCTATCACTCATAGTAATAGTTATCTGGTGTAGAGCTTCTGGAAGACTAGACCAGAAGTCCCAGTTATTATTTGGACTACGTAGGTTAGTATGCGGGTCGCGCTTTACTGCACGATTTAAATCAGGAAACTTCAGCGGATCTCGGAAAAAGAAAACAGGTGTGTTATTTCCTACCAAATCCCAATTACCCTCTTCTGTATAAAACTTCATTGCAAAACCACGTATATCTCTCTCAGCATCGGCAGCACCTCGCTCACCGGCAACTGTAGAAAAGCGAACAAACATTTCAGTTTGCTTTCCAATCTCAGAGAATATTTTTGCTTTTGTGTAATTAGTGATATCGTGTGTTACAGTAAAAGTCCCAAACGCACCAGATCCCTTGGCATGCATACGTCTTTCGGGTATTACCTCTCTATCGAAGTGTGCCAACTTTTCCAGGAACCACACATCCTGCAACATCATCGGTCCACGTGGACCCGCCGTCATTGAATCTTGATTATTTCCAACCGGAGCTCCAGCCACAGTAGTCATTTTCTTTTGATTCTCATTGTGTTTTAATCTTTTGATCTCTTCTGCGTTCATCTGTTAATAATTTAAATGGTTTTACAAATAAAAATGTTGTGTTACTTGTTATTCGACATAATCAACTTACATTGCTAATCCTACAAATATAACAAATTTGAAACTAAAACCACAACAA
>CAZHWC010000040.1:0-21949 GCA_964535975.1 uncultured Proteiniphilum sp. | reverse complement strand
TTAAATTTATCCTGAGTTTTATAAACATTGACTTGTGGACTGTTGAATATATCCTAAGTTTGAGAGATTAATGGTTGTGGACTGTTCGATTTAGGATGAGTTTGGGAAAAAAGTTTCAGGGAATATCAAATTGATACTCCGTATGATAAGAAAATGTTTGATTATAGTTGTAAATTGGTAGGAGAGGTATGCTTTAAGGAGTGGAGGAATCAAATTACTCCCTGTTCAACCAACACGCAGGCGCGCTCTGTCATTCGGTCATCGCCAAATGGGTTGTATCTTTTTTTGAGGCTGTTGCCAAATAAACTTGCAAAAATGTTGTACGTTATTGCTTTTCCTGTTCCCATAAAGGCATCAACGATGTGATAGGATGATGAATTGGTTTCTCTGTCCACCAATTTTATAAGCAATTGTCCCTGCGAGCGTGTTAGCTTGCTCATTTTGGGTTTGTAGGTATCAAACAGATATTTCTCCATCTTGTTGAGATGCTTTTGTCTGGATTTTTCGTCGGGCAGTGTTTCCATGTACTCGTAGGTTTCAGTAATAATCATTGCAATCTCTTTGGCGTAGGGCAATGTCTTCTTTACATCTCTGATAAGCCTTGTGTACTCTGTTTGTTGTTTGTTGCTTACAAATCTCAAAGGCGAGTATTTCACAAAGTCGCGCAAACCCATACAAGCCACTGTGTCTCCGTCAATTATTACTGCCGGATATACGTTTGGCATCAAGTATAGAGAGTTGGATTGTGATGCAGATTTTGAGTTATCCGCATAATATTCTTGTGCAATTGTTTCGGCCACGAAAACAAGACTAAGAAGAATGTATATTCTGAGAATCTTTTCCATATTGTGAAGCAAAAATAATATTATTGTTGAATTGCTGTATCTGTTTTGACGTTAAGTGTAGTTAATTAAGTTCCAAGTTTATAGATTGTTAAGTCAAAAATGTCCAAACGAAGCTTATTTAATCTCTTTTGTGAATGAAAATAGATTATCCTTTTTGCCTTATTCTCTGATATTTAGCTTAACTTTGAACTGCAAAAATAAAGATTTCATGGGATATATTCATTTAGGTGATTTAATTCACAATCAGGCAAAAAAGTATAAGAATAAGACTGCATTGAAGTATCAAACCTCAAAAGGCAAATGGACAAGTTTGTCATGGAGCGATTTTTCGACAGCTGTGATGAGGGCTGCTCAGGCAATGGCTGAGATGGACATCATGCCGGAGGATAATATTGGTATATATTCGCAAAATATGGGTAAGTATTTGATTACCGATTTTGCAGCATTTGCCAATAGGGCGGTGATGGTGCCAATGTATGCCACTTCGTCACCCACGCAGGTGGAGTATATTATTAATGATGCTTCAATCAAAATACTGTTTGTGGGCGAGCAGTTTCAGTATAACAATGCTTATAAGGTGCAAAAAGATAGCAGTTTGCTGAAGAAGCTGATTGTTTTTGACAGAAACGTAGTGCTTAAGCCTGAGGACAGTACTTCAATTTACTTTGATGACTTCATCACTATGGGTGATAACTCTGAGTCGCTTGCTTTGGTGAATGCGCGATTGAGGCAGCTTAAGGGCTCGGACTTGGCAACAATTATTTATACTTCGGGAACTACGGGCGAACCTAAGGGGGTGATGCTTGATCATGATAATTATATTGATGCTCTTAAGATTAATGAGGAGAGACTGAGCATGATGTCGGACAAGGACCTTTCGATGTGTTTCTTGCCTTTGACGCATATTTTTGAGAAAGCATGGACATACTTGTGCCTGGCAAAGGGGATAACGGTGGCAATTAATCGCGACCCGACAAAGATTCAGGAGACTATTAAGCAGATCAGACCAACGTTGATGAGTAATGTTCCCCGATTTTGGGAGAAGGTTTATGATGGTATTCAGGAAAAAATTGAGACTTCGAGCGGAATATTGAAGTGGTTGTTTCACGATAGTGTGGCAACAGGCAGAAGGCACAACCTTGATTATAGAAATCAGGGCAAAAAGGCGCCTATTGGCAACTCAATAAAGTTTTGGATATATAAAATGACGGTTTTTAATCTTATCAAGAGGGTAGTGGGTATTGATCGTGGCAACTTTTTCCCTGTGGCTGGTGCGCCGCTTTCCGATAAGATAAATGAGTTTATGCAGTCGATAGATGTGCATATTATATATGGCTACGGACTTTCGGAGACTACTGCCACGGTGAGCTGTTTCACCAAAACGGGCTTTACTATTGGCACCGTGGGAACTATTATGCCGGGGCTTGATGTGAAGATTGGTGAGGATAATGAGATTTTGCTGAAGGGCAAAACCATTATGAGGGGTTATTATAACAAACCTGAGGCTACGGCTGAGGCTTTCACCGAGGATGGCTTTTTTAGAACGGGTGATGCGGGTAGTATCACTGCCAAAAATGAGATTATACTGACCGAAAGGATTAAGGATTTGTATAAAACATCTAACGGCAAATATATTGCGCCTCAGATGATTGAAACTAGAATGACCGAGGATGCTTTTATAGAGCAGGTGGCGGTGATTGGTGATGATCGTAAGTTTGTGAGTGCGCTGATTGTTCCAAGTTATGAGAAGTTGCGTGCCTATGCTGATGAGCATGGTGTGAAGTATGCTGATAATGATGAATTAGTGTCTAATGATATTATTCACGATTATATTTTTGGAAGAATTGAGCTTAAGCAGGCACAATTTACCAATTATGAGAAGATTAAGAAGATAGTGCTTCTTCCCAAACCTTTTACTATTGAGGCGGGTGAGCTTACTAATACTCTTAAACTCAGACGTAAAGTGATATTAGACAAATACTCGGAGATTGTTGATTCGATGTATAAAGATTAGTATAAAAAATTAGCATAAAGCACTGTTTAGTAGGCATTGTATTGTCATTTGCAACTGATAATTAATTATTATCTTTGCAACGATTTTAAAATAAAGATAAAATGGAATATAATTTCGGAGAAATAGAGAGAAAGTGGCAAGAATATTGGGTTAACCATAAGACATATAAAGTAAGTGAGAACGCAGATAAACCAAAATACTATGTGCTGGATATGTTTCCTTATCCTTCGGGAGCGGGGTTGCATGTGGGGCATCCATTAGGTTATATAGCTTCAGATATTTTTTCAAGGTTTAAGAGATTGCAGGGCTTCAATGTGTTGCATCCCATGGGTTATGATGCTTATGGATTGCCGGCTGAGCAGTATGCTATTCAAACGGGGCAACATCCGGCTGTGACTACTCGTCAGAATATTGATAGATATAGAGAGCAGCTTGATAAGATTGGGTTTTCGTATGATTGGGACAGAGAGGTGCAAACGTGCGATCCTAAATACTATAAGTGGACTCAGTGGGCGTTTATCAAGATGTTTCATTCTTATTATTGCAATATTAGCCAACAGGCTAGGCCAATAGAGGAGCTTGTAAAGAATTTTGAGACTAAGGGCACTGAGGGTGTGGATGCTGCTTGCAGCGAGCCAATGGTATTTGATGCCGACCAATGGAAGGCTATGAGCGAAAAAAAGCAGCAGGAGGCTCTTATGAATTATCGTATTGCTTATTTGGGCGATACTATGGTTAACTGGTGTGCGCAGCTTGGCACTGTGTTGGCTAACGATGAGGTTAGCGAGGGTGTGTCGGTTCGCGGTGGTTATCCTGTGGAGCAGAAAAAGATGCGTCAGTGGTTGTTGCGTGTTTCTGCATATGCTCAGAGATTGCTTGAGGGACTTGATAATATGGATTGGACTGACTCTTTGAAGGAGACTCAGAAGAATTGGATTGGTCGCTCGGAGGGTGCTGAGATTACTTTTACGGCGGGTGATGATGTGTCGTTTGATGTGTTCACTACTCGTGCAGATACAATATTTGGTGTAACCTTTATGGTGCTTGCGCCTGAGAGTGAGTTGGTGGATGTGCTGACTACTGATGAGCAGCGTGGTGCTGTTGATGAATATATTGATAGAACAAAAAAGAGAACTGAGCGTGAGCGTATTTCAGACAGGTCTGTAACGGGTGTGTTTTCTGGTTCTTATGCAACGCATCCTTTCACTAAGGAGTTGATTCCTATTTGGATTTCGGACTATGTGCTTGCAGGATATGGCACGGGTGCTATTATGGCAGTGCCGGCGCATGATAGCAGAGACTATGCTTTTGCAAAGCATTTCAATCTTCCAATCATTCCGCTTATTGAGGGGTGTGATGTGTCGGATGAGAGTTTTGATGCCAAAGAGGGTATTATGATAAATTCGGGCTTCATGAACGGGATGACTGTTGAGGAGGCTATCAAGAAAGGAATAGATGAGGTGGAGGCTCAGGGTCTCGGTTATCGTAAGATTAACTATAGATTGCGTGATGCCACATTCTCTCGTCAAAGATATTGGGGTGAGCCTTTCCCAATCTATTATAAGGATGGAATGCCTTATACTGTGGATGAGAAGGATTTGCCTTTGGAGTTGCCTGAGGTGGACAAGTTTTTGCCTACCGAAACGGGTGAGCCTCCATTAGGTCGCGCCAAGGATTGGACTTATACTCCTGACGATGGTAGTGTGTCGTATCCGCTTGAGCTTAGCACTATGCCTGGCTTTGCGGGTTCTTCTGCTTATTATCTGAGATATATGGATCCTCAGAACAATGAGGCGCTTGTGTCGGAGGAGGCTAACAACTATTGGAGAAATGTGGACTTGTATATTGGCGGAACGGAGCATGCTACGGGTCACTTGATTTATAGCCGTTTCTGGAATAAGTTTTTGTTTGACCTTGGTTTCTCGTGCGAGGCTGAGCCTTTCAAGAAGCTGGTGAATCAGGGTATGATTCAGGGACGAAGCAACTTTGTATATCGTATCAAGGATACTAACACGTTTGTGTCGCTAAACTTGAAGGATAAGTATGATGTTACTCCAATTCATGTGGATGTGAATATTGTGCATAACGATGTGTTGGATATTGAGGCTTTCCGCAATTGGAATCCTGAATATAAAAATGCTGAGTTTGTGCTTGAAGATGGCAAATATGTTTGCGGTTGGGCAGTAGAGAAGATGTCTAAGTCGATGTTTAACGTTGTGAACCCTGACGTGATTGTTGAGAACTACGGTGCTGATACTTTGCGTTTGTATGAAATGTTCTTGGGTCCATTGGAGCAGTCTAAGCCTTGGGATACTAATGGTATTGACGGTGTGCACCGCTTCTTGAAAAAGACTTGGGGCTTGTTCTATAAGAATAATGAGCTTACCCTTTCTGATGGTGAGCCAAGCAAGGATGAGCTTAAGGCATTGCATAAGTTGATTAAGAAGGTGTCATACGATATTGAGCATTTCTCGTTCAATACTTCTATTTCTGCATTTATGATATGTGTGAATGATTTGACTTCACTAAAATGCAATAATAAATCGATATTGAGTGAGTTTGTTGTGTGCTTATCTCCTTTTGCTCCGCATATTGCTGAAGAATTGTGGCATGTGTTGGGTAATGAGAGTACTGTGTGTGACGCAAACTGGCCTGCGCTAAATGAAGAGTATTTGAAAGAGGACACTTTCTCTTATGCAATCTCCTTCAACGGAAAGGCTAGATATGTTCTTGAATTTGCTGCAGATGCTTCAAAAGAGGAGATTGAGAAGACGGCTCTTGAGCATCCAAATTCACAAAAGTGGATGGAGGGCAAGACTCCTAAGAAGGTTATAGTTGTGCCAAAGAAAATTGTTAATATAGTTATTTAAAATGACAGCAAAACTTCACAATTATCAGTTGAAAAAATTCTACTGGAAGGATTATATAATGATTGTGCTGGGTACTCTGATTTATTCTGTGGGTATCACTCAGTTTATTATGCCTCATAAGTTTGTTACCGGTGGTCTTGCGGGTATTGGTGTGCTTCTTAATTACGCCTTTGCATTGCCTGTGTCGTTAACTATTTTGCTTATAAATGTGGTTCTGATAGTAATTGCGTGGCGTATTCTTGGGTCGCAGTTTCTTGCAAAGACAATTTTTGGGGTGATCTTTTTATCCCTGTTTATTGGATTGTTTGAGGCTCTAAACCTGGGGGTTGTTATGCAGGATGAACCGCTAATTGCAGGAATGATTGGTGCAATAATGTGTGGTTCGGGTATTGGGCTTGTTTTTTCGGTGAACGGAAGCACCGGCGGTACTGATGTGATTATCATGATTGTGAACAAGTATCGCAATTTCACGCCCGGCAGAACTATGCTTATAATTGATGTGCTAATTGTGAGTACTTCGTATATGATTTTCCAGAGTATTGAGACTATTATTTATGGCTTTATCATAATTGCTATAATGACTACTACTATTGATTATGTGATTAATGGTGTGCGTCAGTCGGTTCAGTTTTTTATCTTTTCGAAAGAACACGAACAAATTGCGGATGAGATTAACAAGCAGCTTCATCGAGGTTGCACTGTGCTTGATGGCATTGGTTGGTATTCAAAGCAATCTGTAAAGGTGTTGGTAGTAATGGCTAAGCGCACTGAGTCGGTTTCTATTTTTAGAATAGTGAAGGGAATTGATGCTAATGCTTTTATTAGTCAGTCGTCTGTTATAGGTGTTTATGGCGAGGGCTTTGATAAACTGAAGGTGAAGTAGGGTTATAGGTATACAATAAATGAGTACTTACAGAAAGAGGGTGATATCACAAATGTGGCATCACCCTCTTTCTCTTTTGTTTATATGATTAAGTATTGTTGCAACTTAATCTTCTGGCTCTTCTTTTGTAAGATCTAATGTGAAGTCTTCTTTGCCTCTGTCGTAGTATAGCTTCTTTAGAGGATTCTTTCTGGCTTCGTCATATGCAAATCTGTTGTTGAATATGTCTTTTGCCATGTATAAAGCTTCTCTGAATGAGTTCTCAGATGCCAATCCTTTGCCTGCAATGTCATATGCTGTGCCATGATCGGGTGATGTTCTAACGATTGGCAGTCCTGCCGTAAAGTTTACTCCTTCTCCCATTGACAAAGTTTTGAAAGGGATAAGCCCTTGGTCGTGATACATTGCTAATATTGCATCAAATCTGCGATATGTGCCATTGCCAAAGAAGCCGTCTGCCGAATATGGTCCTGCGCAAAGATAGCCTACATCTTGTGCCTCTTTGACTGCCGGTGCTATAATATCTTTTTCTTCGTTGCCAAGCAGTCCGTTTTCGCCTGCATGTGGGTTTAGCCCCAGAACTGCTATCCTTGGCAGTTCTACTCTGAAATCTCTTTTTAATGAGAGGTCTAGAGTTTTTATCTTTTCCAGAATCAAGTCTTTGGATAGCATTGACGATACTTTGGATATTGGTGTATGTGTTGTAACGAGTGCTACACGCATTTGCTCGCTTGCCAATATCATTAGTGCGTTATCATCTTCGCCTTTGAATTTGGCTTCAAGATACTCGGTGTGTCCGGGAAATTTGAAGTTTTCGTTTTGTATCGTGTCTTTGTTGATGGGAAGGGTAACTAATACATCTATCTTTTTATCTTCCAGATCTTTGCTGGCTGTTTCTAAGGCTATAAATGCCGATTGCCCTGCTTCTTCAGTTGGAGTTCCAAGATTGATTCTTATTTCTTCCTTAATGCAGTTGACAAGGTTTACTTTTCCTGTCTCACACTCTGAGACATCGTTTATTATGTTGAACTGAACAGGCGGATGGTCTAAAGCTTTGCGATGATATGATGCGGACTTGGACGAACCATAAATAACTGGTGTAAATAGCTCCAATAGTCTCTCATCAGAGAATGCTTTAAGTATTAATTCGTAGCTCACACCGTTTATATCTCCGTGTGTGATTCCTATTTTTATTTGATTTGACATTTTAATATTATGGTTTTACTTACGTTACATCTTTATGATTTTGTTTTGGTAAAAGTAATAAAACTAAATACACATAACAATTATTTTTTTTGATGTTTGCGTAGATTTTGTTGACTTACTTATTTTCTGCTGGTGGAATGCTTATAGTGTAAAGCGATGCTTCCATGTTACGCATTAGGTTGCGTTTGTCTTTTTCGGGTGCGAAAATGAATGCTTCGACTACTACAACCATATTTGTGTTTTCATTTACAAATGCATGCATAACAAATGGTCCTCCCATCATGTCTCTTGTCATTTCCCACAGTCCGCGAAGTTCTGCACGAAATAGTCCGTCTACTTCCATCTTTTTATAATTTGGATTGTATGCATGTGTGGCAGTACTCATTTGTGAATCAAATGATCCGGTAATGTTTTTGCCTAATACTTCGTTTCTTTTTGCAATGAGTGAGTCTTTTTCGAAAATGCTCTCTGATGTGTATGGGAATTGATATATTACTAGGTCTCTGCGCTCACGTGGTGCATTGTTGGTTGCCCAGTAAAAGTTTTCGAACTCTTGAACGTTGATTAATCCTTTTGGGTAGTATATGTTTATCCCAAATAGTTGTTGAATTCTTGTTTGTGGTGTTCCTGAGTCTTTGATTAGCCACTTTCCAACTCTTTCCAACTCTTTTTCAATTATATAGTCGGTGATGCTGCCTGTGTTTTCTTTTAGAAAATCAACGAAAGAGGTTGTATCAGGTGCTTTTATAGTCAATAATACCTGACCATAAGCATATTTGTCGAGTTCGGAAGATAGCTTTGGTTCGCTATATATGTTTGATATCTCGGGGATGACAACATTGCGCGCCATCTTGAAGGTGCTTGTGAAGTTGTCGGGAGTAATCTGAATTATTCTGAAGTTGGGTTCTCTCTGTGGTAGTCCCTTGGCAGGTGAGTTTAGCACATCATACACTGCTCTGCCGGCTTTGTCTTCCCAACTGTCATTGTCTATAATAACTAATACTTCGTTGGCTGCCGATGAGGCACTCAAAAAAGTATTTCCGTCACAAGATGTGAGTGTGAATAGGCTTATTGTTGCAAAGAAAATGAAGTTCAATATTTTCATAATACTGTTATTATTTATATTTATCTACTAGCAAGATAGTTGATTTATAACGCTTAATGAAATATAAGCGATATTTTTATGATTAATTATAAAAACTACTCTTCAGATTTTTTAGTTGACAGCATTCCGCAAGCTGCATAGATGTCTTCGCCTCGTGATGCTCTAATGGTGCAGGTGATTCCTTTGGAAGTGAGGAAGTCACGAAACTTCACCATGTTTTCTTCTGTAGATGGTGCAAGATCGCTGCCCGGGATTTTGTGAAATCTGATCAGGTTTACTCTGCAGTCTAGGTCTGAAAGAATTTTGGTCATTTCTCTTGCAAAAACAAGTGAGTCGTTTACTCCGTCAAACATGATATATTCGAACGATAATCTGCGCTGGCGACTCCAGTCGTATTCTTTTAGCAGTTCGATAATATCTAGTGCATTATACACTTTTTCTATCGGCATAAGTTCGAGTCTTTGTTCCGGGAAAGGGCTGTGAAGGCTAAGTGCCAAATGGCATTGGCTTTCGTCAAGGAATCGTTTTAGTGAAGGTATAATGCCTATTGTGGAGAGTGTTATTCTCTTGGGGCTCCACGCAAGACCATAGTCTGCCGTTAATATTTCGATTGTCTTCATCACATTGTCGAAATTGTTAAGTGGCTCGCCCATACCCATAAATACAAGGTTTGTTATGTTTTCGGAGTTGGGTACAGAATATACTTGATTGATTATTTCATTGGGTGTGAGGCTGCCCATAAAGCCCATTTTGCCGGTAAGACAAAAGCTGCAATCCATTTTGCAGCCTATTTGTGATGATACACAAATGGTGAGCCTATCGGCTTCGGGGATATTTACCGATTCGATAAACTTGCCGCTCTTAACTCTGAACAGCATTTTTTGAGTTCCGTCGGTTGATGTTTTTATATCTATTGGCTCGGTGCGCCCAACTTCAAATCGTTCTTTTAGTATCTCTCTGTTTTTAAGAGAGATATTTGTCATTTCATCAATGCTTGCTGCTCTTTTTACATAAATCCAGTCTGTAATTTGTTTTGCTGTAAATTTTGGAAGATTAAGTTCTAATACAGCTTCCTGGATTTGGGATAGAGTCATCCCTAAAAGATATTCTGAGTTCATTTAGTCTTTGTTTTTGTAAATACAAAGATAATTAGGATTTTACGATTTTTGTTGCTTTTGTTTGTTATAAATTAAATAGATAGATATTATGCCTGATTACTTTGTGGTTCAATTTTTATAATTCCTAAGCCGATTATTGACCAAACTAATTCTCTTATGCGCATACATAGACTAACATAAACTCCGTGTGCTGCTGCCAGAGATAGCATTCCAAATACTATTACAAAGCCACCTTCGCGTGCTCCCAATTGCATTGGCATGAAGAAAAACAGATTGCCTACAAGTGATTGCACTGATTCAATTAATACACTTTCGGAGAATGTGACGGGGAAGCCAATTGCATACATCATGAATATTATCTCAATACATTGTGCATATCTCGACAGTAATTCGATGGTGAGTGATTTGATGAAGTCCTTTTTTCTGTTTTTATATAAGTCGGCAATAAGGTGGTCCATCTGCATAATTTTATCGCTATGTTGGCGGTAATATATTTTGACCTTCTTGCCCAGGAATGGTATTTTGGAAGCTAGTGTCAGTGCTTTTACTATAAATCCTTTTGAATATACGGTGAAGGACCAATAGAGCAACAGCAGCGATGCAATAGCTACAATTACTAGTATAATTCTTATTGTTGATGAAATGTTGGGTACTATGAGCAGCAACAATGGTATGGATATCATCCAAAAAATGAAATGAGAAACTATATGCATCATCATATAGAGAAGCACAGAGGATGTTGCTTTCTGAATTCCAATTTTGGGTTTGAGTTTCATTACACGATATGGTTCGCCTCCCAACAAACCAAATGGGGTCATTTGATTTATTGCGTATCCGCTGATGGTGAGTCTGAAGACTTGAAAGAAGCTTACTTTCTTTGCCTCGGGGCTGCCATCACGTATTATGGTGTGAAATGATACGGTGTTGATGAGATATACAACTCCCCATATTCCTATAATCGCTAAAAACCACCACTTTGTAAGTTTTATGTTTGTCCAAATTGTGTCCAACCCAATCTTATGGATCATAAAACCTAATATTATAAATCCAAGTACAAAGAATGCATTGGTGGCAATTTTTGTTTTATTCATATTATGTGTTTTTGATTTTGTGTGTAGCCTGTTACAAAATCTTTTGAAGGCACAAAAATACAAAGTTTTACAAACAAAAAGTCCTTTTCGCATTGAAAAGGACTTAAATTGATGCATTGTTAATGTTTATGTCTGTTATTTACGGAAGGGTAGCTTCGTTACAACAGCTTTTAGGCTTCTGTTTCGTACTTTTATAAATACTTCTGCTCCAACTTTGGTGTACTCGGGCTTTGCGTATCCCATACCTATACCTGTTTTAAGTACTGGTGACATGGTGCCTGATGTTACGTTGCCAATTATTTCACCTTCTGCATTTGCTATTTCATAGCCGGTGCGTGGTATTCCTTTATCTACCAAGGTGAATCCAAATAGTTTGCGTTCTAATCCTTCTGCTTTTTGCTTTTCCAGAATGTCTCTTGCTATGAAGTTGTTTCCATCAACAAACTTTGTAATCCAGCCTAAGCCTGACTCAAGTGGCGTGATTTCGTCGCTTAGCTCGTTGCCATATAGGCAGAAGCCCATTTCCAAGCGAAGTGTGTCTCGTGCACCTAATCCTGCGGGTTTAATGCCAAACTCTTCTCCTGCTTCAAATATTGCTTTCCACAATTGATCGCCATATTCAGGGTAGAAGTAAATTTCAAAACCTCCTGCTCCGGTGTAGCCTGTGTTTGAGATGATTACATTTTTAACTCCTGCCATCGTTCCTTCCACAAAAGTGTAGTATGGGATGTCTGATAAGTTGATATCTGTTAGCTTTTGGAGTGTCTCAATAGCTTTTGGACCTTGTATTGCCAATAGGGCAGTGTGGTCTGATGCATTTTCAAGAATGGCTCCTTCTGTATTGTTTTTAACACACCAATCCCAGTCTTTTTGCATATTTGATGCGTTTACCACCATCATATATTTCTCTTCATCATATTGATAAAGAAGAAAATCGTCAATGATGCCACCGTTTTCGTTTACGAAGCAGGTGTATTGTATTTTGCCGGGTTCAAGTTTTGTTACATCATTGCTTGTTATCTTTTGGATAAAAGAAGCTGCATGGGGACCTTTAACCCAAAATTCACCCATATGTGATACGTCAAATACTCCAACTGAGTTTACTACCGTTAGGTGTTCATCTGTAATACCTGAGTATTCAATAGGCATGTTGTATCCTCCAAACTCATGCATCTTTGCTCCTAGGGCAATGTGTGTTTCTGTAAAAGGTGTCTTTTTCATTTTATTATTGTTTTATTGTGCTACTAGTTCGGCTATCTTTACCACTACTTGTGATGCTTTTTCAAGTGCTTTTACGGGAATGAATTCAAATCTTCCGTGGAAGTTCATGCCACCGGCAAAAATGTTGGGGCAGGGAAGACCCATAAATGATAGACGCGCACCATCGGTGCCACCACGAATTGGTTTAACTATAGGTACAATATCCAATTCTGTCATGGCCTTGTGCGCCAGGTCAACTATATGAATTACCGGCTCAACCTTCTCGCGCATATTGTAATACTGATCACGCATTTCAAGTTTTAAACCATTGTTGTATCTTACATTTAGAAATTCAACAGCTTTCTCTAGTTCTTTTTTTCTGTTTTCAAAGAGATTGTGGTCGTGGTCGCGAATTATGTATGAGACAGTAGCTTCGTCAACTGTTCCGTTAATTCCTACCAGATGGAAGAAGCCTTCATACTTCTCTGTATGTTCGGGACGTTCGTTTACGGGTAGCATCTGAACAAGCTCGCTGGCAACATGAAGTGCATTAATCATCTTGTTTTTTGCATATCCCGGATGTACGTTTCTTCCTTGAATTGTTATTTTTGCACCTGCTGCATTAAAGTTTTCATATTCTAGCTCTCCAATTTCGCTGCCGTCCATTGTGTAGGCCCATTCAGCTCCAAACTTCTCTACATCAAACTTATCTGCTCCGCGCCCTATTTCTTCGTCGGGAGTAAATCCAATTCTTATTTTACCGTGTTTAATTTCCGGATGGTCAATCAGATATTGCATTGCATTCATTATCTCAGCAAGACCTGCTTTGTCGTCTGCCCCCAAAAGAGTGGTGCCGTCTGTAACGATGATATCATCACCAACAAACTTCAATAGTTCGGGAAAATCTTTAGGTGAAGACACAATATTCAGCTCTTCATTAAGAACTATATCTTTTCCGTCGTAATTCTTTACTATTCTGGGTTTAACATCCTTACCGCTCATGTCGGGGCTTGTGTCGAAGTGTGCAATAAACCCAATTGTTGGCACTTCTTTATCTGTATTTGCAGGCAGAGTGGCCATGAGATAGCAATTTTCATCAAGGGAAACATCTGTTAGCCCCATTTCTATCATCTCTTTCTCAATTTCTCTTGCAAGATCAAATTGTTTTTGTGTACTTGGTGTTTGTGAATTATTTTCGTCTGACTGTGTGTCAATTTTCACGTACTTAAAAAATCTATCAACGATATTCATAGCTTTAAATTATTTTTGTTAGCTACAAAGATAGTTTTTTATGTTTCAAAATGGAAAGGAATAATGAACAAATATCTACATTCGGATTGATGTTTGTAATTTATTTGCACAAATATAATTTGCGTGATATTGATTGAAATTATTTAATAATAAAAGTGTTACGGCATATATTCATTTTGATGTGCGAGTCTGTTGGGGATGAATGATGTGTTTTTTTGCGTCGATTAGTTTTGTAATATGGAAGATTGTTGTATCTTTGCAGCTGGGTAAGTCCTATACGGCTAGCTCCTGAAGAATCCCCCAGGTCTTGATCGAAGCAAGGGTATTTGGTTGTAGCGGCGCGATATAGTAAGCTTACCCTTTTTTTGTGCAAAAAAGTGAGCATAAATCTACATTTGTTTTACAAAGAACTGATTTGTCTAATTAAATAAAGTATTCCGGAGAGTTTTAATTTTTATTCTATGAGTCTCTTACAATAAGAGTATAAAGTGTCAAAATAATGAAATAATTTCTTGGAAATAAATATTCTAAATTGTTGCGATAAACAATCGAAAGAGTGTCGCATTGAAAAAAAGAGGCTGAATCACCAATATGGTTCAGCCTCTTTTTGTACGTATCTCTTCAGATTTTAATTCCAAATATTCAATTCTCAAAGGCTTATTTTTATTTTGAGAAATCTTCTATTTCATAAGCACTCCTAACAGAGAATGATTTCAAATATTCAATTCTCAAAGGGTAATTTGTTAAAGCCTTTTTCTATATAATACACAAATGCGTATACTATATTTCTATACCAATTTTGGTATAAACTTTTTGTCAAGAGAATATTTGCCGGGTCCTGCAATAAACATTGCTATGAACACAATCATTAATTCAAGAGCATGGCTGTATTGCATAAAACCATCACCTTGTGAGATGTGTGACATCATTGCCATTCCCATCATACCAATAAGCATGAATGTTATTGGACGGTGCACTAGTCCTAATGCAAATAAAATTCCTCCTACAGACTCAGTGAATGCTGCAAGAAAGCCCCAGAATGCCGGCGCAAAGCTTATGCCTACGCTAGACATTGATCCGCCTAACCATGTCCAAGTTTCCATACCTCCCATTATCTTGGGCAATCCGTGAAAAAACATTGATGTTCCTATACCGATTCGTAGTACTAGTAGGCCTAGATGTAATAAATTTTTTCCTCTCATATACTTTTCCTATTTTCTTATAAGTTTTATTGATTCAAAGCCTAAACCATTAATTAGGTCAAATTGTTTATCTTTGCTATATAAATATAATTGATATGTCAACATTTGCACCTTTTGCGAAACCACTATATGTGATGCTCAAGCCTATTGGCTCAAAATGTAATTTAGATTGTGATTACTGTTACTATTTGGAGAAAGCTAATTTATATAAGAATGAAGAGAAGGCTCATGTTATGAGTGAAAAGCTTTTGGAGAATTTCGTTAAACAGTATATCGAATCACAAACTATGCCTCAGATTATGTTTACGTGGCATGGTGGCGAGACATTGATGAGACCTTTGTCTTTCTATAAAAAAGCTGTTGAGCTACAGAAGAAATATGGTCGCGGAAGACAAATTGAAAACTCACTTCAAACAAATGGCACTTTGCTCAATGATGACTGGTGTAAGTTTTTTAAGGAGAATAATTTTCTTATTGGAATTTCAATTGACGGACCTCAGGAGTTTCATGACGAATATAGACGTGATAAGATGGGACGACCATCGTTTCATAAAGTAATGAAAGGAATCAGGGTGCTTCAAAAGCATGGCGTTGAGTATAATGTTATGGCTGTTGTAAATGATTACAACTCTGAATATCCTATTGAGTTTTATAGATTCTTTAAAGAGATAGGAGCTCAGTTTATACAATTTACACCTATAGTTGAAAGGCTTAGGCAAACAGATAGTCCATTAAAGCTAGCAACTGCCGAAGATGATTCACAAACTGCCAAGTTAGCTCATTATAGTATATCCCCTGAGAAGTGGGGGAGTTTTCTGTGTGCAGTTTTTGATGAATGGATTAAAGAGGATGTTGGGAGAATATTTGTTCAAATTTTTGACTCAACATTGGCTAATTGGGTTGGTGAACAACCTGGTTTGTGCACAATGGCCAAGACTTGTGGTCATGCTGGTGTTATGGAGTTTAATGGAGATGTTTATTCATGCGATCATTTTGTCTTCCCCGAATACTATTTAGGTAATATCAATGTTTCACCTCTTGCGTCAATGATGTATTCAGAGAGACAGCTTAAGTTTGGGAATGATAAATTTGATAGATTGCCTAAGCAATGTAGAGAGTGTGAGTTTCTTTTTGCTTGCTACGGCGAGTGTCCTAAGAATAGGTTTATGAACGATAAATATGGTAATCACGGATTAAATTACTTGTGTGAAGGTTACTATACCTTCTTTAAGCATGTTGCTCCATATATGGACTTTATGAAAGGAGAGTTAATGGCTAAAAGACCACCGGCAAATGTAATGGAATGGGCTAAATTGAGAAAATGATATCGGTCTTGTAATTGAAACAAGAATATTTATTCTGGTTTTAGTTACAATCCGTTTCTAAATATAAATATATAAAAAGAGGGTAAATCATTGATTTACCCTCTTTTACTTTAATGTGTTAGAATGTCTAATTCTCGCCTTTACGCGAAGAATAGCTAATCTTCAATGCAAATGCCTTTCTCAAAGCTTGTTTAACATCACTGATATATCGCATCCTTGTATCTTCGTCAGCTTTAATTGATACAGTCATCAACTGCTGATCTGACTCGTTCATACTTGACTTCTCTTGTGCAATGTAATCCTGAATGTCAGCTATTTCTGCAAACTTATCGTTAAGTTGCATTTGAGTTCCTGTTCCATATTTTGCTTCCATCGGAGGTCCGATATTGATATATGTAACAAGAGATTTTTTCTCTAACTTCTGGATTTCAGATGCTGTAGGCAAGTTAACCTTAACCATAAGAGTCTCTGAACGCATGGTAGTTGTCACCATAAAGAAGAACAAGATGGCAAATACCAAGTCAGGCATTGAAGCAGTATTCAATTCGGGCATTTCGCGCCCACCACTTTTAGTAAATTTTCCCATATTAATTCCCCCTTGTAAAGTTTTTAGGTTCAGCTTCAGAGATCTTTTGTGGATAAAGCTTGTTTATCTGTTCTCTTTGCGTTTCCAGCAAATTTTCGTAATCATTGTTGTAATACTTTCTAGCAGCTACTTGACGTAATTCGTTATATCCCTTAACTAGTTCGTTTTGAACAGCAATATAAGTTTTGTAACTTGTAGTTGCATCATTTTGAAGCGATATAACATGTTGTGATGTTACTGGAACTATACCTATAGGAGAATCAAATTGCTCTTCTTCTAGCTCTGGTAACAGGATGCTATTGTTAGTATTTAAAACAAATTCTTTTACTTTTTCTTTAAGAGCAACTTTGCCCCCTTTTCCTAATAGCTCATTCTCATTAGAATACCACTCTGTACCTTCTTGTGATGCAACCATTGTTTCATTGTTTGAGTTTACCAATACAACTAAAAGGTTACGTCTTTGAACATCTACAGATTGAAGATTGTCTTCATCTTGTGGAGGTGGAGGCAATCTTCTTGCCAGTCCACTGTCAGTATCCATACTTGAAACAAGCAAAAAGAAAGTAAGTAAAAGAAACGAAATATCTGCCATCGAACTTGCGTTAATTCCCGGAAGCTTTTTCTTTGTTTTTGCCATTTTCTTTTTTGTTTTAACACCTCTAAAACTAGAGGCTTAAGTCATTTTATTTCCTCTTTGCTAATAATGGGGTTACCACAATTGCTACAATACTTACAGCAAGCATAAAATACATGCTGTAAATCCACATATCTGTCATTTTTAATGTATGTGGATTGTTGTCACCACCTTCATATCCTGGAATGTGCAATAATTCACCACTTCCAATTGAGTAAGTGACTCCTAATAATGCAGCTAATCCTATAAGTACTAGCAGACTTCCTAAAGCACCTTTGCGATTGTTTTTTAGATTTTGAAAGAAACCTAATATTGCGAATAATACCAATACTACAATTGTTACACCTAGTAACGCATATGCCCAATAAAGCATTAAGTCTGTATATGCTGGTTGTGGTAAATCTGCAACAATCTTTTGGTCAGATGCTGTTTGACCTCCAAGAAGGAACAAAGCTATTACTATCAATGATATGATAATAGAGCCTAAGAAAGTCCAACTAGAGATTTTGCGTATTTGAGTTACAGCCATTGTATTAATTATTTTTGTATTTAACGTTGTATTTAACTACTTGGTCTAGAAGAGTGATTGATGCATCTTCCATTTTGTTAAGAATGTTTTCAAGTTTAGACAGAATGTAGTTATAGAAGATTTGAAGTATAAGTGCTACAATAAGACCACCAACAGTTGTGATCAAAGCAACTTTCATACCACCAGCCACAATAGTAGGGCTCATATCACCAGCACGTTGGATATCATCAAAAGCTTGAACCATACCCACAACTGTTCCCAAGAAACCTAGAGATGGAGCTAGTGCAATAAATAGTGTAATCCATGAAAGGTTCTTCTCAAGTAGACCACTCTGAACACCACCGTAAGCAACGATTGCGCGTTCAACCTCGTCTGGACCTTGTTCCATACGTAGAAGACCTTGATATGCGATTGAAGCAATAGGACCACGTGTGTTACGTGCTATGTTCTTTGCTCCTTCGATATCGCCTTTGTCAAGTGATTCTCCAACTTTAGACAATAATGATTTTGGATTAACATCAGCTAAGCTTAGGTAAATAATTCTTTCCAAGCAATAAGCCAAACCAAGTATTAATGATATAGCAATTAATGCCATAAAGCCGGCGCCACCCTCAATAAACTTAGTCTTCAAAGCTTGGTGGAAACCGCTACCATCAAGTTCAGAAACAGATGCTACTTGTTCAGTTGCAGGTTCTGATGAAGCGTCTTGTGCAGAAAGATTCGTAGGCAATCCTAAGGTCATTAGACCGAAGATTGCTAAAATTGCAAATAACTTTTTCATTGTGTGTTCAATTTTTTTTGGATTAATGAATTAATTTTTTTGTTTTATTTGTTTGATATTTTATTTTGTTTTGTTTCCTATCGAGTTCAAAATAAGTAATTTATGATGCGGAGAGAGCGGGATTCGAACCCGCGATACACTTTTGGCGTATACACGCTTTCCAGGCGTGCCTCTTCAACCACTCGAGCACCTCTCCCTTAAGAGCCTTTTCCAAAAACGGGTGCAAATTACAAAAAATATTTTATTTGCATCCCATTTGGAGGGCAAAAATACTGAATTTATCCTATATATACTACTTCGATCAGGTTTAATTTAAATAAAATAACCTTTCATTGTCTATTTCCTGTAAATGGTTGCAGACCCTACACGGTAAGGTTGAAAAGTTGGGAGGCATTGCATGTGGTGATAGCCGCTATCTCTTCTTCACTGATCTGCCATATTAAAGCCATTCGTCGGGCGATAAATGTAATGTATGATGATTCGTTTCTTTTGCCACGAAAGGGTACAGGTGCCAGATAGGGAGAATCAGATTCCAGAATCAACTTTTCATGTGGACAAAAGGAAAGGATTTCTGCTACACCTGCATTCTTAAAGGTGGCTATCCCATTGATGCCCACCATGAAGTTATTGAGAGCGAGAATCTGCTGTAATTCCTCTTTTGACCCGCCAAAACTGTGAAAGACTCCCCGCAGACGTTTCGAGCCTACCCTCTCGATGCTTCGAATCACCTCATTGAGCGCATTTCTAAAATGGATAGATACCGGTAAATCCTTCTCAATGCTCCATCTCAGTTGTTCCTCAAAGGCACTGAGTTGTTCCTCACGCATTGATTGATCCCAGTAGAGATCGACACCAATTTCACCCACCCCAACATAACAATTCTCATCGAGTTCACGGCGAATCGTTAGCAGCTGTTGTTTCCATTCCTTTGTTACGCTGGTGGGGTGAAGTCCCATCATTGGATATAAACAGGTCGGATGGCTTGCCGTTGCGGACCTCAGGCTTTGAATAGTGGTCTCATCAATATTGGGCAGCAGCATCTTTGTCACACCGGCGGCTTGTGCCCTTATCACCACAGCATCCAGATCAGACTGAAACTCGTCAGTGAAAAGATGGGCATGAGTATCGATCAACTTCATTCCACCGTTTCTCCTTTCCTGTAATAATAGACTATGCCATACCGACGGTTTAACTCCAGTCGCTTTTCGGCCGGAAAGTCCAGATGACTTTTCTCCACCTCATCCCAGATCCTGCAGATTAAATTGTCAGCGGTCTCACGATATTCAGCAATCTCACCCAACACCCGGGTAGTAGCTTTCTTGTACAACAACTGGTTCTGGTAAGCTTCACTGAAAAGTGCAAACATCACCTTTACCTTCGCAATAGAGGGGTTGTATATGGGGACTCCACCACGGGAAATTCGCTTGTTCTCACCATCGATAATTTTCTCTCCCCACGATAGAATTTGTTCGTGAGTGGTCAGATCTGGCACCACCAACTTCTCGCCTTCGAGTCCGTAGCAAGAAAGTTGATCTCCCTTTATCTCGGCACGCATAACTGAAAAATACAACACCTGCACGAAGTGAGAGAGATACATTCGCACATTTTTAACCTTCATAACAAACTGTTTGTTTGCTTTCACCTGCACTGTGTACATCTGTTGATATCGAGCAGATAATCGTTCCAGTTTTGCCAGCACCTGTTGAGCTTCAGAGATATGAGCCGGAGAGAGTGGCAGCTGCTGATAATCGGTCACAGCGACCTTTTCAATAACAGTACTTAGTGCTTTGATACGTGCATTGTCTGTATTGGGAAGTCTGCGATAGGGCATTTTATGGGTTACATCTTTTATTTCTCACGGTACATCAGTTTCTCTGACAACCGAAGCAAATCCATTTTCCGATCATCTGTCACCTTGATTGAGGAGAGCAGATCTAAAGATGCAAGGTAATACTTTTCAATGAGATTCTCGGCCAGCTGTTTCAAATTTAATTGATCGTAAAGATTTTTAACAAAAGTGATTTTCTCCAACGGATCAGGATCGAGAGCGGCAATCCATTGCTCGAGGGCTGCTCGTTGCGCCTCATCGGCATTATGGAGAGCCTTGATTAACAAATATGTTTTCTTGTTGGCCAAAATGTCACCTCCAATCTTCTTACCGAAAGTGATAGGGTCGCCATACACATCCAAAAGGTCATCTTTCAACTGAAACGCGATACCAATATGGACACCGTAGCGGTAAAGCAGGTCTGCATCCTCAGGAGGAGCCTCAGCAAGGATTGCTCCAATCTTGAGCGCACTGCCCAGTAGTACTGCCGTCTTGAGGCGAATCATCTCGAGATACTCCTCCTCATTCACGTTGAGTCGTGATTCAAAATCCATGTCATACTGCTGGCCCTTACAGATATCCATTGCCATATTGGAAAAGATGTGTAGCACCTGCGGGAGCAGATGTTGCGGAACATTGACCACATGTCGATATGATTCAATCATCATGGCATCGCCCGATAGGATGGCACTGTTGGCATTCCATTTCCTGTGCACCGTTGGCATGCCGCGCCGCATGTCAGCCTGATCCATCAGGTCATCATGCAACAGTGAAAAGTTATGGAAGATCTCCACTGCAAGGGCTGGCTCCACAGCAACCATAGGATCAACGCCATACATATCTGCAGCCAGCAGGGTAAGCAAGGGACGCAACCGCTTTCCTCCAATTGAAAGGATGTAACGGACGGGGTCAAACAAGGATTCAGGCTTCTCCCGAAATACCACCTCATCTATTGCATCACCTATTATTTTCTCAAATCTTGAAATCTTCTGGTTCATACGATCGGCATGGATAAAAGGCATTTATGAGCAAAAAAGCTGCTTCTGAATTACAAAAGCAGCTTTTCGCATCACATTATTTCTAAATCAGTTCTGGAGGCGGAATACCACAGGCAAGGTGAAGCGGACACGTACTGCCTGTCCACGCTGTTTACCGGGCTTCCAACGAGGCATCTGCTGTATAACCCTGACAGCTTCTCTGTCGAGCGAAGGGTCTACACCACGTACCACCTGTACGTCGGTAATGCTGCCATCCTTTTCAACTACAAAGTTACAGATAACACGTCCCTGAATATTGTTCTCCTGTGCAATCACTGGATACTTGATATTGTCACTGAGGAACTTCATCATGGCGGCATTACCTCCTGGGAAGAGTGGCTGGTCTTCTACCACCACGAAGATCTCTTCGGTCACCTCTTCTTGCTTGGGCTTGGGAGGTGGTGGCGGAACATAGGTTTGCATCTGTCGTTGCGACTGGTCATC
>CAZHWC010000039.1:0-22959 GCA_964535975.1 uncultured Proteiniphilum sp. | reverse complement strand
TTAAATCACTCCATAACATTTGCAAACTCAGGAGGAACTTTATTAGACAGCACCATTATTGAAAGACTACTACTCCACTTGAAATTTAATGCGAGAACTATTGCCTAAATTATCAACTACGGTCACAATATGCTCACCGGGTTGTGGAGACATCTCTAATTGATGAATATCCGTAGTTTCTCCCAGGTATTCATCATCAAGATGCCAAAATATCTTTGCTGAAGAATTCTGATGTGCAAGCTCGAATACTGTTTTTCCCATTGAGCCATCTAATTGCTTGGTCAACTTAATAACGGAATTAGGATAAGGGTATATGAATTGCATAATCTCTTCATCACCGCTTACACATTCGGGAGAAAAGGGAGGCAGCTGACGATAATCTGCATGATGTTGTTTATAAAACCATTCCCACGAGGGTGGAAGAACAAACCTGGACTCTGTGACAATTCCGCGCTCTTGCGAACAGTTTTCATAAACACGATATTGCCCATCAGCAGACAGATGCACAATTCTATGATATTCGCAAGTGCTGCCCTGTCGTGCCTTAAAAGGAACCAATAGAGTATCAACAACAGTTTCGGGGCAGTTAATACCGGCTGTACAACCACTTTCGCGACAAATTTTCACTTCAGTCAAACACTCAAAGGGTGTGTCAAACCAGCTAGTTACGGGCAAAAGATTAAACAAGTCAAACATAACATTAGCTGAAGTTCGAGCACCGGTAAGACCGGGTCTGCCCTCTCCGCTTGCATTACCGGTCCAAACAGCCACAAGATAATCGGGAGTTACGCCTATAGCCCAAGCGTCTCTGAATCCGTAACTTGTACCTGTTTTCCATGCAACTCTTCTAATAGATGGAACACTGTGCATATCTATCTCCTCGGGACGGTTAACATTGGCAAGTGCTTGAAGAGTAAGCCAGGCAGCAGCGGCATCAAGCTCGTAATTATACTTTGGCTTATTAGCAACATCATCTTTAATTATTCTGAACTCGCATCCCACCAAGCTCTTATCATGCCCCACAGATACAGCATGAGCCAAATCTGCATATGCACGGGAAACGTCTATAAGTGTTGCCTCTGCTCCTCCCAAAATCATCGACAAACCATAGTCTTTTGGCGAACGATTTATTGTGCTCAGACCAATATCTTTTAAATAACCGTGGAATTTCTCAATTCCATATTTTCGGAGCATCATCACAAAAGGGATATTTAATGAACGAGCCAGTGCCTCATCGGCATGCACTGCACCATCATAGTTTAGACTAAAGTTTTTTGGTGAAAAGCCATTGATATTGATAGGAACATCAGGAACAAGTTCTCCAGGCAACAATGAACCTTCCTGAAGCATTGCACAATACAGAAAAGGCTTAAGAATACTCCCCGAGCTTCGTCTGGACTGTACAACATCAACCTGACCTCCGTGAAGATTAGAAGCAAAGTTGACATTACCGTTGTATGAAATAATCTCGTTAGTCTTAACATCAACTATTATTGCCGCAATATTATTGATTCCATTCTGCGAAAACTCATAGTTCCACCTATCCAAAACACCCTCTGACTGCATTTGCAGATGTTTATCAATAGTAGAGTTTATATAATATCCGGGCTTGTGAAGATAAAGTTGCGTTACCAAATGAGGAGCAATCTGCGGCAAAGGATTTGGATATTCGGGTAATGGCTCTGAAATAGCAAGCTCATAGCTTAGCTTATCAATTGTTTGCTTTTTGTGTAACCGCAGCAAAAGGCTATTTCGCTTTGCAATTAGCTTGTCTCGGTTTCTGCCAAAATGCATAACGGATGGTGAATTGGGCAATACAGCTAATGTAGCAGCCTCTGCCCAGGACAATGATTTGGCATCATGTCCAAAATATCGCCAAGATGCAGCATCAATACCAACCACATTGCCACCCATTGGTGCGTGAGAAGCATAAAGTGCAATTATATCCTGCTTAGAGTGAGTCAATTCTAACCTGGTGGACAGAATAACCTCAACAATCTTTTCAAAATAGGTTCTCTTGCTGTGCCTTGCAAGCCTGATTGTTTGCATAGTGATAGTGCTGCCACCACTAACTATTGATCTGTTTTTTATATTTTGAACTAATGCCCGCCCAATAGAAAATGGATTGACACCGGGATGATAATCAAACCACCTGTCTTCAAACTCAATCAGGCAAACTCTGTATTTCTCATGCACAGCATCAGTTGGCGGAAACCGCCATTGTCCGTCGCCGGCAATGCGGGCACCCAACAACTCACCATTCCTGTCGGCAACCACAGTGCTGTACGGAGTATCGAACAGAGGCGATGGGAGTGCCAGCAAATACCAAACGATTAGTGCTAATAAAATAAGCATATATGCTTTGACCGATGTTTTTAATCGTGCAAGCCAACCTAATATTTTATTTAAACATTTCATTATTAATCAACCACCTCAACCCACATTCCAACATTTCGAGCCTGCTCATTGGGTGCATACATTGCCTGACAAGAAACTGCGGGCAAATAGAACTTGCCTTTGTAAGAGGCTTGCAGTCTAACTCTAAATGTTTTAGACTCTCCGGCAGCCAAATTAAAATAAGTCAAAACACGATCATCACGAATATCCTGATAATTAAAGTTTGCCCGGGATACAGATTGTGTTCCTTCAAGCACACGCTCATTAAGAATCTCCCATCCCGAGGGGAATATATGCGTTAAGGCCAAATCGGTGAACGACTGCTCAGCTCCATTTCTCACTGCAACCTCTGCAACAAACTCCTGACCTTGCGATAGTGACTCTACATTCAACACTCTACTATCTGAAGAGATATATCTTACACCTATATCAAACAAACCGCTTTTAGCTTCATTGCCTTTATCCACCAAAGGCTGTGTCAGCATTGACACTCGTGCATAAATCTTACCCTTCCCTTTATTGTTTATATCAACAACCAGCGACTGAGAAGGCTCTATTCCTATTTGATACTGTGCCTTTGGTGTATTTACTGACTTCATATCTTTGCCATTCAGCTTCCAGTCAATATCAATTACGCCCTCTCCCATCTTTTGATATAACTTAGCCATAACAATAAGACCATAAGCAGCTGTTTGAGTTGTAACATAATTGTCGGATAATGACTCGGCAATTGCCGGAGCCATTGAAAGAGCTCTTTCAATATTGTTCAGAAGCAAGTAAGTCTCCATAATCATTGCCTTGTCTCTTGCAGCCGAGCCATAAGAATCATTATTAAAACTATAATCCTCAACCACATCATCAACATTAAATACCAAAGCATTTGCCACATCAGCCTTGCCGGCAATGGCATAAGCAGCCGCCAGTCTCCAACGCGACTGGATAGACAGCCCATCAATTTCTTTAAGCCTGTTCATAGCCCCCAGCTCAGTATTACCACTAAGTGCCAGAGTGTATAATCTATAGGATTGTTGCAAATCAAGCATCGATATTGAATAATAACCTTGATTTGGATTGGTTAAAGTCCAGCTTTGTGCTTTTTTCTTCTGAAACTGTACCCATCTGGACAGGATACTCTCAGGAACATTATATCCTTTATTCTTAGCTTCTATAAGGAAATGCCCTGCATAAGTGGTTGCCCAATCTGTAGCATAGTTATCACCACTCCAATATGAAAAACCACCATCAGAAAGCTGTCGACCGGATATAACCCGTATAATTTCACTTATCTTATTGTTGATATCCTTTTTACTGTCATCATCTAACGATTCAAACACTTCGGCATACAACAGCGGAAACCCTTGAGAAACTATCTGCTCTGTGCAGCTATGAGGATATGATGTAAGAAAGTTAATATTCTTACTATAGCTCACACTGGGAAGTCTTGACAACTCCAAAGTAGCCCAGTTCTCAGCACCTACGCCATCAGCAGCAAGTCTTAAGGTGCCCAAAGATGATGAATCTATAATCTTAGAATCTGTAACAACTACCGGAGGTATTGGATTTCTGATTTCAATATCAATATTCTCTGAGAAAGATACACCATTGGCCGATGAGATGATTTGAATCTGTTCTGAGCCTATCTTATTTTCAGACTTAAATTTAAAATAAACAACCTGATCACCGGGTTTTGTAAAAGTAACCCTCTTAGTGGTCTCCCCAACGGGCTTTAATATACCGTTGGTTTTAACACTGATCTGAACATTGCTGACATCCCTTTCCAATGCAAACACATTAACAGGAAGCCACACCTCTTCTCCGGGTCCAAGTACTCTAGGCAAGGTAGACAGTGTCATCAAACTGCTTTTTACCTCTGTAGTTTTTTCACTGCTTCCGTATGCACCATCTCCTCCGGCAATAAGCATCGTTCTAACAGAGCCAACATACTGCGGAAGCGTAACATTATGGTTCTTAACCTCTCCGGACTTAATAGTAAAAGGCCCCATAAACTTAACAACAGACTTAAACCTGTTAACCTTGTCGCCTGATGCCTTCAAAGCTTCATCACCACCAATGCTTAAAATAGAAGCAAATCTGCCACTATTGGCACCAATAACCCTATTAAACAAATCCCATGATCTTACACCAAGAGCCTCGCGTGAATAGAATTCATCCCAGGCATTGGGCGTTTTGAAAGAAGTTAAATCCAACAACCCATCATCTACAATAGCTATGGTATAGGTCATAGGTTTCTTATCTTTTTCACTAACTGATATGGTAAACTCCTTTTCTGGTGATAACACATCAGGCATCTTAATAATTGGTGTAAGCTTGCTCTCCTTATTTTCGACACTAACATTTTTCACACCATACATTCGTATTGGCAAATCGTTATCAGTCTGATTGTGGGGTTGAAGCATTGTGACAAACACATAAAAATTTGGAGTCATCTCTTTAGTGATGTCGATAGTATATTTAATATCATCGCTATTAGAGGATTTTACCCATTCTTTTTTGATTATTCCGTTACTGTTCTCCAGCGTAATCAATACATTGCCGTTTGCACTGCCGGGAATAGAAATAACAGCCTTTTCACCAACCTGATATGATGATTTGTCAGAAGTGAATGACAACATTGTTGGGTTATTTGGATCCGTTTTCATTGAGCGTCCTCTCCAGGAAGGCCAATCAACATAGAATACAACTCCCGAAGTGTGTCCCCCACTCTTGTCTTTTACCAAAATAAGATATCTGCCCCAGTCAGGATAATCAACCTGAAAGTTAACTTTCCCCTTGCCATTAGTTACATAAGTGTCGCCATATGAAACTACATTTGCAGAACTGCTGTTGACGTATGTCGCCAAGTCGCTGTTGGAGCTATCCCACCACCAGCTCCAGCCAAGCTTATATATTTTGAATGATGTATCTCCCGATAGAGGTTGACCTCTCAAATTGAGCATTGTGATATCAAAAGATATTGGACTATCAGTCTCTAAAACATCACCTGAAGAAGTGCTTGGTGATTTGATTCCTACATATCGGTTATAAGGAGAGTAATATAAAGTCTGAGAATAAAAGCTCATATCACCTCCCGGTTCATAAACGCGAGATAATATATTTCCTCGCAACATACCGGGTGCATTTTCCGCTACCGGAATTTTGGCATTTACGCCAACAGTTCCCAATGAATTGAGAGTTCCTTTAAATATTTCGGACTTACTCCTTTCAAAAGACAGCAATGGATTATTGAAAGAATATCCCACATATCCTTTAAATGGATTATCAGACTTATAAAGACTAAGCTCTATTTCAGCTTTTAGATTTGAAGCCGGCGAACCATGCAACCACTGCGAAGACAGCGTACCTGAAATTATGCCTCTGCTTGCATCTATAATAGTATCAGTATCAAAACGCACTTTAAGCCTGTTTGGCTTAATAGTTTCAATACGAAGTTGTTTATAAAAAGTGGCTCCCCCAACCTTTATCCGAGCTTGCCACACACCGGTTTCAGCATTAGGATCGGTATCAATTATAAATGTATAAAACCCATTCAATCCTTCTGTTTTAACCTGCTTTTGATAAAACTGTCCTTTGGGAGTGTACACTTCAAGCGTCACAGGATGATCCTTTGGCAGCTTCTTTTCCTTATCTTCTAAAATAAAGGATACGTATATCGAGTCGCCCGGCCTCCACACACCTCTTTCTGTATAAGTATATCCCTTAAGGCCTTTTTGTATCTCTTTTCCTGAAACATCAAAACTGCTTAAAGAGAGAGAAGACTCAACTGCTACCTCAAGATAACCAAACTCTTTGGCATGCTGAGCGACTACAACATAAGGTGCACCGCCCTTATATTCAATATTCGCAAAACCATTTGAGTCCGTTTTGCCGGAGCCTATAGCCTGCATTTGATAATTATAAATTGTAACAGCCGACTCTGATATGGGCTTTGCTGACATAATATCAGTTACAACCACCATCATACTGTTATTTAGCGAGGACTTGGCAATAATACCAACATTGGAAGACAACAACAGAGTCTCAGAGATCTTTTCTGAACCAATATAATATGAAGGCGTACACGGATTATCTCTATCCTCCCACCTATACTGACTCCAGTCAAACGATTCGTAGTAGTATGGACTGGTTGTATCCCACAACGCTTCATCTTCTTCAGATATCTTAGTGTCTGAGAAGCGACGCATCGAAATATTTTCAGGAATCACTGCTGACCTTCCATCACAACTGTAAAGAGAATACTCAGGTTTCATTGACAACTGAACAACATACAAAGAGCCGGGATCCTCACTGAACATCTCAGCCAGATCAATGGAAAAATTATTCCAGTTGGTCAAATCAAGGCTTTTATCTGTATCTAGTCTAAGCTGTAGTTTCTTAATCAATCTACCAAAACGTCTGACCTCCCCACTATTATATTCATTATTAAATGACTTTGATTGTAGATAATATAGAATATTGTTTTGATAAACCTTAATAATCTTTACATCAACAGCCCACAGATTGACTGCACTAAAAGGTAAAAACAATTGCTCAGAATTTGGCAGAATATTGCCCCCGTCATCTATCTTAATTTGTGGTTTTGAAGACTGAGCTTGCAACTGGAAATTATAGTTCTGACCTAAATAAAGACCTGAAATATTTTTGAGCCCTTTGTTTATGTTTAAATTGAAAGACCCTGAGGGAAAGGACTCAGGATATATTTTCAGAATGTTCTTATCAATTCTATAAGTATAGTTCTTGATATTAGACAAAGAAAACAGACCGGTAATATCTTGAGATGTGGAGACAGGATCACTAAAGCTTACACAAATATACTGCTCTGCTTTATCGTAAATACTTACTTCATTAACTACATAAAAATCTTTTGATAAAGCGGGGATAAACACCTCATGTTCATATTTTGACTTAGACCCTATTTCCTTTCCGTCAAAGCTAATCTTATAAGTGTTGTCAGCGTCACTTCTAAAGAGGCTATCAACCGACACCTTATATTGAACAGAACTAACAGCAACAACATTCACAACAGCCTGATTAGAACCTTTCACACTAATCATTCGCTTCACATCTTCGATAGATACCGGATTAGAAAAGCTAACAGAGCCCGCAACACCATTCCACTCTAAATCGTTAATGCTTTGCGGAGAATATGTACCTATATCAACAGAAAAGCTTTGCCTGTTTACATGAATATTAAAATCAAAAGAATTAAACTTTTTATCAACCTTCAGCAATTTACCTAATCCAAATCTGACACCATACTTTGTTCCCGGTTTTAATTCACCCGGTTCGGGAACAAATCTGACAGTGTGATTATTCAACCAAAATGCACTCCCCTTTACTGAGGGAGAAAAAGAAAACAGCTTTTCTTTAATTGCACTATTTAATTCCACAGATGGAAAGTCCTGCGTTAATTCAATCTGCACAAAAGCATCAGAAGGAATATTGCCATACGTAAAAGCCGATATATATCGTGAGAACTCGGCATCAATTCCCTTTTCTTTTTGTTGACAAGAGGATATAACAAAAAGGATAATCATCAGGGAAAGAAAACGACTAAAACGAAAAAAATTTTTTTTCATATTGAATTTTATTAAAAGGTAAGGTACTAAAATTCCAGATACGGCTCTATCCGGATAATATCATCACGAGTAAACTCATTTAGCATAGCAAGCTCATTAATCGACTTAATATCACCCTTTTTTCTGCGCAAACTGAATATAGCCTGCACTTGATCATAATTTATGTATGGATGCTTAAGCAACTCTTTGAACTCCAACTTATTAATATTGATCTTTTTCACATATCCATCAACTTCAATATATGGCAACATAGTTTCGTATCTCTCTTCATCCATTCCATATACCTCTCTGAGCTGTTCAGCAGAAATATAGCCACCAAGAAGATTGCGATACTTTACAATCCTTGATGCAAATGAAGAACCAATACCCGGAACTTTTTTCCACTCAGTTGTATCAGCACTATTGAGCAGGATGGTCTCTCCCGACTTTAGTTTATCAGAGTTATATCTCTGATACCGACTATCATTTGGCTTATGAACAGTTTTATATGTTCTTTGACTATTGCTTGAGGGGAGCAGTCTGTTAGTATCTACTTCAATGGCATTATATCTAAGCTCAAAGTCTGCAATCAATGAATCATTTCTATTTATAACAACGATATTTGGTTCGCGTGCAATTAAAGAAGCATTTACAACAATACCAATAAAAATTAGTGTCAGCAATATGATCAGTGCCAACTTCTCTCCGCGTTGATAATATAAGAAATCTTTCCAATGCATAGATTCTGGTTTATAGGTAGTAAAGGTAAATAAATTTAATGATAATTAGTATCTTTGGCAGATTAAAAGTGATTTACTGACAGGTATGGTATTAAATTATGTTTGGATAGCTTTCTTTATTATAGCATTTATCGTAGCACTAATCAAGTTGATATTCTTGGGAGATGTAGGTGTGTTTACAGAGATAATGAACTCTACCTACGACTCGGCAAAAACCGGATTCGAAATTTCATTAGGACTAACGGGAGTGCTATCACTGTGGCTTGGAGTTATGAAAATTGGAGAGAGAGGAGGAATGGTTGATACATTCTCACGAATGGCCGCACCACTATTCACAAAGCTTTTTCCCGACATACCAAAAGGTCACCCGGCATCAGCATCAATATTAATGAACATATCCGCCAATATGCTTGGACTTGATAATGCAGCAACCCCGTTTGGACTTAAAGCGATGAAGGAATTGCAAAGTATAAACCCAAACCAAGAGCAAGCATCAAACCCAATGATAATGTTTTTGGTTCTTAATGCGTCAGGGTTGACACTTATTCCTGTAACAGTAATGGTCTACCGAGCACAAATGGGTGCAGTAAATCCGGCAGATGTTTTTATCCCAATCATGATTGCAACTTTTGCCGCTACCCTGGTGGGAATGCTTGCTGTTTGTTTTAAGCAATCAATAAACATATTTAATAAGGCAATTATGGGTTTCATAATTGCAATGACAGGAATAATTGCAGGCACTATTGCCATATTTCACAGCATGCCACAGGAGAAAATAAATATTATCTCCGGCTTGACTGCCAATATAATCTTGTTTTCAATTATTGTCCTATTCATTATTAAAGCACTAAGAAAGAAGATTAATATATTCGAAGCATTTATTGACGGAGCTAAGGAAGGATTCACAACCGCAATAACCATTATCCCCTACCTAATAGCAATACTTGTTGGCATTGGTGTTTTCAGAGCATCGGGTGCAATGGACTTCCTGATGGATGGGTTAAGAAGCATTGCCGGCATCACCGGTGCCGACACACGCTGGGTTGACGGAATGCCTACTGCACTGATGAAACCACTAAGTGGAAGTGGAGCAAGAGGCATGATGATTGACGCAATGAAAACATTTGGAGCAGACTCATTTGCAGGCAGACTCTCGGCTGTTTTACAAGGCGCAACAGACACCACTTTTTATATCGTTGCAGTGTATTACGGTGCTGTCAACATAAAGAATTCAAGATACACAGTTCCGTATGCTCTTATAGCAGATTTAGCAGGTGTCATAGCTGCGATATTCATAGCATACCTATTCTTTGGATAATACTACCCCGGATTATTACTAATTACAAGCATCAATATGACAATATCATTTAACTCAGACAACGTAGAGTTTCCAGCAATCAATATAGATCAATTAAAGGGCTGGATCAAAAAGGTAGTATCAAGTTACAACAAACAAGTTGGAGATATATCCTATTTATTTTGCAATGATGAAAAGATTCTTGAAGTAAACATACAATACTTACAACACGATTTCTACACTGACATTATTACATTCGACTACTCCACCAGAAACAAAATATCCGGAGATATTTATATCAGTTTAGATACTGTTCTTTCAAACTCCAAACAATTTGGAACCGATTTTATTGACGAACTGCATAGGGTCATTATTCATGGAGTGTTACATCTATGTGGAGTGAATGATATAACAGAAGAAGAAGAAAAAGAGATGCGTGAAGCCGAAGAAGAAGCTCTGAAAATACTGAAATAATATCTATTTATTTCACGAATATAATCTAAATCTATACCCTATACTTTCTATTAAACACCTGATTATTTGTAATTAACATAAAGCAAAGAGATAAATTTTTCTTTTTTAGTATATTTGTATTCTCAAAAAAACAAATATGGAATTTAATTACGATATAATTGTAGTTGGTGCCGGCCATGCAGGATGCGAAGCGGCAACAGCTGCAGCCAACATGGGTTCTAAAACATTGTTGATTACAATGGACATGAACAAAATTGCACAGATGAGCTGCAATCCTGCTGTTGGTGGTATTGCCAAAGGACAAATAGTACGCGAGATAGATGCACTGGGTGGTCAGACAGGAATTGTAAGCGATAAAACAGCCATACAATTCAGGATGCTTAATCGCTCCAAAGGTCCTGCTATGTGGAGCCCCCGAACTCAGAACGACCGAGCTAAGTTTATAGAAACATGGCGCGACATTATTGAAAATACAGACAACCTTTATATGTGGCAAGATATGGTCACAGAACTAATTATTGACAACAAGGTTGTGACAGGGGTAAAAACAAAAATGGGTGTTTCATTTCATTCCAAAAGTGTAATCCTAACAAATGGAACATTTCTAAATGGATTGATTCACGTAGGCGAAGTGCAGATTGGTGGGGGTAGAATTTCTGAACCATCCTCATTTGGCATGACAGAACAACTAGCTGCTGCCGGATTTGTAACTGACCGAATGAAGACAGGAACACCCGTAAGAATAGATGCCAGAAGTGTGGACTACTCTCTTATGGAAGAACAAAAAGGAGATGACACTTTCCACACATTTTCATATCTGCCCGAAGTCAACAGAACATTAACACAAAGGAGTTGTTGGATGACAAATACCTCTGAGGAGGTCCATGAAGTATTGCGTGAAAGTATTGAGTTTTCACCCCTATACAATGGACAGATTCAAAGTATCGGACCAAGATATTGCCCCAGTATAGAGACTAAGATTGTTACATTCTCTGACAAAACAAGTCACCTGTTATTTCTTGAACCGGAAGGAGAAAACACTCACGAATGCTATCTTAATGGCTTCTCCTCTTCCCTACCCTTAGAGACCCAGATAAAAGCTCTAAAGCTTGTTCCTGCTTTTAGAAACGTTCATATATTCAGACCGGGATACGCAATAGAATATGACTATTTTGATCCTACTCAACTGAAGCCAACCCTTGAAACAAAGCTGATAGAGAACCTATATTTTGCAGGCCAAATTAATGGCACAACCGGATATGAAGAGGCTGCTGGTCAAGGATTGATTGCAGGAATAAATGCCCATATAAGATGTCATGGAGGAAGTGACTTCACACTCAATCGTGACGAAGCATATATAGGTGTTTTAATAGATGACCTGATAACAAAGGGTGTTGACGAACCATACAGAATGTTTACCTCAAGAGCTGAATACAGAATTCTGCTTCGTCAGGATAATGCCGACGAACGTCTAACAGAAAAGAGTTACAACATAGGTTTGGCAAAACAAAGTCGTGTTCAGTTATTGCACGACAAACAAGAAAAGGTGAAAGAAATAATTGATTACTGCAATAATTTCTCAATCAAACCAGACAGAATTAATCCCTTTTTGGAGTCAATAAATTCATCTCCACTTAAACATGGAGTCAAGTTATCTCAGCTCCTTACTCGTCCACATATAGACCTATCATTAATGGCTACAGCAGTATCCTCTCTCAGAGAAAAATTAAATACAATCACTGAGCGCAAAGAGGAAATTATTGAGTCAGCAGATATAAAAATAAAATATGAAGGCTATATAAAACGAGAGAGAATCATGGCTGATAAGATAACCAGACTCGAAGAAATAAAGATTAAAGATAGATTTAATTACGATGGCATCCAGTCATTATCTACAGAAGCCAGACAAAAACTAACATCCATTAATCCGGAAACGATAGCACAAGCAAGCAGAATACCCGGAGTATCTCCCAACGATATCTCCGTCCTACTTGTTTTGCTAGGCAGATAAAATAGCAAATGTTTCACGTGGAACATATCAAAATATAAACTATTATAGAAAAAAATGAGTATCGAAAGTTTAAAAAAAGCAGTTAGAAACATTCCTGACTTTCCAATCGAGGGAGTACAATTTAAGGACATAACTACATTGTTTCAATCTCCCGAGCATCTAAAAGAAATGTCTGACATCTTATACGAGAAGTATAAAGACAAAGGAATTACAAAGGTTGTAGGCATAGAGTCCAGAGGTTTCTTCTTGGGCCCTACCCTAGCAATAAGATTAGGCGCAGGATTTGTACCAATTCGCAAACCGGGAAAACTTCCTTATAAGGTTATCGAAGAGAAATACACCAAGGAATATGGAGAGGACGCAATTCAGATACACGAAGATGCTCTCAATGAAGACGACGTTGTGGTAATACACGACGATCTATTGGCAACAGGAGGAACAATGCTTGCAGCTTATCAGTTAGTCAAAAAAATGGGTGTAAAGAAAATCTATATTGACTTCCTAATCGAGCTCGAAAACTTAAACGGAAAAGAGGCTTTCAATGATGAAATGATTGTAGATTCATTACTGAAATTCGAAAGCTAAGAAACATATAATTCAATAATACAGAACTCGATTTTCGAAATAAATATTATTTTGGAGATTGAGTTCTTTTGTTTAACGCACATCATAAAGGAGAGAAAAAGAATGACAGAAGAAATAAAAAATTCACTTGCCGTTGTACCAAGTAGCCCCGGATGCTACATGTTTATGGACAAAAAAGGGCAAGTTATTTATGTTGGCAAGGCAAAAGACTTGAAGCGACGCGTCTCTTCTTATTTCAATAAAAATCACGACAGCATCAAAACCAGAGTACTCGTAAAGAATATTCACAGCTTAAAATATGTAGTTGTAAATAGCGAGGAAGATACTTTTTTACTTGAGAATAATCTGATAAAAGAACTACAGCCCAGGTACAATGTTCTTTTAAAAGATGACAAGTCTTATCCATATATTGTAGTTAAAAATGAGTACTTCCCCAGAGTATATAAAACACGAAAGATTGTAAAAGACGGATCAAAATACTTTGGTCCCTACACCTCGGTACAAGCCGTGGATGCACTGATAAATCTATTCAGAAAGGTATACAAAATAAGAACGTGCAGACTCAACCTTACCCCCGAAAACATAGCAGCAGGTAAATTCAATACCTGTTTGCAATTCCATATAAAGATGTGCGATGCCCCTTGTGTTGGCAAGGTTTTAATTGAAGAATACAACAAGAATATTGAAGAAATTATTGAAATACTTAGAGGAAACATTTCCCTTATAGAAAAAAAAATCTTTGACAGAATGCAATTCCTATCAGACAATTTAAGATTTGAGGATGCAAACGATTTAAAGGAAAAGCTTATTTTAATAAGAAGCTTTAAAGAGAAGTCACAGGTAGTAAGCAATATAAATTACAACTTAGATGTTTTCTCATTTGAACAAGAAGAGAACTCTGCCTTTGTAAACTATCTGCACGTAGTTAAGGGGGGAATAACACAAGCCTACACCTTTGAATATAAAAAGAGGCTCGACGAAACCCCGGAGGAACTTCTGGGAATGGCAATAGTGGAAATGAGACAAAGATTCAATAGCGAATCACGAGAAATAATTGTACCATTTGAACCAGAACTGATAATGTCAAATGTTGAAATCACTATACCCCAAAGAGGTGATAAAAAGAAACTACTAGAACTCTCACAAAAAAATGTAAAGCAATTTAAGTTTGACAGAATTAAAAAAGCAGACATGCTTAATCCCGAACAAAGAGTATCAAGAATCTTAAAAAGAGTGCAAAAAGATTTACACTTAAAAGAATTCCCACTCCACATAGAATGTTTTGACAACTCAAATATTCAGGGAACAAATCCGGTGGCTGCATGTGTTGTTTTCAAAAGAGCCAAACCATCAAAAAAGGATTATAGACATTTTAACATTAAAAGCGTCCAAGGACCCAATGATTACGCATCTATGGCAGAAGTTTTAGAAAGACGCTACTCTCGAGCACTTAAAGAAGGGTCAAAAATACCGCAACTCATTGTAATAGACGGTGGTAAGGGTCAATTAAGCACTGCTGTAAATTCTCTTCAAAAAATTGGGCTTTATGGCAAAATTGCAGTAATAGGAATAGCAGAGCGTCTTGAAGAGATATATTTCCCTGAAGACCCTGTTCCCTTGTATATTGACAAAAATTCTGAGACACTAAAACTAATTCAGCAGCTTAGAGACGAAGCCCATAGGTTTGGATTAAAATTTCACAGACAAAAAAGAAGTAAGGCACAAGTTAAGTCCGAACTTGATGACATTCCGGGAATAGGACCGGCAACAAAGAAAAAGCTAATAACTCATTTTAAAAGTATAAAAAGACTCAAGGAATCGCCAAGAGAAGAAATAGAACAGGTGATTGGCAAAAGTAAAACCGAAGCATTAATTAATTGGTTCGAAAAGAAGTAACCCCTCCCCTACCCCACCGTCTAAAATTAAGAATAAAGAAAGTTTGGACATTAGGTAATCAAATTATTAATAAGTAATTTTGTTAATACTAATAAGTCGACATTTCACACTAATACTTTTAAGAGAATTATAATTAAAAAATATGCGTGCACTTATTCAAAGAGTAAAAAAAACAACCGTATTAATTAATGGTGAAGAAGAGAGAAAAATTGGAGAAGGACTTTTAGTGTTCGTTGGAATAGAAGAAAAGGACAACAAAGACGACATCGATTTTTTATGCAAGAAGATTTCCAACCTCCGAATCTTTGATGATGAAAATGGAGTAATGAATAAATCCATTATTGATATTGAAGGAGAGCTAATGCTAATTTCTCAATTCACATTGCATGCAAGCACAAAAAAAGGAAACAGACCCTCCTATATAAAAGCAGCCAAACCAGAAATAGCAATTCCTGTTTATGAAGAGTTTGCCAATTGTCTCAGAAATAGTTTAGATAAGAATATAGTAACAGGAGAATTTGGGGCAGACATGCAAGTAAGCCTTGTCAACAATGGACCCGTTACAATTTGGATAGATTCAAAAAACAAAGAATAGACAAATCATGGAATTATCAATCGCAGAAGCACAAAGAAAGGTCGATAACTGGATAAAAGAATATGGTGTGCGTTATTTTAGCGAACTCACCAATCTTGCAATATTAACAGAGGAAGTTGGAGAACTAGCCCGTATAATGGCAAGAACATATGGCGATCAATCATTCAAAAAAAGTGATTCAGAATATAATTTGGCAGATGAAATGGCAGACATTCTTTGGGTACTGATGGCATTGGCAAATCAGACCGGAGTAAATCTTGAAGAAGCATTTCACAAAAACATCGAGAAGAAGACCACCAGAGACAAAACACGACACCACGACAATAATAAACTAAAATAATAAATTCACACTAAATAATTTCTCATTATGCAAAGCAACAAATACAATGAAGCTCTGAACAAGCATCCGTTCAAGCTTACAAACGAGCAAGTAGAAGAAAAGGTTAGCAAAATACTAACAGAGAAAGCAGCACAAAACAACACTAAAGAAGTTTTAAAAAAGATTTACAGCTGCATAGACCTTACAACACTAAACAGCACCGACAGCAGAGAAAGTGTATGGAAATTTGTGGACAGTGTAAATAAGTTTGAAGACGAACACCCAGAACTTGATAACGTAGCAGCAATATGCGTTTATCCTAATTTTGCAAAAACAGTAAAAGACGCACTGACTGTTGAAGCCAACATAGCATGCGTAGCCGGCAACTTCCCATCATCACAAACATTCACTGAAATTAAAATTGCAGAAGCAACACTAGCCGTTGCAGATGGAGCAAATGAAATAGATATCGTAATCAATCTTGGCATGTTCAAAGACAAAGAATATCAAGAGATGTCAGAAGAAATATCTGAAATAAAAGATGCCTGCCACGGAGCTAAAATAAAAGTAATCCTAGAAACAGGAGCTATAAAGACAGTGGAAGAGATTTACGAAGCCTCAATAATTTCACTATACTCAGGCGCAGACTTTCTAAAAACATCTACCGGAAAAGAATTCCCCGGAGCATCTACAACAGCCGCATATATAATGTGTGACGCAATAAAATCTTATCACAAACTAACAGGCACCAAGGTTGGAATAAAACTATCAGGCGGTATTGCAACAGTAGAAGATGCCGTTAATTATTATACAATAGTAAAAGAGATGCTTGGAGAAGAATGGATAAATAAAAACACATTCAGAATAGGAGCCAGCAGACTAGCAACAACACTACTTAATGAAATAATTAAATAACATATAAAAAAGAAAGAGAGATGAAACTTAAATTATTAATGCTAACATCATTACTCTGCTTTCTGGCTACAAGCACACTGTATAGCCAAGTCAGTGGCCAAGAAAGCAGAATGATTTCTATTTTGCGAACGACACCCTATTGGCAGGATGTAAACGTTGTTCAGGTAAACAAAGAACAACCACGAACACAGTTTATGACCTTTGAAAACAAAACAGAGGCACTCAACTCAAAATTTGAAGACAGCAAATACCATATGTCGTTAAATGGAGTTTGGGATTTTTATTTTGTGGACAGCTACAAACAACTACCACAAAACATCACAGACCCAGAAGCTTCTCTTGAAGGATGGCATAAAATAAATGTCCCCGGAAACTGGGAGATTCAAGGTTTTGGAACAGCACTCTATGTAAACCACCCATATGAATTTGTGGAAAGAGATCCTAAGACACGTTTCCCAAAGATGGCACCACCCTATCTGCCAGAAGACAACCCGGTAGGTGTTTACAGAAAAGAAATAGAAATTCCAGAAGATTGGACCAATAGAGATATATACTTAAATATTGACGGAGCAAAATCGGGTGTGTATCTTTATGTGAACGGAAAAGAAGTTGGATACAGCGAAGACTCAAAAACAGCTGCCGAGTTCAAACTTAATAAATACGTAAAACCGGGAATCAATAACATCACAATAAAAATTTACAGATGGAGCACAGGTTCGTATCTTGAGGCACAAGATTTCTGGCGTATCAGCGGAATTGAAAGAGATGTATATCTATGGTCACAACCCAAATTTTCTCTTCGTGACTTCAGAGTAAAATCAACCCTTGATGACAGTTATAAAAATGGAATTTTCAAGCTGGAAACAACTATCAACAACTTCACAGGCAAAGTTGGATATGGAGAAGTTTCATACGAACTGGTTGACCTAAAAGGCAACATATTATTATCAGAAACAAAAGATATTGATGTTCAAAGGAACGGAGAAAACAGTGTGACATTTAGTGGAGAAATCCCCAACGTATCAACCTGGACTTCCGAACATCCAAACCTATACAAGCTTCTTATAACAGTAAAGCATGACGGGCAAGAAGTTGGCGAGGTTGTACCCTACCTTGTTGGATTTAGAAGATTTGAAATAAAACCAGTGAAGACAGGCGACAGAGTCGACAGACTATTCTTAATCAATGGTCAGCCTATCAAGCTAAAGGGAGTGAACATTCATGAAACTAATCCCAAAACGGGACACTACATGACAGAAGAGTTGATGAAAAGAGACTTCGAACTAATGAAGCTCCACAACATCAATACGGTTAGATTAGCACATTATCCTCAATCAAGAAGATTCTACGAACTATGTAGCGAATATGGCTTGTATGTATATGACGAGGCAAACATAGAATCTCACGGAATGTATTATGGGCACGAATCATTATCGAAACATCCTGAGTGGGAGCAAGCCCATATGGACAGAACCATGAACATGTATCTGCGCAACAAAAACCACCCCTCAATAGCAATTTTCTCATTAGGAAATGAGGCAGGCAACGGTATTAACTTCTATCACACATACAGATATATAAAAGATCAGGAGAGAGACCTGATGAACAGACCTGTAACGTATGAACGCGCTCTTTGGGACATGAATACAGATATCTATGTACCCCAATATCCGGATGCCAAATGGCTGGAAGAAGTTGGTGTAAGTGGTAGCGATCGCCCTGTTATACCATCCGAGTATTCTCACGCAATGGGCAACTCCAACGGAAACCTTGACATCCAGTGGGAAGCAATATACAAATACCCAAACCTTCAGGGAGCATATATCTGGGACTGGGTTGACCAAGGTATGGAGGAAACTGATGAAAATGGAAGGTTATATTATGCATACGGAGGAGATTATGGAGTTGACTCACCAAGCGATGGAAACTTCTTAATCAACGGACTGGTAAATCCTGACAGAACACCCCACCCTTCTTTGGCCGAAGTAAAATATGTACACCAAGACTTTGCAGTAAAGGCAATAGATGTTGAGAAAGGAATATTTGAAGTTATAAACAGACAATACTTCTCCAACACCGACGATTATATATTTAGATACAATATCACTGCAAACGGATCTATAGTTTCAGAAGGAACACTAAATATTAATCTGAAACCACAAGAGTCAGCCGAAATATCTGTACCGGTATCAAATATAAAAGCAAATCCCGGAACTGAGTATTTCGTAAATTTCGAAGTAATAAAGAAGACAGCAACCAAACTTCTTCCATCTAACTACCTGGTTGCAATTGAGCAATACAAACTTCCTATAAATGTAGCAAAGCAAATTGCAAACGAAACAGCAAAGTACCCTAGACTAAGCGTATCCGAAAGTGGAGATAACGTAACGGTTAAGTCTTCAAAAGTAAACTTTGTATTTAACAAAACAACAGGAGTAGTTTCTTCATACAAGGTTGATGGCACAGAGTATTTCAACAAAGGATTTGGAATACAACCAAACTTCTGGCGTGCACCAAACGACAACGACTATGGTAATGGCGGACCACACCGACTACAAGTTTGGAAACAATCAAGCAAAAACTTTAATGTAATAGATACAAAAACAGAGATTGTTGATGAAAAGGCAGTAGTTGAAACAACATACTTATTGGCAGCCGGAAACCTCTACAAAATTATATATACGGTAAACCCTTCAGGAGTTGTAAAAACAGATATAGAGTTCTTCTCCACAGACATAGAAGAAGAACAAATTGAAGCTTCAGAAGCCACACTAATGGCAACGTTCTCTCCAGAGGCAAAAGAAGCCCGTATTGCATCATCAAGTATTGAAGTACCACGTATTGGAGTTAGATTCAGATTACCACAAAAGATGAATAAAGTGGAATACTTTGGCAGAGGTCCCGGCGAGAATTACAACGACAGAGCATCAGGCTCAAAGGTTGGACGCTACAAAACAACTGCAGAAGATATGTACTTCCCATACGTAAGACCGCAAGAAAATGGACACAGAAGCGACACAAGATGGATTGCATTGACAGACAAAAAAGGTCTTTTGATTGTTGCAGATGAAACTGTTGGATTCAACGCCCTGCGAAACTCAGTTGAAGACTTTGACAGCGAAGAAGCCACACACCGTCCATATCAATGGAACAACTTCAGCAGCGAAGAAATAGCAGAGCGCAACGATGCAAATGCAAAAAACAAGCTTCGCCGCCAAACACACATCAATGATATAATTCCACAGGATTATGTAGAAGTATGTGTGGATATGCTTCAGCAAGGAGTGGCAGGATACAACAGCTGGGGTGCTCGCACACTTCCGGAATACAGCATTCCTGCAAACCAAACATATAAATGGGGCTTCACTTTAGTACCAATCAAAAGCGAGAAAGAGATAGACAACAAGTCAACTCTAAAGTACTAAATAACTAATCAGATAGATTACAGAATAGGGTGAATCCATAGCGGGTTCACCCTATCTTTTTATTAAATCATCACCTTCATCAACTTTGGATACATGATTACAAAATAATCGGTGTATATTTGCTAAACAAAATGATATTAAAGAAGATATAATGGCAAAAAGAAAATTCTCCAAAACACAATTCGGTTTTATGGCAATACTATGGGTGCTGCTTGTTGGTTTTATATTGAAGTATGCCGAGAAAATTGACGGAATGACAATATTAATGATATTAATGTCGGGAGCGATGGTGTTTATACCAATTTACAAAAATCTAAGGAAATAGATATTTTTAAAACAAAATGAATATTTTTTCGTGCATAACAATGTTTTTTGATTATTTTTTATACATTTGCAGTGCATAATGATTGTATTAGGATTAAACAATTAATAAATTATCTATTTAAATGAAACCAAAAGAAATTCTTGAGAATATCAAAAGAAGATTCCCAAACGAACTAGAATATCATCAAGCTGTAGAAGAAGTAATATCAACTATCCAAGACACATATGACCAGCACCCCGAATTTGAGAAATACAATATTCTGGAAAGGATAATTGTTCCCGACCGAATACTGTCATTCAGAGTAACATGGACAGATGATAAAGGAGCAGTACACACAAATATGGGATATCGCGTTCAGCAAAACAATGCCATTGGTCCATACAAAGGAGGAATCAGATTTCACTCATCCGTAAATCCCTCAATTTTGAAGTTTCTTGCTTTTGAACAAACATTCAAGAATGCCCTCACAACTCTTCCGATGGGTGGCGCAAAGGGAGGATCAGACTTTTCTCCAAAAGGGAAGTCAGAAGCAGAAATAATGCGTTTCTGCCAGGCATTTACCGAAGGATTGTGGAAAAACATAGGCGCAGACACCGACATCCCCGCAGGTGATATAGGAGTTGGCGGACGTGAAGTTGGTTATATGTATGGCAAATACAAAAAGCTAACCGGCGATTTCACAGGAGCATTCACAGGAAAAGGTCGCGAATTTGGAGGATCACTCATCAGACCCGAAGCAACAGGCTATGGCAATGTTTATTTTCTCCTAGAGATGCTAAAAAGAAAGAATATAGACATAAAAGGGAAAAGATGCCTTGTTTCAGGATCAGGAAATGTAGCACAATATACCTGCCAAAAGCTAATAGAACTAGGAGCAATACCGGTTACACTTTCAGACTCCGACGGATACATCTACGATGAAGAAGGAATAACAAAAGAGAAACTAGAGTTTGTGATGGAGCTTAAAAATCTATACAGAGGCAGAATACGAGAATATGCCGAAGAGTATGGTTGCAAGTATGTAGAAGGAAAACGCCCATGGGCTGAAAAAGGTGATATTGCCCTACCCTCTGCCACACAAAACGAGATAAACGAAGAGAGTGCGACAACATTAATAAAGAATGGCATCATAGCAGTATCAGAAGGAGCAAACATGCCATCAACCAACGAAGCAATAGCCCTGTTCCAAAAGCATAAAATACTATTTGCACCAGGCAAAGCAGCCAATGCCGGCGGAGTTTCAGTTTCAGGATTAGAGATGACACAAAACTCCGAGAGACTAAGCTGGAGTGCCGAAGAGGTTGACGAGCGACTCAAATCCATAATGGTAAACATTCACGAAAGCTGCATCAAGTATGGTGAAGAAGAAGATGGCTATATCAACTATGTAAAAGGAGCCAATATTGCCGGATTTATGAAAGTTGCAAAGGCTATGATGTCACAAGGAGTACTGTAATTTTATCAAAAACACTAAATAAGGAAATAGAAATTTTTTTTATTCTAATATTTAGTGTACTTTTGCAGTTCCTAATAGAAAAAAGAAATTTTAAAAGCGGTCCGGTAGCTCAGCTGGATAGAGCAACAGCCTTCTAAGCTGTGGGTCGTGGGTTCGAATCCCGCTCGGATCACTTTCAATATATAGCACTTATCGATGAATTTCGGTGAGTGCTTTTTTATAAGCTTTATCAAACTAAGTCAAATACCTGAGCTTTTATTTCTTTTATCAAATCTGATGTGGAAATATGAATCTGCAAACCCCTCTGCCCTGCGCTTACATAAATTTGCTCATGTAACATACAAGACAAGTGTATATATGTAGGAAAAGGTTTTTTCATTCCAAACGGACTACATGCACCTCGTATATATCCTGTGGTGGGAAGTAATTCTTTCATGGGAATCATATCACACTTCTTATTTCCGGAGACCTTAGCCGCTTTCTTTAGGTCCAGCTCTTCTGCTCCCGGAATGATACAAACAAAATTTCCCGTCTTATCTCCTTTAAGCACCAATGTCTTGAATACCTGATCCACAGGTTCATTCAGCTGCTCAGCAACATGCGTTGCACTAAGATCGGATTCATCCACTTCATATGGAATCAAGTCATACTTAATTTTGGCTATATCTAATAAGCGGGCAGCATTTGTTTTTGATATCTTCATATACGCAGATAATTTGACAAAGAATATAAGAGCAAATTTAATCAAATCAGGTATAATATCTATGAGTTTACAGATAAAACAGATATAGTCAGACAAATTTAAAAGAGACTGAACACCACTTGTTCAATGATTTCCCAAGGTTTGGAAGGGACTGAACATCATCTGTGCAATGGTTTCCTGAAGTTGAGAAAAGACTGAACACTACCTGTTCTATAGATTCCCGAAGTTGGGAAAGGACTGAACAC
>CAZHWC010000038.1:2010-23178 GCA_964535975.1 uncultured Proteiniphilum sp. | reverse complement strand
ATTTAAGGTTAACAATGGAGATTGGTTGTCGTGAGACAACCATTTCTTTTTTATATAAGTTGGTAACTATTTCATGAAAACATCACTTACTCCCTACCCTTTTTATTAATCACTTTCTTTACATTTCATTTATAAATTATTTAAGAAACAAATTTCTATTTTGATTCGTTAATTGCTAAATTTGTGAGATATATCTGCAATATGGATTTTAGAACCAAAATAGAGATTACTAGACAAGAACCACAAATAAATCACATGACAAAGATGATGTTGTTTGGGTCGTGCTTTTCGGAGAATATCGGAGGCAAGCTTAAGGATTATAAGTTTGACGTTGATGTGAACCCATTTGGGATTCTGTATAATCCTTTGTCAATATTATCGAACATTGAACGACTTATTGAGAAACGAAACTTTGAGGATGATGATATTGTGGAGCACAATGGCATTTATCAGAGTTTTATGCATCATGGAGATTTTTCGGATGTGAACAAAAGTTTGTGTCTTAGTAAGATTAGAACTTCTTTTGACAAAGCCTGTGAGGCTGTTATGAAGACTGACGTCTTTCTATTTACCTTTGGCACTGCTTATATCTTTAGGCTGAAAGAGACTAATGAGGTGGTGGCAAACTGTCATAAGTTTCCGGCAGCAACATTTGAGAGAGAAAGGCTGACGGTGGAGCAGATTGTGGATAAGTGGAGCGGACTTATAGATAAGCTTCTTGAGAATAACCCGAATGTCAGAATGATATTTACAGTGTCGCCGATAAGGCACTGGAAGGATGGAGCGCACGAAAACAATGTTAGCAAGGCTATTTTGCACCTTGCGATTGACAATTTAAAACTAAAGTATCCCAAATCTGTTATATATTTCCCTGCATATGAAATTGTGATGGACGAGCTGCGTGATTATCGGTTTTATGCAAACGATATGATGCACCCTTCGGCTGTGGCTGTGGAGTATATATGGGAGAGATTTGGTGATGCATTTTTATCGGAACAAACTATTGGGATTGGGAATGAGTGGAGACGAATAAGACAGGCAATGGAGCACAGACCCATAAACCCGAATAGCGAGAGCCATAGGGCTTTTTTGAAACAGACTTTATCGAAATTGATTGAATATGATAATAAGTATCCGTTTATTAACCTGACGGATGAGATTAAAAACCTAACAGAAAGAATTGAGAAATGAAATACTCTATTAAAGATATTGCTAAAATAATTGATGGAAAGCATGACAGCCTGACAGATTATGATATTGATGAGTTGTCAACTGATAGTCGCAAAATTACAAATCATGCGGCTACTCTGTTCTTTGCTTTGGAGACTAAACAAAATGATGCACACAAGTATGTGGCGGAACTATATGCAGAGGGTGTGAGAAACTTTGTGGTGAGCAAGGTATTGGACGAATGGAAAGATTTTGAAGATGCCAACTTTTTGTTGGTGCAAAATCCATTGCGTGCTTTGCAAAGGTTGGCTATTCATCACAGAAGAAGGTTTGAGTATCCTGTAATAGGAATCACTGGAAGCAATGGGAAGACTATTGTGAAGGAGTGGCTGTATCAGTTGCTGAGTGAGGATTTTAATATTATTCGTTCGCCTAGGAGCTATAACTCGCAGGTGGGTGTGCCTTTGTCGGTGTGGGAGATGAGTGATGAGAATAATCTTGCCATCTTTGAGGCGGGTATTTCTCAGCCTGATGAGATGGATAAGCTGGAACAGATTATCAGACCAACTATAGGAGTGTTTACAAAGCTGGGTGAGGCACATCAGGAAAATTTTGCTTCGTTGCAACAGAAGAGTGCCGAAAAGTTGTCGCTGTTTGCAAACTGCAATATGTTTGTGTATGACGAGGATAACAATATTACAAGTGAGACGGTGGACACACTGGTGTTGTCGCAAAAGTCTTTTGCGTGGTCGAAGAAGAACCACGATGCGCCTCTTTTTATTTTGCAGACTAAAAGAGAGGGTAATGATACGGTGATAATGTATTCATTCCTGAACTTCGATTATTCGGTGCGGATTCCTTTTATTGACGCTGCATCTATTGAGAACTCTATAAACTGTCTGGCGGTGCTGCTGTATCTGAATATTGCTCCTGCAACAATTTCGGAGAGAATGATGAAACTGGAGCCTGTGGCGATGAGACTGGACACGAAAGAGGGAAAAAACAACTGTATTATTATAAATGATACTTACAACTCGGATATAAACTCTGTGAAAATTGCGCTGGATTTTCAGAATCAGAGGAAGGCTGACAAGGATTTGAAGAAGACTTTGATTATTTCGGATATTTTGCAAACGGGGATTTTGCCAAAGTCGCTGTATAAAAGGGTGTCGGAAATGATTTCGCAAAATGAAATAGACAAGCTTATCGGTATAGGCAATGATATAAATGCCAATAAGGAGCTATTTGCAGTGAAGGAGCAGTGCTTCTATAAGAGTACTGAAGACTTTATTAAATCGGGTGACTGGAGAAGTCTGAAGAATGAGATTGTGTTGCTGAAAGGTGCGCGCAGATATCATTTTGAGAGGATTAGCTCGCTGATTGAGAAGAGAATTCATGAAACAGCACTGGAGATTAATCTTGATGCAATTATTCATAATTATAACTGGTATAAATCGATATTGAAGCCAGATACCAAGCTGGTGTGTATGGTAAAGGCTGACGGCTATGGCTCGGGGGCATCGGAGATTGCGAAGACTTTACAGTATCACAGATGTGACTATTTTGCCGTGGCTGTGGCTGAAGAGGGATATAAGCTGAGGGAAGAGGGAATTTCGAGTCCTATTATTGTGCTTAACCCTGAGATGAATGGCTTTGAGGAGCTGTTTGCAGGTGAACTGGAGCCTGAGATTTATAACTTTAAGATTGTTGAGACTTTTATTAAGGAGGCCGAAAGGCGTGGTATTACTAATTATCCTATACATATAAAGATTGACTCGGGGATGCATCGTCTGGGCTTTATGCCTAGCGAATTGCCCAAGCTGATTGCGCTGCTGAAGTCGCAAAAGGGTCTGAGAGTGAAGTCGGTATTCTCGCATCTGGCTGCCAGTGAGAGCTGGGCTTTTGATGAGTTTACGAATGAACAGATTGAGATATTGAAAGAAGCCCACACTTATTTTGAGGGAGAAATTGGCTATCCTGTGTGGAAACATATTCTTAATTCGGCAGGAATAGAGAGATTTCCGGATGCTCACTGGGATATGGTGAGGCTGGGTATTGGACTGTATGGTGTGAATAATAATAACTCAAAAGGTTTGAAAAATGTGTTTACTCTTAAAAGCACTGTGTTGCAGATAAAGGATGTTTCGCACAATGAGACCATTGGGTACGGAAGGAGCGGAACTGTGGATAAGGACACCCGAATTGCAACAATACGTATTGGGTATGCTGACGGGCTGAACAGAGCCTTTGGAAACAGAAACGGGAAGGTATTGATAAATGGCAAGTTTGCGCCAATAGTGGGTAATATTTGTATGGATTTGTGTATGATTGATATTACGGATATTGAGGCTAAGGAGGGTGACGAGGTTGTTATATTTGGTGAGAGTCCCTCGATAATTGATCTTGCCCAATCTATAAATACTATTCCTTATGAGATACTGACATCGGTGTCGGCAAGGGTGAAACGTGTGTATATAAAAGAATAAAAAGGTGCGCTTAATAAGAATATGAAGATAGAGATTATTACGATTGGTGATGAGATACTGATAGGTCAGATTATTGACACAAACTCTACCTGGATGGCTACGGAGCTTACAAAGACTGGTTTTGAGGTTGTGGCGATAACATCTGTTGGAGATTTGGCCGGAGATATTACAAAGGCTATAGACATGGCACTGGGACGTGCTGATGTGGTTCTGATGACCGGCGGTATTGGGCCCACAAAGGATGACATTACCAAAAAGACTCTTTGTGAGTATTTTGGCACTGAGTTGGTATTTGACGATAGTGTGCTGGATAATATAAAAGAGATATTCAGGAAAAAGCAGAACAGACTGAATGAGCTTACCAGAAATCAGGCGTATGTGCCAAAAGATTGTACGGTGATTCAAAATCGGGTGGGTACTGCCCCACTCCTTTGGTTTGAGAAAGAAAAAAAGGTTTTGGTTTCGATGCCGGGTGTGCCTTTTGAGATGAAAAATGCTATGAGCACTGAGATTATACCGCGACTGATAGAGCACTATAGCGTGGATAACTACAAGAGTGTGACTTTTTCTGTTTCGGGTATTACGGAATCTGCACTGGCAATGATGCTGGGGGATTTTGAAGATAATCTGCCTGCCAACAGTGCGCTGGCATACTTGCCTAGTTATGGGTTGATACGTTTGCGCCTTTCTATAAGGAGCAGTAGCAATGGAGATAATTTGTTGAGACTGGCTGAGGAACTAAAGCAGTTGGTGACGGAATATTTGGTTGATGAAGTTGACAGACCAATTGAGGAACTGCTGGGTAAAATTTTGGTTGAAAAAGGGCTTACGCTGGCGATTGCGGAGAGCTGTACCGGTGGTGAGATTTCTCATAGAATTACATCGGTGTCGGGTTCGTCTGAGTACTTTATTGGCGGTGTGGTGTCGTATGCCAACGGTGCTAAGCAAAAGATACTGGGTGTGAGGAATGAATCGCTGCAGGAGTATGGTGCTGTGAGTGCCGAGGTGGTGGAAGAAATGGTTGCCGGAGTGGCAGAGCTTTTGGGTTCTGACTGCGCCATTGCTGTTTCGGGAATTGCGGGTCCTAATGGTGGAAGCGAGGAGAAGCCTGTGGGTACTACTTGGGTGAGCACCAAATATGGCAACAATGTTTTGACAGAGAAGTATCAGTTTAGCACGTCGCGTGCCGAAAATATTAGCAGGGCTGCTAATATGGCTTTATTGCAATTGATAAAGATGGTTAGATAGAGCCAATATCGATGATATATAAAATGGGCTGCTCATCAATGTTTGAGCAGCCCATATTTATTTTATGTATGAATAAGTACTACTTGAAATCGAATCTTGCATCAAGATTAACAGATATCTTAATTGCTTTATCTATTAATTGATTTGATGTGAACTCTACCTTTATGCTTGCACGTTTTTTGCTTACAATCTCATCCAGGGTTTTTTGTAGAAAACTCAAATGATCTGAATCGCTAAACGCAATATCATTTGAAATATCAGGTAGTGAGATGCTTGTTTTATCATTTAAAATCAGTGTTACATTTGACAGTTTTACATCTGCAGTTTCAGCTAAGTTTGAAAACTTTATTTCTGCATTTTTTGTATCAACTGTTCCTTTTTTTACCCACTTTAGATACTTCTCTATTTCTTTATAGTCTGATAATTCAAACTCAACAGTAACATAAGAAGGAACATTTTTGTTTGCTACAGCTCCTTCTGTTTTTGTTAAATTGGAGCTTATGGCTACCTCCGGCAAATCATCGGGTTTGCTTTCACTACTACTACATGCAGTGAATGTAATAACCATTGCTAACAATGCTAATAACGAATATAGCTTTTTCATAATTCTTTTAATTTTTGGTTTAGTAATTTGATAATTGAATGACAAAATTATAGATAATGGTATATCATATCAAGAAAACTTGTATAAAAAAACTAAATCCCAATTATTGATATAGACTGTGTTTGATTATATACTCGTATACCCGGACGGGTAAAAAGCCCCGCATATCTTTTCCTTGCTCTATACTTTGCCTGATAAAAGTGGATGAGACCTCTATGATTGGTGCATGCAGAAGTTGCACGCTATTTTTATACTCATCGCCGATATGAATATTCTGCCCCAGGCGGGGGTAGATGATAACCTTATATTTTTGAAGCAGCGATTTATAGTCTTTCCATTTATGAATATCGTTCCAATTGTCGCCGCCTATAACGAGTGTGAAGTCTTTATCGGGGTGATCGAGTGATAGCTTGTTTAGAGTGTTGATAGTGTATGAGGGTTTGGGCATGTCAAACTCTACATCGGATACTTTGATGTCGTTGTATCCCTCAATAGCCAGTTGAGCCATCTCTAGTCTTACTTTATCAGACAAAAGATTGCCGGCATTCTTCAGAGGATTGTGAGGCGACACTATAAGCCATAGTTCATCGATATAGGAGAACTCTTTGATGTAGTTTGCCAAGGCTATATGCCCAATGTGAATTGGATTGAACGAGCCTGAGAAAATTGCTATTTGTTTGCGGGTCATTTTTTGAAAAATGAAACTAGCCACAATAATACTATTGCTCCAACAAGAGATACGATAAGGCTGCCTACAAATCCTTCGGCTGTGGTGACGCCGGTGAGTTTGAAAAGCCAACCACCCATGACTGCGCCTAAAATGCCGACTACTAAGTTTGTGATAAAGCCAAATCCTCGACCTCTCATTATCTTACCTGCCAACCAGCCCGATAGGGCGCCAATAATTATAAATGCAAACCATCCCATAATTTTATTTGTTTTTTTAGAGTTTGATTAATTGATAAATTAAATGGTATTCAAACGATGTTTAAACACAAAGTTGGAATACCACTAATTAACATATTTGATGTGTGTTTTGTTTTAACTTACTTTCTTACGTATATAAAATTAGCACATTCGGGTTTTGTAGTCTTCATATCCAAATTCGCGATAAAGAACAAATTCATTGTCTAAAGTCCACAGTCCTATGGAGGGATGAGACACTCCATTGAACATGGTGGTTTTAACCGTGGTGTAGTGTATCATATCTTCGAACACTATTTTATCGCCAACCGTGAGTGGTTCATCAAAGGACCAGTCGCCCATGAAATCGCCACTAAGGCAACTGTTTCCTCCCATTTTATATGTGGGCTTGCCTTCAACAGGCTCGAAATAAGCGCCGCGAATTGCGGGTTTGTATGGCATTTCTAAAGTGTCGGGCATGTGGCATGCAAACGATACATTGAGCATGGCTGTGTGAACTCCGTCGTTTTCTACAATATCGGCTACTTCGGACACAAGGACCCCTGTTTGCCATGCGAATGCGCTACCGGGTTCCATGATTATCTCGAGGTTGGGATATTTTGATTTGAAGTTTTGCAGAACTGAGATTAAGTGCTCTATATTATAATCTTTGTGTGTCATAAGGTGACCGCCCCCAAGATTAAACCACTGTGCCTGTGAAAGAAGCGGGGCGAACTTTTGCTCTACTGCCTCGAGAGTTTTCTCTAGATCGTAGGAATTGTTTTCACAAAGATTATGCATATGCAAACCTGTAACACCTTCGGGAAGTTTATCGCCTATATTACTGGAGGTAACTCCAAATCGAGAGCCCGGCATGCTTGGATTGTAGAGGTCTGTTTCAACAACCGAGTATTCGGGATTTATTCTTATTCCACATTTTATGTCCTTGCCGGATGAAACTATCTGAGGATAGAAACGGTGGAACTGCGATAAAGAATTGAATGTGATGTGGCTGCTAAACTCCATGAATTTGGGGAAGTCGTAATCGGTGTAGGAAGGCGCATAGGTATGTGCTTTGCTTCCCATTTCTTCGTATGCAAGCTGAGCTTCGGCAACTGAGCTTGCAGTGGAACTGTCGATATACTGACGCACAATGGGGAATGACTGCCATAGAGCAAAGGCCTTGAACGCTAGAATTATATCTACACCTGCACGTTCTTTTACTGACTTTATTAATTCTAGATTATTGCGAAATAGTCTCTCTTCCATAACATAGCATGGTGAGGGTACTTTATTGAAGTCTATCATATTGTTGAATCTGTTTTTTTCTTTAACGCAAAAATACAAGACTTTATTCGATTAACCTTGATACTTTGCTCTGAAATCTGATTTATTATATAGAGTTATTTACTTCCCACATGTGAGCAGCTACGATCTCAGCGCTGTTATACACCTTTTCATTCATCTCTTTGAGCTCTTTAAATAATTCGTTTACTTTCTCGTCGTTTGCCTCCTGGATTACTATAGAGGCATTGTAGCCCGGCCAAACGGCCGTGTTTAGTCGTGGATTGGCATAGCTGCTCTTTGCTGTAACAACATCGATTGTCTGATAATTAAGTATTTCTAATTCATCCAAAAGGTCCCAGACTATTTCGACCATACTAATATTACATGTTACGTATATAAATTTCATTTCGTTTGTAGTTTTATGTATTTGATATTTACAATTATTCTTTGATTTGCTTATTTATTCTTGCTCTTTCTCTGTCTTCGGAAAGTGTGCGATGATAAATAGCTGTGTACATAGTTGGTACAATAATAAGAGTAACGAGTGTTGAGATAAGCAATCCGCCAATGATGGTGATGCCAAGTGGTGAATACATCTCTTTACCCATTCCGGAGCTTAGTGCCATTGGCAACATACCCAAGATGGTGGTAAGTGATGTCATCAACACAGGACGAAGACGTGAACGACCTGCTTCCATAACTGCATCGCGAAGATTGTAGTTTCGCTTGCGAAGCATGTTGGTGTAGTCCACCAGAATAATACCATTGTTGACCACAATACCTACAAGCATAATTAAACCAATGAAGGTTACTACGTTAAGGCTGGTTCCGGTGGCAAAGAATGCCAATACTACACCGACCAATGTGAATGGTATGGCAAACAGAATGATGAAGGGGTCTTTGAACGACTCGAACTGTGATGCCATTACCATGTAGACTAGGGCGATGCCAAGGAAGAATATTAAAAACAGAGAACTGAAAGAGTCTGACTGGTCTTCGACCTGGCCGCCAAGGGTGATGCTGACACCGTCGGGCAAAGTGGTTTCGTTAATAATGTTTTGAGCAATTACTGTTGCTTCTCCAAGTGAAACGCCATCAGCAAGATTTGCAGTTGCCTTAACATATCGCTCTTGTGACTGACGCTGTATTTCGAGCTGACCGGTTGTTTCAACTATATCTGCAATTGCGGATAGTGGAACCGGTTGTCCTAAAAGGTTGGTGATATTCATCTCCTTAAGTTTTGCAACCTGACTTCTATACTCGGGAGCGTATTGAACGACTATTCCGTAGTCGTTACCCTCTTCTGTGAAATCACCAGATTCGGTTCCGTATATATTCTGACGAACCTGCATACCTACCATTGCTACATTGAGAGCCATTTGTGATACTTTATCTTTATCTACCATTACCTGAACCTCAAGGTTTCCGGGGTCGATAGTTGTTTCAACATCAATAAATGATTTGTTGTTGTTCAACTTTTCCTCTACATCTCTAACAACTGCATTGAGCTTTTGGAAATCACTTCCTGTTGCAAGTATTTCAATTGGTCTTTTATTTCCGGTAAGAGCTGATGCCAATGCACTACCTCCTGAAACATGTACTTTCTCTAATTGTGGAAGTTCTTCCATTCTCTTTCTGACAGCGTCTGCTATCTGAGCAGAGCTTCTGCTTCTTTCTTCGTGAGGCACAAGGTGAGTAAGAACAGTTCCTACGTTTTTGCCTTCTTTAAATCCTACGGTTGTTAGCATTCCTCCTTCGGTTTGACCGGAAATTGAGGCAAGGGCACCTTTTCTGATTTCAGGAACCTCTTCTAGCATTATTTGCAATATGCGTTGTCCGATGCTGTCTGTTTGCTGTGCACTTGTTCCAACTTCAGTTTCGAAAACTACGGAAACAGTACCCGAGTCTAGACTTGGGATATAGTCTGTGCCTAAGTTGCGTGCAAGGAACATGGTTCCAACAAACACTATAAGTGCAATGGAAAGAGTAAATCCTTTGTGGAATACAGCCCAACCAAGAAGCCTTTTATATCCTTCTTCGATTTTGTTGAATACTTTTTCACTTGCAATATAGAACTTAGAGTGTTTCTTTTCTTCTTTGTTTCGTGGTGCTTCTTTCAATAATATTGACGACAGCATTGGAGTAAGAGTAAGAGCTGTGAAAAGAGATGTAATCAAACAAACGGAAGTAAGAATAGCCAACTGTTTAAACATTATACCTACGATTCCGCCCATGAAAAGCATTGGAAGAAATACGACTAAAGTGGTGGCTGTGGACGCTGCAATTGCCATTCCCATCTCTGATGTTCCGAATATTGCAGCCTGTTTTGGTTTTGCTCCATTTTCGATATGCTGAGTAATGTTTTCAAGTACAACAATGGCATTGTCAACCACCATACCAATAGCAATGATAAGCGACATCAGCGAGAATATATTCAGGGTGAAGCCCATCACATACATTGCGATGAATGCACTAATAAGAGATACGGGCATTGTTACGAAAACAATCAAACTGGATTTCCACTCACGCAAGAACATCAATACAACCAGCGTAACGAATATGAGAGCATACCAGATTGATGAGGTAAGGTTTTTTACAGTACTGATAACCATCTCATCAGAGCTCATGATTTCATTAATCTGAATATCTGAGGGGAGGTCTTTTTTGATTTCCTCAATCTTTGAGCGAACTGCGTTAGCCACATCTACTGTGTTGCTTCCTGCTTGCTTTTGAATCATCAAAGCAACTCCGTCTCCAATGTGATTTCGAGAGAATGAGTTCTTTTCTTTGAAAGTGTCTTCTACTGTAGCAACATCTTTTAAACGAACCACTTGTCCTTTAAATGCTTTTAGAACAGTGTTTGAGATTTCATCAACAGACTGGTAATCACCGGGAACTCTGACTGAAAAGTCGTATACGTCCATGTTGATGTTACCTGCCGGAACACTAATATTATTTGCTTTCAGCATTGTTGATATTTGTGAAGTGGATATACCATAGGCAGCTAGTTGATGTGGGTTTACGTTCACTTTTATCTCTCTTTCAGGTTGTCCGAGATATATGACTGTTCCTACGCCTTCTACTTTGCGCAGTTGTGTGGCAAGGTCATCTTCAATAATATGTTCTATTCCATAATAATTTTCTTCTGCATTTACTACATAAGCCAATACGGGCATCATAGATGCATCAATCTTATATATGATTGGCTGATGAGCATCATCAGGTAGTTTTGACTTACTTAGCTCTATCAAATCTCTGGCGTCGTTTACTGCAGAGTTCATATCCCCACCCCAGCTATATCTCAGCTGAATAAATGATACATTTTCTTTTGATGATGATTTTATTTCGCTTAGGTTGTCTGCTGCAGACAATACAGTTTCTAGAGTTTTTGTAACTTGTTCTTCCACCTCATTTGCTGAAGCACCTGGATATACTGTAATCACAGTAATGGATGGAGCTTCAATCTCGGGCATAAGGTCGAGTGGCAACATTTTTAGAGATACCACACCAAGTAATAGTGTGGCTATAAAGATCATCGCCGTGGTGACGGGTCTTTTAACGCCTATTTCGGGTAATTTCATTTGTTTTTTATTTTAACGTTAGTACTCAATAATCTAAATGCATATGACATTATTTTACTATTTCTATAGTTGCACCATCATCAAGTTTATTTTTTCCATCAACCACTACAGTTGAATTTTCGTCTAGTTCAGGAACATGTATTAGAGTGCCAAGTGCTTCGCCACGAGTAACCTTCTTACGTGAAACGGTGTTGTCACTGTTGACAATAAAGATATAGTTATCGCTCGTTCCCTGCTGACGATAAAGAGCATTAACAGGAACAAATACACCTTTACTTAAAGGCATCTCGATAGATGTTCGGCAATACATGCCCGGTTTAAGTTTAGTGTTGTTGTTTGGAACAGTAATCTCAACAGTGGATGTGCGTGACATTGATGAAAGAATTGGAGAGATGTATGAAACTTTTCCTGTTATTATTTCATCAGGATATGCATCAAAATAAAGATCTACAGACTGTCCTTTAGCTACAGAACTCAACTCTTTTTCATTAACTTCGATGCTTACCTTAAGCGGGTTAAGCTGCATAAGAGTTACTACTCCGCCCTTCACCTTAAGGTCGTCGCCAAGCGATGGCATTATTGAAGCATTCTCGCCTTCATTAATCATGATGTCTGTGATAACTCCGCCAAACGGAGCAGTGATGGATGTATTCTTTTTAAGCATATCGACTTTTGTTTGAGATGCTTCGAATTTTGCTTTGATGTGGTCGTAGTCCATTATGCTCATACTGCCTTTTTCTTTTAGACGGTTAACGCGTTCGAAGTCTTTGCGAATAGCTTCGAGTTCTATTTGAGCCTGAATAAGCATCTCGTCTGACATTTCCACTATTATCCCACCCTTCGGAACAAAACTTCCTTTTTGATAATTGATTTTTTCTACTCGTCCGGGAATAGCTGAACCAAGATTAACCTCTTTATTTGCTTCTGCTGTTCCTGTATATCTCAGTTCGGGGTTATATTCTTTTGTTTGGCTTGTTGCTACAGTTACCTTTATTGCAGAATTTGTATTGCCATCGCTTGTGTGTGTATTATTTTTGTTGCAACCGGTAGCCATTAGTGCTATCAGAGTGGTTGCAATGAGGATTCTATTTGTTTTCATATTTTTATTATTGTATGGTTTGCTAATTATTTATTAAATCTAATTTGTTAATCTATATGTTTATATATTTCACCTGTAGACTTTTCTAACTCTGTCAATGATGTTTTCACTTCGATTATTGCATCGATATGCTGCGATGCAGCATCTGCCCACTGAAGCTGAGCTTCAAGCAATTCAGTGAGGGGAACTCTTCCTTCTTGAAGGTTATCCTCTGCAGAACGCATATTTTCTTCGGCTTGTGCTTTTGACAATTTTGTCATTTCTACTTTTTTGATTGACTCAATATGTTTAAACTGATTTTGTTTAATCTCAAGGTTTATCATCTCGCGTGCATCTTCAAGTTCATATTCTGCACGTTGCTTCTTGACATTTGCCACATTTAGATCGTGTTTGCGTTCGCCCCATGTAAAGATTGGCATTGAAACAACTACGCCTACACTCCAATCACCCCCAAACTCGCTTTTTAAGCCGTTATATGGATTGGGATTTGCAAAACCATAGCCTCCGGTCAACAAGACATTAGGCATAAACTTAGAGCGCTCGATATTTCGAGACGCCTGCATAACATTTACCTTCTCTTTTAACATTGCAATTTCGGCACGATTATCGGCCGACACATTGTTATTGATAGGTGACATGGACAACAGAATATTATCTTCATCAATATCTTGATCCAAAACTGTAATGTCTTCATTAGCATAACCAATGATTTGAGCAAGAGCCATCTTTGACAACTCTAAACCATTTTCTGCCTTCAGGACTTGTAACTTAGCTTCGTTTTGTTTTACCTGGGCTTTCAATACATCATTTTTAGTTATGATACCTTCAGTATACATGCTTTGAAGATCTAAGACCAAACGATCTAAAAGTGTCTCGTAGGATTTTGCAAGAGTTACTTTTTGAAACATTGACACAACACGCCAGTATGACTCGTCGGTTTTGCTAATCACATCAGCTTTAGTGAGAGTGACATTGTCTTTTGCAATGTTCTCGGCATGATGTGCCATTTTGTTACCTTCTGTAATTTTAAATCCGGTGAAAAGAGGTTGTGTAAGACTCAGACGAGCATAATACAAGTTCTTATTATCAAGAGTTAGCTTATCTGCAGGCAACATCGCATAGTTTTTGAAAATTGGATTGCCTGAAGCATCAGTCACTGGCACTCCGGTAGCAGGATCAATAACCAAAGTATTGAGTGCCGTTGCAGGATCTTTTAATGCATCTGAATTGAATGCGCCTGTTGATTGGTCAATAGTGCTATATGGCACAATAGGCAAAAATAGGTCATGCTCTAATGGCTTGATAGCCTTATTTGTGCGAAGGTAACCTCCGCCTAAGTTTATTTTAGGGAGATAATTGGTGGCAGCCGACTTACGTGTGTATGTGGCGGCCAGAGCATCTTGTTGGGATATACGGATTTTCTTGTTTTGATCTAACGCCATTTGCCTACACTCCTCAAGAGAAAGTGTGTGTTGTGCAAAAGCAGGATAAATTGAAAACAAGAAAACAGTAATGATGCTTAGAAAAAAATATTTTTTAGATCTCATATTATTGTTTATTTGATTATTCTCTGATTGTTAATATCGGGGGCAAAGATATAAGGCAAAGGTGCTGTTTGTATTTAACAGGTGGTCGAAGTGACATATTAGCCGGTTTAAGCGTTATAATATGAATATAAAGTGACAAGGGAAATGAATAAAAAAAAGATTATTTATTTGTTTACCTTTGTGATTATATTACTAAGACTAGAAATATAAATCTAACATATTGATATTTTAAACATATTATATGAGTCCTAAAATTTGTGGAATTTTTAATTACGCTCCTCACTATAGAGAAACAATATATAGCTTGATGGAGCAAGAGATGAATATTGATTTTTACTTTGGGGACAAACTGGATAGGAAAATAAAAAAACTAGACTATTCTGTTTTTAAACAAAAGGTAGCGGAAGTGGCTAACATATGGATTTATGGACCAATCTACTATCAGAAGGGAGTGGTATCGTTATTGTTTAAGAAAAAATACAACAAATATATCATCAGTGGTGAGTTTTATTGTATCAGTACATGGCTGTTGCTAATGCTTGCAAAGTTTAGCAGTAAGCGTGTGTATATGTGGACTCATGGATTATATGCATATGATAAACCCTGGAAGAAGTTCGCTAAGCGCATATATTATGGTTTGTGTGACGGAGTGTTTTTGTATAACAACTACACAAAGGAAATGATGATCAAGAATGGTAACAATGCCGAAAAACTGCATGTAATCCATAACTCCATAGGACACAATAAGCAATTAAAGAATAGAGTTCTTCTGAAGAAGAATGATATATACATAGAGAGATTTGGTAATACAAATAAGGTATTGTTGTTTTCGGGTCGTCTGACTACTGATAAGAAGCTAGAGATGCTTATTGATGCTATTACAATTCTGAAAAAGTGTGGAGAATTTTATAATCTGGTTTTGATAGGTGATGGAGAAGAGCGTGATCATATGTCAAAGTATGCTGAGAAGATGAATTTAAATCACATATGGTTTTATGGAGCTTGCTATGACGAGAAGGTGTTGAGTAATATGATTTACAATGCCGATCTTTGTGTATCTCCCGGAAATATAGGGCTAATGACTATACATGCATTGGGATACGGTACCCCTGTGATTACACACAATAACTTCATGAAGCAGGGGCCGGAGTTTGAAGCTGTAACTGAAGGCAAAACCGGTTATTTCTTTAATTACAACGATACCGAATCTTTGGCTGAGAGTATTTCCAAGTGGTTTAAAGATAAAGCAGGATACTCTAAAAATGAAATTGCAGAGGCATGTTATGAAGTAGTGGATAAATTTTATAATGAAGAGTATCAGATAAAAGTTTTTAAGGATATTACATCCACATTATAACTATCAGGCTTACTATTCCTATAAATAACCACAACAAAACACCTGCTATAAGAGGTTTAATACCAACACTTCTCAAGGCCCTTATAGACAAACCGGACCCAATTAAGAACAAGGTAGTGGTCATTCCCTTTTTTGCCCAGAATATAAATGATGACGTAAGGCTCTCCGGTAAATTTAAATAGGTGTTGAATACCATTGCTAGCACAAAGAGTAAAATAAACCATGGTATTGTTATTTTCTTATCTTTCTTTCTGAAGACCATAGCAGTGATTAGTGCTAGAGGGATAATCCATAGTGCACGAGTTAGTTTGACCATAGTTGCGATTTGTAAAGCTGTAACTCCATATGCCGAGCCTGCTCCTACAACTGAGCTTGTATCGTGAATTGCTATTGCAGCCCACATACCAAACTGCTCTTGACTTAGATTTAATAATTTTCCAAGCGGAGGAAATATAAATAATGCAATTGCATTTAAAAGAAATATTGTTCCTAACGATACTGAAATCTCGTCATCTTTAGCGTCTATTACCGGAGCTACGGCAGCTATTGCACTACCGCCACAGATAGCGGTACCAGATGCTATCAGATATGAGGTGTTAAGTCGCATACCTAATACTTTACCCACAAGAAGTCCCAGAAAAATAACCGAAACAACCGATACTATGGTAAACAGCATCCCCTCCTTGCCACTCTGAAGCGACTCAAACAGATTCATTCCAAATCCAAGACCTACTACTGAAAACTGAAGCAAGTATTTTGATATTTTGCCTGATACTTTTGCAAACGGATTACCCATCGTGAAACCCAGCAATAAACCAAGAAATAATGCAATGGCAGGTGTAACAAATGGAAGAAAACAAAACGCCAATGTTATAAAGAATATCAGCTTGGATATAATTGCTTTATTCATCTCTAAATCTGTTTTTGAAAATTGGTAAAAAATATGGCTGATAATATTATCAGCCATTAATAGTTTATTTCAATACTAGCATTATTTACTATGTGTGATGGAGTTGTAATCAACCGTTCCCTCTGATGATGTACTGCCTATACTTGACAAGTTTCTCCTTTTGAAATAGTAATAATCATTTGAATCTTTAGAGTCTTTGGAATCCCTCATTATCCTGTCTAGTTCGAATCCATTTCTACTCATCATATTTATGGCTGAAACCATTCCATTAAAAGAAATAACTCTTCTTCGATCATCCTGAATCTGAGGAATTCGACCTCCTTGTCCATAATCTAACCGTACAGTGATTTTACTTGAAAGAAAAGGACCGTTGTCAGACCATAATACTACATAGTCAGCATCCAGTTCACTAATTGGAAGATTGTTGACATACTGCGCCTTCATTGCTGAAATACCTGCTAACAGAAGGATTAGTGTAAAAAATAATTTAGTTTTCATATGGTTTTGCATTTAAAAAAGTTTACCAGATATAAACAAGAAGTTCTTCTCTCTATAATCTGGTAAACAAAATAATATATTAGTCTAATTTCAGAACAGCTAAGAAGGCAGTTTGAGGAACTTCTACGTTACCTACCTGTTTCATTCTCTTCTTACCCTCTTTCTGCTTTTCTAATAATTTTCGTTTTCTAGAAATATCACCCCCATAACATTTTGCCGTAACATCCTTTCGTACAGCCTTGATTGTTTCTCTAGCAACAATCTTTGCACCAATTGCAGCCTGGACTGCAATGTCAAATTGTTGTCTTGGAATTAATTCCTTCAACTTCTCACACATTCTTCTTCCAAATGCCTGAGCATTATCAGCATGGGTAAGTGTTGACAGTGCATCCACAGGTTCACCATTTAATAGTATATCAAGTTTTACCAGTCGTGAAGGACGGAAGTCGTGAATATGATAATCAAAGGAAGCGTAACCTCTTGAAATACTCTTTAGCTTATCGTAAAAGTCAATAACTATTTCACCTAAAGGCAAATCAAATATTATCTCTATTCTATTTCCGGAAATATATTCTTGCTTTATTAATATACCGCGCTTACCTAAACAAAGTGTCATTATAGGACCGATATAGTCGGTACTCGTAATAATTGAAGAGCGAATAAAAGGCTCCTCAATATGGTCTATCAAAGTGATATCGGGCAGGCCTGCAGGATTATGAACTTCCTTCATACTTCCTTTTTTGTCGTAAACTTTGTAAGATACGTTTGGAACGGTAGTTATAACATCCATATTAAACTCTCTTTCGAGTCTCTCCTGAACAATTTCCATATGTAGAAGTCCTAGAAATCCGCAACGGAATCCAAACCCTAAAGCAACTGATGACTCGGGCTGAAATGTAAGTGATGCATCATTTAACTGGAGTTTTTCTAGCGATGCGCGCAAGTTTTCAAAATCTTCCGAATCAATGGGATAAACGCCGGCAAAAACCATAGGTTTTACCTCTTCAAAACCATCAATAGCCTTATCACAAGGTCTTTTGGTATGAGTAATTGTATCTCCCACTTTCACCTCTTTTGAGGTTTTAATCCCGGAGATAATATAACCCACATCACCACATTCTACCCTATTGCGGGGGTTCATGCCAAGCTTCAGAATACCTACTTCATCGGCCTGATACTCTTTGCCTGTATTTACGAACTTAACCAAATCACCTTTGGCAATACTTCCATTCTCAATCTTAAAATATGCGATAATACCTCGAAAAGAGTTGAAAACTGAGTCAAAAATAAGCGCTTGAAGAGGTGCTTCGGGATCTCCTACGGGAGCAGGAACTCTTTTAATGATCGCCTCTAAAATTTCTTCTATTCCAACACCTGTCTTCCCACTTGCACGTATTACATCAGATCTGGGGCAGCCTAGAAGGTCAACGATCTGATCCTCTACTTCATCAGGCATTGCACTATCCAGGTCTATCTTATTTATAATAGGAATAATTTCCAAATCATTCTCAATCGCCATATAAACATTGGATATTGTCTGTGCCTGAATGCCCTGAGCAGCATCTACAATAAGTAAAGCGCCTTCACAAGCAGCAATTGAACGAGATACTTCATAAGCAAAATCAACGTGCCCAGGGGTATCAATTAGATTTAGTGTATATTTTTCGCCACCATACTCGTAGTCCATTTGTACTGCCGTACTCTTAATAGTGATACCACGCTCGCGCTCTAAGTCCATACTATCAAGGACCTGTGATTGAGAATCCTTATTATCTATAGTCTTAGTAAACTCAAGCAAGCGATCGGCAAGAGTACTCTTACCATGGTCGATATGTGCTATAATACAAAAGTTGCGTATATTTTTCATTTAAATAATTAAAATTATTTCTTAGGTAAGCCCTTGAAATAAAAACTCAAGGGCTGAAAATATAATATTCTTTGCATATAAATAATCAGTAATAACAAAGAACACTATAAATATTAATTCAAAATTTAGAATTCTGCGTGATTTGGCGTTCTTGGGAAAGGTATAACGTCACGAATATTTGTCATACCTGTTACAAATAACATTAATCTTTCAAATCCTAATCCAAATCCTGAATGAGGTGCTGTACCAAACTTACGAATATCAATGTACCACCAAATTGGGTCTATATCCATATCTATTTCTTTAACACGCTCTAATAGTTTGTCATAATCTGCCTCACGCTCAGAACCACCAATAATCTCACCGATTTTAGGGAACAAAACATCCATTGCTCTTACAGTCTTTCCATCTTCATTCTGTTTCATGTAGAATGACTTAATCTCTTTAGGATAATCTGTAAGGATAACAGGGCACTTGAAATGTTTTTCAACAAGATAACGCTCATGCTCAGATTGAAGGTCTGCACCCCAATAAACCGGGAATTCAAATTTTTGACCTGACTCTTCTAATATCTTAACGCCCTCAGTGTAAGTTAAGCGTATAAATTTGTTATCAACTACAAATTTCAATCTGTCAATAAGGTCTTCATCATACATCTTAGCTAAGAACTCAATATCCTCCATGCAGTTATCAAGCGCATATTTAACAAGGTACTGAAGAAAATCTTCTGCAAGATCCATATTATCATTATTGTCAGCAAAAGCAACTTCAGGCTCAATCATCCAGAACTCCGCAAGATGTCTTGGTGTATTTGAGTTTTCAGCTCGGAAAGTAGGACCAAAGGTATAAATCGCACCCAAAGCCATTGCACCAAGCTCACCCTCAAGCTGACCTGATACCGTTAGATTTGTTTGACGACCGAAGAAATCTTGTGAGTAATCCACTTTTCCTTCTTCTGTTCTTGGAGGATTATTGTGATCAAGTGTTGTCACCTCAAACATTGCTCCGGCGCCTTCAGCATCTGAAGCAGTGATAATTGGTGTATGGAAATAGTAAAATCCTCTGTCATTAAAGAACTTATGGATTGCATAAGACATATGGTGGCGCATACGGAAAACGGCACTAAATGTATTAGTACGCGGTCTTAAATATGCTATTTCCCTAAGGAACTCAAGCGAGTGCCCTTTCTTTTGCAGTGGATATGATGCTGGATCTGCAGAACCATAAATTTCAATTCCTGTTGCCTGAATCTCAACAGTCTGTCCTTTACCTTGCGATTCAACTAATGTCCCGTTAATGTTGAGACAAGCCCCTGTAGTAATTGGCTTAAGATACTCTTCTCCAAAAGTTGCAACATCAATAACAACTTGAATATTATTAATTGTAGAACCATCGTTCAATGCAACAAAACTAACATTCTTGTTTCCACGACGAGTACGCACCCACCCTTTTAAATTAATTTCTTCACCAAAGGTTGTAAGCTTTAAAGCTTCTGATATTTTTGTTCTTTTTATCTGTTTCATAATCACTCATTAATCCCACAAAGGATTGATACCCTAACTCGATAGGGATACTGTATACTTATTTACACAGTAATTATATTTTTTGTTTATAATATTTATATTCTATTTTATCTTAGTCAAAAGCACCCATGCGCAACATATTAACTTCTTTTTCAGTCAAGTATCGCCACTTACCTCTAGACAAACTCTTCTTGGTCAAACCTGCAAAGTAAACTCTGTCAAGCTTCAAAACTCTATATCCCAACTGTTCGAAGATTCTCCTAACAATACGATTTTTGCCAGAGTGAATTTCTATTCCCACTTGAGACAAATCATCCTCGCTTACATAACTAATAGCATCTGCATGTATTTCTCCATCCTCTAGCTCTATACCATCAGCTATGGCTTGCATATGCTCCATTGCTACTGGCTTATCCAGCCATACTTGATAAATTTTTCTCTTTTCGTAACGTGGATGTGTAAGTTTAGAAGCAAGATCACCATCATTTGTCAACAACAATACACCTGTAGTACCTCTGTCAAGACGACCTACCGGATAAATTCTCTCAGAGCAAGCGGCTTTAACAAGATCCATTACCGTTTTGCGATTTTCAGGATCATCTGTAGTTGTAACAAAGCCTTTTGGCTTGTTCAACAAAACATATACTTTGCTCTCAAGTTTCACTACCTGATCATTATACATTACTTCGTCGGCACGTGTAATCTTAGTTCCAAGTTCTGTTACAACCTCACCATTTACTTTTACAAGACCTGCTTCAATGAATTCATCAGCCTCACGACGAGAGCATACACCTGCATTTGCCAGATATTTGTTTAAGCGTATTGGTGTGTTTGGGTCAGCATTTTCTTTGTATTTTACTTGCTTGAAAACCTTTTTCTTTTTTAGTGTCTTTTGAGGTCTCTGACCACCTGAGGAATACGAACTACTTCTTCTTTCTTGTGGATTATAAGAGCGCTCCCCACCTCTTTGATTGCTTCCGGCAGAAACAGTTCTGTCTCCCACACGAGGACGACGTTTTCTAGCACCTGTGTCCTCCTGTCCGCTTTCACGACGTCTGTTATAATTGCTCTCACCGCCTTCGCGATAA
>CAZHWC010000038.1:0-1910 GCA_964535975.1 uncultured Proteiniphilum sp. | reverse complement strand
CGATAACTGCCTCCTTCGCCAGACTGACGATATCTACCCTCACCTTGCTGTGTCCTTCTATCGGAGCTGTAGTTTCTATTTGAATAAGAGTGTCTCTCATTGTTCGCATTATCGTGTCTACGATTTGAGTGCGAATTGTTGTTGTTAGTTGTCATTATTCTTTAAATTTTAATTATCAATAGCCTCACGGCCTTCTTTTTAAAAAACCTATTAATTATGTCTGTGACTTATTTTATAATTTAAATACCTGTATAGTTCTGCGGAGATATCCTCTTTAATTCTTCTTTAACTTCAGATTTCAACTCCAATGTATCAATGAATTCCGATATACTTTCTTTTGTTATATGATGATTTGTGCGAGTTAACGCTTTTAGCGCCTCGTAGGGCTTTGGATAACCCTCTCTTCTCAAAACTGTCTGAATACCTTCTGCTACTACTGCCCAATTTTGTTCTAGATCATCATTGAAAGCCACCTCATTTAATAACAATTTATTTAATCCTTTTGTTGTACTTTTTATTGCAATTAAACTATGTGCCAATGGCATTCCAATGTTTCGGGTAACAGTTGAATCTGTTAGATCTCTCTGAAGCCTTGAAATAGGCAGCTTGGAAGACAAATGCTCCAATAAAGCATTTGCTATACCTAAATTTCCTTCAGCATTTTCAAAATCAATTGGATTTACCTTATGCGGCATAGCTGAAGAACCAACTTCTCCTTCTTTAATTTTTTGTTTAAAATACTCCATTGATATATACTGCCAGACATCGCGTGTAAAATCTATTAGGATAGTATTTATTCTTTTCAACGCATCAAATGAAGCTGCCAAATCATCATAATTAGATATCTGTGTTGTACACTCCTCTCTAACCAATCCCAATTTTTCTTGTAAGAACTTGTTTCCAAATGATTTCCAATCAATATTTGGATAAGCTACATGGTGCGCATTAAAATTACCAGTCGCACCACCAAACTTACCCCTGTGAGATATTTCTTTTAGCTGTTCTATTTGATTCTGCAAGCGATAAACAAACACATATAATTCCTTTCCCAATCGAGTTGGAGAAGCCGGCTGCCCATGAGTACGAGCAAGCATTGGCACATCCTCCCATTTCTTTGAAAAATCATACAAAATTGATACCAATTCCTCAAGTTGTGGTATATACACTTTCTCCAAGGCATCCTTGTACATAAGTGGTGTAGCAGTATTATTTATATCTTGAGAAGTAAGACCGAAATGAATAAATTCAAGATATGGGTGTAAATTCAGATTCTCAAATTTTTCCTTTATGAAATACTCTACTGCTTTCACATCATGATTAGTTACCTTTTCGATGTCTTTAATGCGCTGTGCATCTTCAAGTGAAAAGTTTGTTGCTATTTCTCTTATTATATTATATAAAGAGGAATTTATTTTATCAAGCGGAGATATAGAAAGCTCGCACAAAGAAATAAAGTATTCAATTTCAACAAAGGTCCTATACTTTATAAGAGCATACTCAGAAAAAAACTGAGAAAATTCTTCAACATTATTTCTATATCGACCGTCTATCGGTGAGATTGCAGTAAGTTTATCTAGTTTCATTATAATTCTGTTTGTATTTATTTTAGAAGTCTTAAAAAATCACTTTCTCATATTACTTCACTTATCTATTATTGATATTCAACACTTTCAGATAAGTAATCATTATAAATGTAATTTCATTTTGAATGACAAAAATAGTCATAATTTAGGTGTCGAAAAAATATTTCTAAAAATATTTACCAAATGTTTTGCAGGCTACAAAAAAGTACCTATCTTTGCATCGCAATTAAGGAAAACGACATACTTAATGCAAGCGAAAAAGTTAATTATTGGGGCGTTTAGCTCAGCTGGTTCAGAGCATCTGCCTTACAAGCAGAGGGTCGGCGG
>CAZHWC010000037.1:0-23368 GCA_964535975.1 uncultured Proteiniphilum sp. | reverse complement strand
AATATACTTTTATTATTCTTGATGAGATACTGAAAGGAACTAACTCGAAGGATAAGCTGCAGGGCTCTGTGATGTTCCTCAAGGCATTGGAGCAATATAATATTTCGTGTGTTATTGCAACTCATGATTTGGAGTTGGCAAAACTGGAGGAGGCTTCTTCTGATGGTATGTACAAAAATTACTGCTTTGAAATAGAATTGTCGGAAAATATCAAATATTCATATAAAATAACCAGGGGCATTGCTAAGAATATGAATGCTACTTATTTGTTGTCTAATATATTGTCGGACACATTGTGAAAATGTTAAATGTACTAGATCTTTTTGTTCTAAAATAGTGGTCTGAATATTGATTTCTGCATAGATATTCTGATTTTTTTCAACTATCTATGCAGAAATCAATACATATTTCCGTTTTATTTATAGATGAATGTAATAGGACTCCTATGGAAACAAATGCGTAAATTAGTGCTCTAATAATAATACCACAACAACATTAATATGAATAGTGAAATACTTATTTATCAAAATCAGTCGGGTGATATAAAAATAGATGTGAGGCTTGAAGAAGAAACTGTGTGGCTGACGCAGGAGCAAATGGCTGCTCTGTTTGGAAAAGGCAGAAGCACTGTTACTGAGCATATTCGAAACATCTTTAAAGAAGGTGAACTTGAAGAAAATTCAGTATGTCGGAAATTCCGACACACTGCCGCGGATGGTAAAAACTATGATACGAACCACTACAACCTAGACGTAATTATCTCCGTTGGATATCGAGTGAAATCACAACAGGGCACTCAATTTAGGATATGGGCCACGCAGCGATTATTGTAGGGAGGGGAAATATTAATCAGTATTTAAACAGCATTTAAACAGCATTTAAATACTGATTAAACACTATATAATTTACTTTAAACTAAAAAAACATACAAACAATGCGAAGTTTTGGAAGCGATAATAATTCGGGGGTGCACCCACAGATATTGCAAGCAATAATTGATGCGAATCAAAATCATGCAATTGGATATGGGGATGATATATGGACTGAAAAGGCGAAGGATGCTTTAAGACAATTGATTGATTTGGATGATGTGGAGCCTTTTTTCGTATTCAACGGAACGGGTGCAAATGTTATTGCTTTGCAGGCTTGTGTCAGGCCGTTCCATTCAATTATTTGTGCATCTACTGCTCATATTGCGGTGGACGAGTGCGGTGCGCCCACTCTATTTAGTGGTGCTCCGCTAAAAGAGATTGATACACCTGATGGCAAGTTGACCCCTGAGCTGGTATTGCCTTATTTGATAGGATTTGATGTTGAGCATCACTCGCAACCAAAGGTGATTGCTGTATCGCAAACTACTGAGATGGGAACTGCCTATTCGCCACAAGAGTTGAGGACGCTGGCCAACTTAGCGCATGAACATGATATGTACCTCTTTGTTGACGGTACTCGAATTGCCAATGCGTGTGCTTATCACGGAGTGTCGCTAAGGGAAATGGTAGTTGAAACAGGAGTAGATATATTTACCTTTGGTGGTACTAAGAATGGGATGATGATGGGTGAGGTGATTGTTCCATTACGCCGTGAATTGGCCGCGAATATGAAATTCATACGTAAGCAGTCGTCACAGCTATATTCAAAGATGCGATATTTGTCTGCTCAGTTTATTCCCTATTTTTCAGAGGATATATGGATTAAGAATGCTATTTGGTCTAATTCCAAAGCACAACAATTGGCTGAGGCTATGCAAAAATCAGGAATTGAGTTGACGCAAAAAGTGCAGTCGAATGCTATTTTCTTTAGAATGGATAAAGATTTGGCCAACAAGCTCAGAGAGGATTATTTCTTCTATGCCTGGGATGAGGCTGCGTATGAGTATCGGTTGGTGTGCTCATGGGATACTACGGATGAGGATATTGAGCAGTTTGTAAAGCACTTAAGTATTTAAACTAAACATATAATTTCAAAAGCTACTGTATCAAAAAATGCCAAAGATTTGATAATTGATAATTTGAAATTATCCTCCTTATAGTAGTATTAATAAAAATGGGGTATATCGCATTGCGATAAACCCCATTTGCTTTTAAGTCTAAAAGATATCTAATATGACTACTTCATCAATTAAAACGAAAAGTCGATACCTGCGGCAAATGCTTTGTTGGTTCTGTGATAGATATCACTACCTGCTATGCCTGTACCGTTGTAGTTGGCTGATTCTTTTGTGTATTTTGAATAGTTTGTAAAGAAGTAGCCAATGTTAAGTTGCACATTCTTTGACAAATTAACAGCACCACCAAATCCAATAGAGTAGGAGTTGGTATAGAAACTCAGGTCTGATTGAAATGCATCGCTCATTCCATATTTAGTTATTTGACCACCGGCACTAACTAGGAACATATCATTGATGCGATATTCAAGTCCTGCAAGATATTCGTTGGTGTTTCCTGTCAGGTGTTTTTGTTTGTCGTTTGCCATTCTTGCATTTTTATCAAAAAATATGTGATATCCTACGCTTGCAGTAAGGCTAGGCAAAATATCATATGATGCGCCAATAGTGAAAAGCGCAGGCGTATCGTGTGCTGTGTTAACACCATCGGCAAACAGACCGGTGTCGTCAACTGTAGTTTTATTTTCTACATTCAAGCTGTTTTGGAATTCGAATTTTGTTCCGATATTTAATCCTGCGTGTGAAAAGTGAAATCCAATAATTGGAGCAACTCCCCAACCTGATTGTTTGCTTTCAAGATGAGCACCGTCGGCAGCCATTTTTGCGGGCAGTTCCAGTTTTTGTTTCAACTCTGCAGAAATAAGATCAGTATTTCCTACCATCTCTAATAATGGACTAGGGTTCATGAAACCACTGTTATTTGGAATTCCTACTGCACCAAGTCCGCTTATATCTAAATTAAGTTTTAGATTAGATAGATGTCCTTCGTATGAGTTGTGAACTACATTTAAACGAAATCCTGCATATGCAGAAAACATATCGTTTATTTTGTATGTCCCACCTAGTTGTCCACCAAAAATATAGTTAACTCCATGCATGTACTGATCTACTGAATAACCTTTTGCTGTAAGTGATGCACCGGGAACCATAGCTGCAAGCCCTGGTGCAAATTGGTTTATAAGCGGAACAAGAGTTGATATCTGTGATTCGAATGAGGGTAGCCCGTCATTAAAAGTGGCTTTACCTCCACCACCAGCGATGGAAAGATTGCCTGAAAGTGCCCATTTGCCTTTTCTATACACTCCTTGAAGCCCGGGTACTATGGGTGCAGTTGATTTGCCCACAAATTCTTTTGTGCCGGTGCCTGTCATTGGAGCAAATGATGATGTAATGGATCTTTGCTGCGCTACACTTTGGTTGCTGAATGAGAAGTGAAACCCTTCGGATAGCTTTATTGTTCCTGCCGGGTTGTAATATGCTGCATCGGCATGGGTTGATGCATCTAATGCCATTAAGCGGGCAAATCGTGCACTGGGATTTGTGTTGGTTAGGATTCCTCCTGCATAAGCAGTTGCTCCAACCAATGATAGTAGCATGACTACTAAAACGCATTTAAGCCTAAAAAAATCTTTCATTATTTAATCTTTTGAGTTTATAATGGTATGCATTGATTGCACACTTTTTCTAAAACTGTGCAAAGATAATTGTTTAAAAGAAATAACAAATGAAAATGAAGTTTTATTTCAATGTTTTGGCTGTTTTAATGGAATAGATGTATTTGGAGGCATTTCTCTATAAAGAGTGAATAAAGAATAGTTATTAATTCCATTTTTATTAATAGCTTTGAACGTGGCAATTGTTTGTGAGCTGCTGATGTTAAATATTAAATTAAAAACTATATAAGATGGAAAATGATAATAGAAAGCCTATAGTAGTTGGTATTGGTGAAGTGTTGTGGGATATTTTCCCTTCGGGTAGAAAAGCCGGTGGAGCTCCGATTAACTTTGTTTATCATGCCACCACATCAGGTGCTGATGGGTATGCCATCAGTGCTATAGGTGATGATGAGTTGGGCAGAGAGATATTTGATTTGGTTGATAAAATTGGAATTAAACACCTTATAGACACAGTTGCCCAACCTACAGGAACCGTGTATGTAGAACTAAAAGATGGAAATGCTGAATATACAATAACTGATAATGTAGCGTGGGATTTCATCCCGTTTAATGACGAGATGAAGTCGCTTGCACAAAAGACCGATGCAGTTTGTTTCGGTACTTTGGCTCAGCGTTCTGAAGTGTCTAGAGAGTCTATACGTAAGTTTCTTTCTTATACTCCTGATAGAGTTTACAAGATATTGGATCTTAATTTGCGCAATAATTTCTATTCAGATACTCTTATTGACGAGTCAATCAGACTATGCAATGTGCTTAAGGTGAATGATGATGAGTTTTTGTTTATAAAAAAACTTTACTCAAAGTCAGATATTAGTGATGATGAAGCTGTGAAATGGATGATGGCCGAGTTTAATCTTAAATATTTCATTTTGACGTCGGGTGCAGATTATAGCGAGATTTATAGTCCGGCTCAGAAATCACACATAGAAACTCCAAGAGTAGTGGTGGTGGACACAGTGGGTGCCGGCGATTCGTTTACAGGTGCGTTTGTTGCTGCAATTCTTAAAGGCGAAGATTTAAAAAGTGCTCATGCGGCGGCTGTTGACAGAGCTGCAAAGGTTTGTACCATTGCAGGGGCATGGTTGTAGAAATGTATAGAAGAAAGGTTGTTAAGTCAAAAAAACGATAGAATATGAGAGCAAGCACACAGAAGAACATTATCAGAATTGTTTTAGTAGTGATTTTGTTGATACTGGCAAGAATACTTACACCATACAATAGTGAGCAGTTTACATGGAACTACTTGCCTTTCACTCCGGTGCTGTTTATTGTTTTGCAATCCTCGTATAAAGGGAAGCAAGATACATTTGTAGATCGGATATTGATTCTTGTTTATAGCGTAGCATTTTCGGTGCTTTTGTTTTTCATACTTGAAGGGTTTCAGCTACAATTAGTACTGCCAAAATTGATTCCGGCTTTTATTGGAATAGTGGTTGCATTTCCATTACTGTTTATTAATCCGTTGTACAAAAAGTAATGAGACACGCTTCGGTGTAATTTAATTCTTGGTGTTCTAATGTTTAAAAGAAAGAGAGCGTTGACGAAACAACATTATTTTTATTTTCATAAACTACATCAATACTATTTCTTGATTAAGGTCATTGGAGCAGGACAGTGCTCCGCAGTACCTTTGCATTGTCAAATTAAATAATAGACTTTTAAACAAAAATAGTAATGAGTACAACAAATTAAACTATTATCATTGTAGTTGATAATTGATAGAACTAAAATGACAGAAAACTCCAAATCATATATTTATGTCGCAATTGCTGTATTAAGTTGGTCAACAGTGGCTACTATGTTTAAAATATCGCTCAAATATTTTTCTCATTTCGAGATGTTGCTTGTAGCTAGTTTCACTGCTTTGGTTGTTTTTGCAGTTACATTATTAATACAAAATAAGTGGAAGTTATTGAAGGATACTCCACCCAAAGAGTGGTTACGATTTGCTTTGGTGAGTTTGCTTAATCCTGTTTCTTATTATCTGATATTGTTTAAATCATATGCTTTGCTTCCGGCACAAATAGCTCAGCCGATTAATTATTTTTGGCCTATTATTTTGCTGATACTATTGGCAATTGTGGCACGCAAGAGTATTCCTGCCATAAAGTATATAGGCATGTTGATGTCATTTGTGGGTGTCGTTATTATTTCGTTGGGCACAGGTGGATTGGCAGGGCGTTCGCTTCCTGTTGGAGGCTTGTTGTTGGCACTATTAAGTGCATTTATATGGGCAACATATTGGATCGTAAATAATCAAAATAAGCACACTGATAGTGTTGTTGCTTTATTTATAACCTTTCTTTTTGGTTCTGTGTATTTGCTGTTTATCTCCTTTTTTATGAATATAGATTTGCGCTCTATGCAAGGATTAATGTCAAGTATGTATGTTGGAGTTTGTGAGATGGGTATCCCTTTTATATTTTTTGGACTTGCAATTAAAAAAACTAGTAACTCTACATTGGTTAATCAGCTGTGCTATTTGGCGCCTTTTATATCACTTTACTTTATTCACCTTATTTTGGGAGAACAAATATTGACAAGTACTTATATAGGACTACTGCTTATTGTGGTTGGTATTATTTTTAATGAGTATTTATCCGGATATATTACAAAAAAGAAAATGCTTTCGTAATAGATCTTTAAGTTTCATCATCAAATATTACTTGGTTTGTTATGATGTTGCCTGCAGAGCTAATTTTAAAACAAACACCTATATAATAATAGATTGCTCAAAAATCATTACTTTTGTATCTTTAATAAATTAAATAATGCAAGAGGATAAAAGTAAATTGATGGGCTTTGCTATGCAGGGTGGTCTCTTCTTGGGGACTTTTTGGATAGTGAAGTATTTTTTTGTTATAGCTTCATCGGGTAATTCTATTTTACAGTTTTTTATTCCAGTGCTATCGGCACTCACTCCTGTGATATTACTTCAGTACCTCTTGAAATATAGAATTTCGGTTTTGGATAACGTGCTGGGATATTGGCACGGAGTGCAGTTTGCAATAATGCTTTTCTTTTTTGCTTCGCTGTTTGAGTCTGTTGCCGCATTCATACATATAACCTGGATTGACCAGCAGTATGTGAGCGCTATGTATGCCGAAATGGTGAGTGCATTAAAGGCTTTTAATTTAAGTGATAGTATGGTGTCAAATTTTGAAAGTCAACCAATACCCGGTGCGTTTGGATATTTAGTAAATCATGTCATATTGAGTGATGTGCTTATTGGTTTGATATTATCACTGTTTGTGGTGCCAATATCAAAAATGATTAACCCAAAGAATTTTAATACAAAACAATCTGATAGAAATGAATAAATTAGACATGTCGGTTGTCATTCCTCTGTATAATGAGGAGGAGTCGTTGCCCGAGCTTCATGCATGGATAAAACGAGTGATGGATGATAACAACTTTTCGTATGAAATAATATTTGTGGATGATGGCAGTACCGATGGTTCGTGGAAAATAATTGAAGACTTAAGCGAGCGATTTGAGGAGGTAAAAGCAATAAAGTTTCAGCGAAATTATGGTAAATCGCCGGCACTTCATTGTGCTTTTCGTAAGGTTGAGGGGGATGTGGTTATTACCATGGATGCAGACTTGCAGGATAGCCCCGACGAGATTCCCGAACTTTACCGAATGGTGAAGGAGGATGGCTACGACTTGGTGTCGGGATGGAAGAAGAAGCGTTACGACTCTAAAATTGCAAAGAATCTGCCTTCAAAGCTTTTTAATGCCACTGCTCGAAGTGTTTCCGGAATTAAGCTTCATGATTTTAATTGTGGATTAAAGTCTTATCGTGGTTCATTGGCAAAAAGTATTGAAGTGTATAATGATATGCATCGATATATTCCCATACTGGCAAAGGATGCAGGGTTTACTAAGATTGGTGAGAAAGTGGTTCAGCATCAGGCCCGCAAGTATGGTGAGAGCAAATTTGGAGCTAGCAGATTTGTGAATGGATATCTTGATTTGCTGACTATTTGGTTTTTGAATAAGTTTGGCAAAAAGCCTATGCACTTTTTTGGTCTTTTGGGCAGTATTATGTTTTTCATTGGTTTTGTGGCTACAATATGGGTTGGTGGTGTGAAGCTGTATGATATGCATATGGGAAATACCTATCGCTTAGTAACGGATTCGCCATATTTCTTTATTTCGCTTACGATGATGATATTGGGAACACTTTTGTTTTTAACCGGGTTCCTGGGTGAGTTGGTTACTCGTAATTCTCCTGAAAGAAACAGATATAGAATAGAAAAAGAATTGTAGTAATATGAGGCAATTAAAAATATATTTATCGGCACTGCTTAGTGTGGTGATAATAATCGGCTGTACATCAAAAAAAGAATCTGATGAGGCATCTTATAGCTATATTCAGAATAGTGGAGAGATTTTTTATACATCCTATCATATCAAATATGAGTTTTCTCGATCCCTTGAAAAAGAGATACTAGACGAACTTGAGAGATTTGAATTGTCACTCAATCCTTTTAGAAAGAATACAATTATCACTAAGATAAATGAAAACGAGCCTGTGACACCCGATTCTATGTTTCTTGAGGTTTTCAATAAGTCATTGGAGGTTTCGGAAATGACCGGCGGTAAATTTGATATCACAGCCTCGCCATTAATTAATGCATGGGGGTTTGGTTTTAAAAACATGGATAGTGTCACTCCTCAACTTATTGATAGCCTGCGCGAGTTTGTGGGCTACGATAAAATATTTGTGAATGTTGATGGTATGATTGAGAAAAAAGATTCTCGTGTGCAGATTAATACCTCTGCAATATCAAAGGGATACTCGTGTGATTTGGTTGCCCGCTTGTTTGATGGCTTGGGAATTGATAATTATATGGTGGAGATTGGTGGCGAAATTGTGGCAAAGGGTGTGAATGACAAGGGTGTTTGTTGGAGAATAGGTGTTGACAAACCAATAAATGACTCTACGGGAATGATGCATGACTTGCAGACTATTCTTTCGCTATGTGATAAGTCGCTTGCTACGTCGGGAAATTATCGCAACTATTATATTAAGGATGATAAGAAATTTGCTCATACTATTGATCCGCAAACGGGTTATCCTTCTGAGCAGGATTTGCTTAGCGTTACTATTATTGCTGATGATTGTATGACGGCCGATGCGTATGCTACTGCATTTATGGCAATGGGTTCTGAGAAGTCGAGAGAGGTGGCAATGAAGGTGCCTAACTTACACTACTACTTTTTTTATGCAATGGATAATGAAGAGGTGGGAGTGGAGTACTCTGAAGGATTTGAGCAATTTTTTGTGGATCAGGATAATTAAATTTTAAAATATAGTGTAGCAATGAATAGCAATATTAGTATAATAGATTTTTCAGTTAAGGAGCAGAGTGAGTATGTTATTAGCTATTATCTTTACGAAACATACTATGGTTCAACGCTTGTTGGTTCTACCGATAGGGGTGTGTGCTATATTGGGTTTGGCGACTTGGATGCCAGGCTTGATATGATGAGAAAGCATTATCCGAATGCTAATATTGTTGAGAAACAGACTGAGTGGCATGACATTGCTTTGCAGTATATTGATAATGACGAGAGTGTGCCGTTGGCATTGCATATTAGCGGAACAGCATTTCAGATGGAGGTTTGGAGAGAGTTGCTTGAAATACCGCTTGGTGGGCTGTCTACATATAAGCGTGTGGCTGATGCCGTAAATCGTCCCAATGCTGTGAGGGCTGTGGGAACGGCTGTAGGGCAAAATCCGGTTTCATATATAATCCCATGTCATCGTGTTGTTCGTTCGGATGGTGGCTTGGGTGGCTATTCTTCGGGTTTGGAGTATAAAATTAAAATGCTAGATAAAGAAAAAACATTAAGTAATTAAATGAAGAAGTTTGTTTTAGGAACAATGCTTCTTTTCCTTTCGCTGACTATCAAAGGTGAGGAAGAGGGTGTTGTGAGTGTTGTTAAGTATCCAACCTTTAGGGTTGATGGTTCGTTGATATCCAGGCTGGAATATGCCACTCGAACTGATGAGTCTCGTTTTTCGGTTAGAAGTTCTCGTATTGGAGTGAAGGGAAACTTTAATGAGTATTTTACCTATCGGGGACAAATAGAGATTAGTAATAAAGGGAATTTTGCTCCTTTAGACCTATATGCCGGTTTCAATCCTAATGAGAGATTTTCGCTTACGATTGGGCAGAGAACTATTCCGCTGTTTAATGATTATACTGTGGTGCCTGCACAGCTTATGTTCTCAAATTGCGCATTTTTAGGTGAATATGTAATGGGAACAAGGGATATTGGTATGCTTGGACAGTACAACTTTGGCATCGCTGGTATGCCATCCTCGTTGGAGCTTGGTGTATATAATGGCAGTACAATAAATGCACCGTCGTGGCACGGAAAACCTTCTTATGGGGGACGCTTTACATTGGGAGAAATGACAGGCTGGAGAAGCACTGTTAAGTTTTTTGAGCACGATAGCAGTGTGAATGAAAGTATTAGATATCAGGTATACGGCGCTGATTTGAGATATGAGTGTGAGCGATGGAGGGCTGAGGCTGAAGTGATGAAACGTAAAGATAAAGTAAGCGGTCTGGGTGATGTGTTTACTTATTATATTCAGGGGGCTTATGTTCATCCTTTGAATTATGATGTGATTAAGAATTTTATTCCTGCCGTAAGGTTTGATGGCATCGAATATGACGAAGATGTGAATTTTGATGCTACAAGACTGACTTTGGGACTAGGCTTCGGGCTTTCTCCAAAGTATTTATCCTCAATATTTAGAATAGATTACGAGCACTTCTTTGTTAGTCGCGAATCTGAATCAATGATGCTCGACAGGGCTGTAACGTCTAATAAGCTTACTGTTGAGCTGGTGCTTACTTTTTAGATATCATCGTTTTAAAGAGGATGCATCACAATTTGATTTCATCCTCTTTAAATTATATTTTATACACATATTTAATCTAATACTAAAGCATTAACATGCTAATGTTTCAAAGTTCCTTCATTTTCACTATTTTTGCAGTTACTAAACAATAACTGCATAGTGTTTTCAGATGTATTTTAGAGATGTAATAGGACTTAATAATATAAAGCAGCACCTTATAGATTCTGTAAGCAGGGGTAATGTGCCTCATGCACGGTTGCTGCAAGGTCCTGCGGGGGTGGGTAAGTTGCCTCTAGCAATTGCATATGCTCGTTACTTGATGTGTGAAAACAAAGGGGAGAGTGACTCATGTGGGGTTTGCCCGTCATGTCAAAAGATAAATAAATTTGCTCATCCCGATTTGCATTTTGTTTTTCCTGTTATTAAGTCTAAGGTGAGTGATGAATACTTGCCTGAGTGGCGTGAGTTTCTATCTTCAAATAAATACTTTACTATTAATGATTGGTTAGACTTTATTGATGCCGGAAATGCTCAGGGTATGATTTACTCAAAGGAGAGCGAGGAGATAATAAAGAAGCTTAACCGTAAGGTTTACGAGGCTCCGTATAAGATAATGATTGTTTGGCTTGCCGAAAAAATGAATATTGAGTGTGCCAACAAGTTGCTTAAAATGATTGAGGAGCCACCTGCAAAGACTGTTTTTTTGCTGATAACTGAAGATCCCGAGAATGTAATTACAACTATAAAATCGAGATGTTTGCCGCTCAAGGTGGGTGCTATTTTGAATGATGACATGATAGATTCTATTAAGTCTATTTATGGTATCGATGAGGAGAGTGCAAAGTCAATAGCTCATATTGCAAATGGTAGTTTCACCAAGGCTATAAGCATAATTCAGAGTAGTGATGAGAACAAATATAACTTCGACTTGTTTAAGAAAATGATGCGTGCTTCTGTGGTACGAAACATCAAGAGTATTAAGGAAGTGGCAAACGAAATAGGTGGAATAGGCAGGGAAAAACAAAAAAGCTTTATACTAAATTCTTTGCGTTTGTTTAGGGAGTATTATATTTCAAACCTTAATGTTCCGGAAATGGTATATTTGAATGGCCTGGAAGCAGAATTTGGTGTTAACTTTGCTCCATTTGTAAATGAGACTAATATTGAGAGCTTTGATGATGAGTTTCAAACTGCATATCAGCAAATTGAGCAAAATGGTAATGCCAGAATTATATTCTTAGATTTGTGCTTGAAATGTACTATGCTTTTAAAAAAATAAATTATAACCATAGCCGTAAGTTTAGGCTATAAACCCAAATATTTACGAGTAATATCGTATCAACATAATTATGGATAGAGAAAAATATCAAGATAGACTTGCAGACACTGTCTTCGAGTCGGTAATGCCTCCGAGAGACTTTGCAAGTTGCAATGGATGTTCAAGGCGTACTACCAAACTAAATGTTTATGATTATCTGCATGATTTTCCTGAATTACAGGAGTTGACCAAAATGGTGGAGGTGCAGTTTAAAAATACAAGAAAGGGATATTATCTTAATAACAACAATATCGAATTAAAAAAAGGGGATTTAGTGGCCGTTGAGGCCTCTACCGGACATGATATTGGCACTGTAACATTAACTGGGAAGTTGGTGGATTTACAGATGAAAAAATATAACTATCGTGAAGATCCGGTGACGGGTCCCAAACGAATCTATCGTATTGCACGACCAGCTGATTTGGAGAAGTTTGAGCTGGCTAAGGGTCGTGAGCAATCAACTATGATTCGTGCCCGTGAGATTGCACTTAATCTTGGGCTGAATATGAAGATTGGTGATGTTGAGTTTCAGGGGGATGGCAGTAAGGCTATTTTCTATTATATAGCAGATGAGCGTGTGGATTTCCGTCAGCTTATTAAAGATTTTGCTTATGAGTTTCGTATCAAGATTGAGATGAAACAGATTGGGGCACGACAAGAGGCTGGAAGAATTGGGGGTATCGGTGCATGTGGTAGAGAGATGTGTTGCAGTAGCTGGATGACAAACTTTGTTTCTGTTTCAACAGCAGCTGTGAGGTATCAGGATATAACATTCAATCCTCAGAAACTTGCCGGTCAGTGTGGTAAGCTTAAGTGCTGTATGAACTATGAAGTGGATATGTATGTGGAGGCTAGCAGAAAGCTTCCTTCTCGTGAGATTGTGCTTCAGACTAAAGATCATGATTATTTTCATTTCAAGACAGATATTCTGCTTGGAAATATAACATACTCTACTGATAAAAATATGCCTATCAATCTTGAAACAATACCTAAGGAACGTGCGTTTCAGATTATTGAGATGAATAAAAAGGGAAGGAAGCCGTCACAGTTGATAAATGATGAGGAATCTCAACCTAAAAATGGACGATTTGAAAATGATATTTTAGGTGATGAAAGCATTACCAGATTTGATAACAAGAAGAATGCTGACAAACCTAATAGAAGGAAACAGAGACGTAATCGTCCTCAGGGAAACAGAAACAGAGGGAAAAAGCCAACTAACGATAAAGAATGAGAAGCAAGCTGATTGTAGTGGTATCTCTTGCTTTGTTGTCTTTTGTTTCGTGCAATGAAGGCGAGATTTATTTCAAGTTTCAGAAAATAAACAGAGGTACTTGGAAGAGTGGGGAGGTAGTTGAATTTAAAATGGATTCGTTGTCTTTTAATCCGTCTTCCAAATATGATGTAGGACTTGAACTTATATACAGTTCTTTATACCCTTATAAAGATATATGGTTGACAATTAGCCATAACTTAACAGATTCTCTTTTTGTTAATGATACTGTTAAAGTGAATTTGGTAGATGGAGATGGCAATAGGTTGGGACATGGCAATGCTAGTCTTTTTCAATTATCGGTTCCTTATAAAACGGGTTTACATTTAGATTCTGCTTCAGCTTACATATTGCAAATAGGAAATGCAATGAAAGATTATAGACTCGTGGGAGTTGATAAAGTTGGAGTTTTGGTGAAAGAAGTGAGATAAAGTAAATGAGATAAAATAAATAAAGCTGTCTATGAAGTTAGAATAACTTCATAGACAGCTTTATTTTTATAGCTATACTATGAGATAAGTACTACTTCTTATCTTTAGTTTCAGCACTAGATTTCTTTGCTGCTGCTTTTTTAGCAGTAGTTTTCTTTACAAGTTTCTCTTCATTTTCGTTAGAAATCTTTTTGATTTCTGTTTGAAGTTTCTTAATCTCTTTCTCCTGATTATGAATAGTTGTTAGTAATGAATTTAGCTCTTCATTATCCACAGTGTCAGGGTACTGTGCATTTACTCGCTCAATAAAGTCACTCAAAACGTTCATATAATTATTGAAAGCATCATATGGCGATTGATAAGGACTGAATTGGCCATGTGTTGAACCATCAAAGAAGTGCTTGGTTGACATATAGTAAAAATGATCGCTTGATTGAAGATAGCTCCAATCTTGTTTTAGCCTGCGGTCATTTGTCATGCGCACTCTCTCACTAATTTTATATAGGGTGTTTAATGCACTCTTCTGAAGTGTATTTCCTAGCCATCTGCTTAGATCTCGTTCTTCGTCAGCCCATGATATTGGTGTTGGAACGGATATAGTTCCCACAGCTTTGTGAGTATCCATAATTTCACTTGGAGTAGCAAATCCAATTCCTTTGTCTTTGGCAAACTTAGGAAGTGCTTTCATAAATTCGAAAATTCCTGAATATGATGGTTGCAGATTTCCAAATGTCTCATAATTCATAAATATATTGAATACCTCTTCCTCTGGAGATGTGTCGGCAATCCATGACATATATTTGTCGGCTGTAAGTGGGTATTCTTTCCATGTATAATCTGAGAATCTCATTGAAATATCATCACTAAATTGTGGATTTCTGAGTAATAGTTTCAGATTTGGCTGATTTTCTGATTTGTATACAAAATTGGGACTACGCCATGATAATACATGCTTGGCACCTTCACTTATCATTTTAGTATAGCCCATGGAATATACCATTTCTGCAATATCGTCAGAATAAATCATTTCGGTATTGCGAAGAACTTTTGGTTCTTGGTCAAATAGAAGTTTAATCTTTTCGGCTTGACTGCGAACTTGATTATGGAACTCTATCGGATCTATAGTGCTTGATAGAGAATGTGAATAAGTTTCTGCCAAGAACTCAACAGCACCAGTGCGACTTAATTGTTTAAGCCCCTCAATGACTTCGGGTGCATGAATCTCCATTTGATCGAGAGCAACTCCTGAAACTGAAATTGCAAACTTGAACTCGCCATTGCTTGAATTTATTAAATCTAACAACATCTTGTTTGCAGGAACAAATGATCGTGCTGCAATTTGTTGTAAAATATCTTCATTAGAAAAGTCGTCATAGTAATAATGGTCCTTACCAATATTGAAAAAACGATATCTTTTCAATCTGTATGGCTGGTGTATTTGAAAGTAAAAGCAAATTTTTTTCATACTCTTAAGTTTTTATCTTTATATTGTATGTGTGTTATAATTCTCACATATAGTTGTTTGATTGTGGTAAATTTATTTCTGAACTAAGCTGTCGTAAATTGCTCGCACCTTTTTGCCAGCATCTTCCCATACTATATTGTCAACCTCTCTTTTGCCTTCTTCTTGTAGAAACTCGGCCATACCGGGGTATGTACATATAGAATACATGGCATCAGCCATCGCATCAACATCCCAATAGTCAGTTTTTATTACATTATCTAAAATCTCAGCACATCCCGATTGATAAGAGATAATGCTTGGTACGCCGCACTGCATTGCTTCCAGTGGAGATATTCCAAATGGTTCGGATACTGAGGGCATTACATAAACATCACTTGATTTAAGCATTTCATAAACTTGTTTTCCTTGCAGGAAGCCTGTAAAGTGAAACTTGTCGGCAATGCCTCTGTCGGCTACTAGTCTAATCATCTGGTCCATCATATCACCACTGCCTGCCATCACAAAACGTATATGATTTGTGCGTTTAAGTACTTGAGTTGCAGCATCGACAAAGAATTCGGGTCCCTTTTGCATTGTAATTCTGCCAAGGAAAGTAATTACTTTCTCTTTTACTCCAGACATTCGCTCAATAGCTTCAATCTCAGGACTGAGGGGTTCAACAGCATTGTGAACGGTTGAAACCTTCCATTCTGGTTGATGGTAATACTTAATTACAGTTTTTCGGGTCAAATCACTTACACAAATGATGTGGTCGCAATTGTCCATTCCATTCTTCTCGATACCATAAACAGTGGGATTTGGTTTGCCGCGACTTCTGTCAAATTCTGTTGCATGAACGTGTATAACCAATGGCTTACCACTTACACTTTTGGCATGTAAGCCTGATGAATAAGTTAGCCAGTCGTGTGCATGAATAATGTCATAGTCAAAGCTACGTCCAATTACACCGGTAACGATTGAATAGTTATTGGTTTCTTCAAGAATATTTGTAGGATATCTCCCCGAGAACTCTAAACAGCCAAGATCGTTTACATTCATGTAGTTGAAATCAGCATAGATATTATCTCTCATTTTGAAATAATCATTGGGGTCCATAAACTTACCAAGTCGATTATTTACTGTGTCCCAGTCAACATCACGCCATGCAATTGGTGTGTTGTTGCACCCTATAATCTTCAGGAAGCTCTGGTCTTCGTCGCCCCAAGGCTTGGGAATGACAAATAGTATCTCCATGTCTTCCTGTTTGGACATACCTCTTGTTAATCCATAACTAGCGGTGCCAAGTCCTCCCAGTATATGGGGTGGAAATTCCCACCCTAACATTAGTGCTTTCATATTATTGTGTTTTATATATTATTCAAAAATTATCCAAATGACTTTATGAGCCTTTTTGCTCTTAAAACCTCAGCCACGCTCATTGCAAACGAAAAACCTCCATGTGCATAGTAAGGAGAACTTGAGTCGTAAAACTCAGATAAGGTTCCTATACAGTCATTTTGCATTTGATCTTCTAATTCAATCATAATTCTGTCAGCTAATGATAATCCGCTTCTTCCATAAACTTTTAAATATGCTTCTATATATGCACCAATAAGCCATGGAAAAGAAGAACCATTAAAGTATGCATGTTCTTTCTCTTCAATTGTTCCAAAGTATCTTGGTTGATAATGCCCAGCTTTGGGGCTGAGAGATCTGATGCCAACAGTAGTGAGAAGCTCTTTGGTTACAAAGTCAATAGCAGTTTTGCGTTGACGTCTGTCTAAAGGAGAATAATCAACTGAAAGGGCAAATAACATATTAGGACGTACGTTTCTATCTGCATATCTATTGTTTACATAATCAAACAAGTATCCGGCATCGTTTAAGAAAGTATCTAAAAAAGCCTCTTTGAGTATATCTGAAATTTCTGCTAGAGAGTTTGCTTTTTCTTCGTTCCCTATCTCTCGTAATACTTCTTCTGCAAATTTAACTGCATTATACCATAGAGCATTAAACTCAACCAGCATGCCGGTACGTGGCACTACCGGCAATCCCATAAAAGTATTATTCATCCAGCTAACAGGTTTATCTTGTCCATAACTAGATAGCAACCAGTTATCACGATCAATGATTAGGTTTGGATGATTATCTTTAAGAATGTAGTCAACGATTGAGACTAGGAAAGTAGCATACTTGTCTTTAAATATAGTTTTGTTTTCTTTCCAGTATTGTTGTAACGACCATGTAACCCAAAGTAAGACATCAGGATCATCAATTTGCTTAATAATTTGTTTAGTTTGTTTTCCCTCCATAAAGTCCTTAAGATGAGGAATGGCTGTATCCATTATCTTGACGAAATCGTCAGTACGATCAACAGATATTGTGCAGCCCGGTAAAGAAATAAACTGGTCGCGTGCTCTCACTTTATACCACGGATAGCCAGCCAGAAGATATGTGTCATTAGCATTTGGTTTGAAATGAAATTGATGACTAGAGTTTTTCAGACTATTATAGAAACTAGTACGAGGTGTTCTTTTATTTAGTTCATCTTCAAATTCATCGGCAAGAGTTGATGTGTCTACAAGAACATCAGATGCAGAGAAGATTATTTGCTCTCCTTTTGCTATAGGGAGTTCAAAATATCCGGGTACATACAGATCCTCTTTATATGTGTCCCCACTTTGCATATCTTGTATATACTCTATGCCTTTATTCCAGTATGGATGATAGACAAATTCCGGTTTTTTGTTTATTTGCATAAATAAGTCCGGATATCCATAATACATACTAGTGCTTATTCCATTTTCCACTTCGCGATATGATCGATCAACTTGATCATTTTCCAGAGTTAAGGTGGAAATATTTCTAAAAGCCATAAAAGGTTTGAATCGAATTATTGTGGGCGAATGAGCATCAATTAAAGTGTATCTAATCATTAATCTGTTTTCTTTTGAAGAAAACATTATTTCTTTAGATAAAATAACACCTCCAACTCTATAAATAGTTTTGGGTACTCTGTCTGTATTAAATTCGCGAATATACTTATGTCCTTTAGGACTGTAATTATCGCCGTCATATTTGTGTATCCCTAAATTGAATTCTGCACCATGTTGAATTACAGTTTCATCAATTGAAGACAATATGAGGTGATTGTCATCATCAAGAAAGGGCACGGGCATAACCATCAATCCCTGATACTTAGAAGTATTGCAACCTGATATAGATGTGTTCTGATAGGCGCCTTTTCTATTAGTTCTTAGTACGTTGCGATACAAAGAATACTCAAGATTTATCATTAGGTCCTTATCGAATTTTAAATAACTCATAGCTATAGTAGGAATTAGAAAGATTTTATTTTACTTTTATGGTATAAAGATAAACTTTAATAATTTAAATAGCAAGCTACAGTACTTTATTTTGTTTGTTATTTTTTATCGAAAAATATTTTTAATAGTGTTATGAAATGTGATTCTAGCTTTTAAGTTAATTGTTGATGGAAAATAAAATTTTAAAAAATAGACATCTGTTTTGGAAACGAATCAAGCTGTCTATCATGCCCTCGGTAGTGTTTGTATTCTTATTATGGATAGTTTTTGTAGTTGACCATACTCAACTGCTTGATTACAATTTTTCACGTTTGGGAATCTATCCTCTAAAGGTGAAAGGAATCATAGGAATTATTTTTTCACCCCTAGTTCATGCATCTTTGTCGCATATTGCGTCCAATACTTTTCCTTTATTAATATTAATTACGCTGATATTCTTTTTCTATAACCAGATAGCTGTTAAGTCTATTCTTTTACTTTGGTTTCTTAGTGGCTCTTTTACGTGGTTTATAGGGCGTAATGCATATCATATTGGTGCAAGCGGTTTGATATTTGCTTTGGTCTTCTTTTTATTTTTCAGTGGCATTTTTCGCAGATATGAACGCTTGTCGGCGGTATCTATGATTGTAGTTTTTATCTATGGAAGCACTATATGGAGTATTTTCCCAATTGCCGAACTGGTTGATGTTAAACTATCATGGGAGTCGCATCTTTCGGGTGCAGTTGCGGGACTTATAACAGCGTTTGTTTATAGAAAAGAGGGGCCACAGAAGCCAGATGTTGTGTGGGAAGATGATGAATCATATAATGATGATGTTGATGATGAAACAGAAAACAATTTTACTACTTTTGTAAATCAAAATATAATAATAAATGATGAATAAGATTAGAGCGGCCATTATTGGATATGGCAATATTGGAAAATATGTAGTGGAGTCTTTGAATAGTTCTCCTGACTTTGAGATAGCAGGAATTGTGCGACGAGATGTATCAAGCGTTCCGAGTGAGATTAAAGATTATACTATAGTTAATTCAATTTCTCAATTAAAAGATGTGGATGTAGCATTGCTTGCTGTGCCAACACGAAGCGTGGAAGTGTTTGCCAAAGAGTGTCTGTCATTGGGAATAAATACAGTAGACAGCTTTGATATTCATAATCTGATTGTGGGCCTGCGTAGCACGCTCTCGGACTTTGCTAAAGAGAATAATGCAGTTTCTGTGATTTCTGCGGGATGGGATCCCGGAAGTGACTCTGTTATTAGAACGCTTCTTGAGGCAATGGCGCCTAATGGGGTTACTTATACCAATTTTGGACCTGGCATGAGTATGGGACACACTGTGGCTGTTAAAGGAATTGAAGGTGTTAGAAATGCTTTGTCAATAACAATCCCTACAGGCACCGGTGTACATCGTCGTATGGTATATGTGGAATTAAAAGAGGGTTATGCGTTTGAAGATGTGGAACAAAGAATTAAAAGCGATAGCTATTTTATTAATGATGATACACGTGTGTTTGAAGTGGATGATGTTGAAAAGCTCAAAGATGTAGGACATGGGGTGGTATTGGAACGCAAGGGGGTATCCGGACAAACTCACAATCAGATATTTAAATATGATATGCGTATTAATAATCCTGCATTGACGGCTCAGGTTATGGTGAGTGCAGCACGGGCAAGTATGAGGCAGGTTCCGGGAGCATACACTCTTATTGAAATCCCTGTAGTTGACCTTCTGCCAGGCGATAGGGAATTGTGGATTAGCAAGTTGGTATAGTTGATAGGAGTGTAATCAACAATCATAAATCTTTTAGTATCTTTGTCTTAAATTTAAAAATCAAATAATCATGTTTTTGTCAGTAACATGGGATGTGAATCCAACCCTATTTGAAGTGCTGGGGCGCGAAATTCGTTGGTATGGCTTATTGTGGGTCATTGGCCTTATTGTAGCAGTATACATAGTTCAGAAAATTTTTAAGCATGAGGGACTTCCTGAAAAATGGTTTGATTCTCTTTTTGTTTATATGATGCTTGGAATAATCCTTGGCGCTAGGCTGGGGCATTGTTTGTTTTATGAACCCGAATATTATCTTGCCAACCCAATAAAGATTCTTAAAATATGGGAAGGAGGACTTGCCAGTCATGGTGGTGTTTTGGGAATAATAATTGCTGTTTGGATGTATTCTAAGAAAGTGACAAAGAAAAGTATGCTTTGGACTTTTGATCGTGTTATGGTTCCTACAGGCTTTACGGCTGGAATGATTAGGTTGGGAAATCTGATGAATCATGAAATATATGGTGCTGTAACTGACAAGCCGTGGGGTTTTAGATTTATTGACAATATTAATTATTGGATGCATGGAGCAGAACCTGTTTTTACTGAACCATCTCATCCTACTCAAATATATGAAGCAATAATCTACTTTGTGATTTTTGCAATAACAATGCACATGTATTGGAAGACTAACTCAAAGGATCGTCCCGGTCTTATTTTGGGAGTTGGAATTTTATTAATTTTTGTAGCTCGTTTCTTTATTGAGTATATTAAAAATGTTCAGGTTGAGTCTGAATTAGCTATGAGAGAGAGCACCGGACTTATTATTGGACAATGGTTAAGTATTCCATTTATTATCTGGGGTATATGGTTGATTGTTCATGCTATGAAAACTAAGGTGGTTGCAGAGAAGTCAATTGATAAGACCAACTCTGATTTTAGTAAAAATGTAAAGTCAAAAAAGTAATATAATATTTTGTTAAACTTTTAATCATATAATATATGTACAAACCTAAACAGATACGTGATAACTTGTTTTACGTAGGAGTTAATGATCGAGACAAGGGGCTTTTTGAAAACTTATGGCCTTTGCCTAAAGGTGTTTCTTATAATTCATATTTGATTATGGATGAGAAAGTAGTCCTGGTAGATACTGTAGACATTAACTTTGCAGATCTTTTTTTCAAAAAAGTAAACAACGTTCTTGGAGATAGAAAAATTGACTATCTGGTAGTAAATCATATGGAGCCGGATCACTCCGGAAGTATTGAGCTGCTTATAAATCGTTGTCCGGACATACAAATTGTGGTTAATAAGCGTTCTGCCGAAATGCTTGAGGGTTTTTACGGAATCACTGATAATGTTATAGTTATTGAGGATGGTGATGAGCTTAGAATAGGAGCTGACATTCTAAAGTTTTATTTTGCACCAATGGTTCATTGGCCTGAAACTATGATGACATATTTGAAGGAGGCGAAGACAATATTCTCAGCTGACGCATTTGGCACTTTTGGTGCATTAGATGGTGGTATATTAGACAGTGAGCTTAATCCTGATAAATATTGGGATGAAATGATAAGGTATTATTCTAACATTGTTGGCAAATTTGGTTCATCTGTGCAGTCTGCATTAAAAAAGCTAAGCGATGTGGAGATTAATACAATTTGTTCTACTCATGGTCCGGTTTGGACTCAGCGAGAGAATATTGATAAGGTTTTATCACTATATGACAAGTTGAGTCAGTATGAAGCTGATGATGGTCTTGTTATAGTATATGGTGGGATGTATGGGAATACCGAGCAAATGGCAGATATGATTGCTTCATCTGCTGCTGAAAGTGGAGTTAGAGATATAATAATTCATAATACATCGAAAAGTAACCTATCTGATATTATTCGAGATATATTTAAATATAAAGGGCTAATTATTGGTTCGGCTACATATAATAATAAACTTAATCCAGGGGTGGATGCAGTAGTATCGGCATTAAAAAATAGTGGACTTAAGAATAGGCATTTTTCTTATTTTAGCGGACATACCTGGGCAGATGGTGCAAAACGCGAACTTAAAGCATTTGCAGAGGCAATGAAGTTTGAACCAATTGGTGAACCTGCCGAAATGAAACAGGCCATTAATGAATCTACAGCTGTTAACGCCTATGAATTAGGTAAAGCAATTGCAGAAAAATTAGTCTAGCTAAATTATTAGCTATAATATTGATAGTGAATTAATAATAAAATAAAAAAAAGAGTATGAGATTAATTATTCAACCAAATGCCAATGACATGGCACAATGGGCTGCGAACTATATTGCAGCAAAAATTAATAAGGCAAAACCAACTTCAGAAAAGCCTTTTGTATTGGGATTGCCAACCGGATCATCACCAGTTCTTACATATAAAGCTTTGATTAAGTTATATGAAGAGGGTGTTGTTTCGTTTGAAAATGTAGTAACGTTCAATATGGATGAGTATATTGGTTTGGAGGCTGATCATCCACAGAGTTACCGCACTTTTATGTGGAAAAACTTTTTTGATCATATTGATATAAAGAAGGAAAATGTGAATATGCTTAATGGAATGGCCGAAGATCCAATAGCAGAATGCCAAGCCTATGAGAATAAGATGAAGGCTGTTGGTGGTGTTGACTTGTTTATGGGTGGTATTGGTCCTGATGGTCATATTGCTTTTAATGAGCCGGGCTCATCTTTGACATCACGCACACGTATCAAAACTCTTACCACTGATACTATTGTGGCAAATTCTCGTTTCTTTGATAATGATGTGAATAAAGTTCCTAAGACAGCTCTTACTGTTGGAGTGGGCACTATTCTTGATGCGAAAGAAGTGTTGATTCTTGCAAATGGTTTGCATAAAGCGCGTGCTCTGTATCATGGTGTCGAAGGATCTGTAAATCAAATGTGGACTATCAGTGCATTGCAACTGCATGAAAAAGGAATTATTGTTTGTGATTATGATGCTTGTGCTGAGCTTAAGGTTGGCACGTATAAGTATTTCTTAGATATTGAGCATGATAATCTTGATCCTGACTCATTATTGAAGTAAATGAATTATTTATAATTTGTGTGGCTAGACCATAAAATTTATAAGGGGTGTATCACGATGTGATTTCACCCCTTTCTCTTTTGTTTTATCGCAGACAATAATCCTAATGCTCGGTTATTAGAAACTAAATTATTATTTTATACGACCTCTTATTTTTTTATTATTTAATAGATATACAAAACACTACTTGTTGGATAGTTCCTTAACTTATAAAAAAGACTGAACACTACTTGT
>CAZHWC010000036.1:17876-23507 GCA_964535975.1 uncultured Proteiniphilum sp. | reverse complement strand
CATACTCACCCTGTACTGAAGCAACTGTAGAGCTTCCTCTCATTGTAAAATCAGGCAAAGCATTAGGGTTAGATCCACTCGACAAATTCTCAATTTGAATAAAAGAGGGATCAATGTTTTTAAGACTCTGCAAAACATTTTGATTTCCCACTCTACGCAAATCTTCACCTTTTACTGAAGCAACTGCTCCGGTAAAGGTATTAGCTCTTCTTGTAAATACACCGGTCACAACAACCTCATCCAATGTTTCTCTTGAAGGAATCATTTCTATTCTATAGGATAATTCTTCAGTTAATGTGACTAGGTTAATGTCAAAACCTATAAAAGAGATTTCTAGCTGCTTTGTAAAACCATGAACAGTTATACTAAAATGTCCGTTAATATCTGTAGCCACAGAAGATATAGATTGCCACTTTTCCAGTCCCACTTCTTTCACATGAGCACCAGGCAAAGGGTTGCCATGTTCATCCATTACAATTCCGGATATTGACTTTTCTCCGACAATCTTCTGCGAATACGAATTATTTACAGATGCTATAAGCAATAGCAAGAATAAAACCGATATTTTAAAGACTCGATTAATATTCAAATTGATCCGTTTCTTACCTCTCATCTTAAAGTATTTTAAAAGTTATACTCCTGCAAATAAAAACAAATAAGAGGTAAAAAATGTATTTGCGAGCGTCCAATTGCGACAATTGTCGCAATTGGACGCTTATAGTGTCAATTTATCACTTATTGCAGTCTATAAATTTCTTTTGATTTATTTTTATACTGAGATGGTGACATTCCAACAATATCCTGAAATGCCTTATAGAAAGTGGTAGTTGAGCTAAACCCAACTTTCGATGATACATATTTCAACGGAATTGAGTCTCCTTGCTCGTTCAATAGCTTTAATGCTTCATTTATACGGTATTCATTGATATACTGAGTGAATGTTAACGAAGTTTGCTGATTTATAATTTGTGACAAATAGGTCCTATTACTTCCCAATGCCTCAGCCACCTTTTCTCTTGTCAGAAAATTATCATGGTACATCTTTTCATCACGCATCAACTTTTCTAAATGAGAAAACAAATCAATACTCTTTTCCTCGGTAAGAGATGAAACTATATATTTATTAGCAGACTCATCAACAGTTTCAACTTTTTCAACTTTTTCAACTTTCAAGCTCTGCAGCTCTTTCTGCATTTGCTTTTCCAATCTAAATCGAGCTTGATATTGATGTATAATAGTATTAAAAAATTTATTTCTATTCCACATAAATACAATCAGGAACACAACCACCAAAACAACACCTATAAGCAAAGCAATCAGCAACTGCTCATTTTTTGTTTTCTGCATCAAATCAAGCTTTGCCTCTTTAATAAGGTTTTCGTTATGCTCTGTATCGTACTTAATTCTCAAGTCGCTCATAGCTCTCTCTTTGTCAGAATTAAATAAGCTATCACTTTCATTCTGAAATCTACGCTGCCATTCCAAAGCCATATTATATTCACCTTTTGACTCATAAGCTATTGAAAGCCACTCCAATAGTTTATCTCTATGAATAGAGTTGTTCTGCGAATAAGTAATATCAAGTCCCTCTTTCAGCATTTCAATGGCAGCATCCGGTTCATTTTGTTTAAGTTTAGCCTTTGCATATCCCAGTATATTATAAACTATAGATGATGTCTGAGCACTATCTCTCAAGTCCATTCCTTTCTGAAAGTAGTCAACAGCCTCATCAACATTGTTCTGCTCCAGCAATATATTACCATACAAAGCATAAACATTTGTCTGATTATAAAAATCATTACGCTTCATCAAAAACTCAGCCTCTTTTATATACTTAAGCGCATTATCATAATCTCTCAATAGGGAATACATATATGCAGCATTCGATGAAGCCGCAAATATCAAATAAGGATTACTTTTCTGATGTCCCATTTCATAAGCTTTCAGTGAATATACAAGCCCCACCGGATCATCTTTAAGGTAATAAATACCCGAAATATTAATCAATAAAATATTATGCAACTGAGTATAATCAGAACGTTTTGCTGATTCAATTCCTTTAAAAAAGTAATCTAACGACTTGTAATAATCCTTCTCAATATTAGAATAATACAATCCTAATCCATTATAAACAGAACACAAAGCCGAATCATTAGTATGAACCTGTGCTATATCCTCCGCTTTTAATAAATTAGAATATGCTTTTCCACCTTCACCAGTCATTAAATAAGCCTGCCCTAATATTATATGAGCATAAAGAGTTGCATACTCATCATCGCCTGACTTATTTCCCAATCTAAGCAATCTATTCCCATACTCCAGTGCATCATCAAAGTTAGCCTGATGTAAGTATAAAAAACTTATTTCTTTTAATATATATTTATTATCCGGTTCATTCTCTAAAATTGATTTCTTCGATAATATTTCGTTGAGAACATCATTATTCGCACTCACCATATTAACACAAGTCACCAAACAAAGAATAAGCAAAAACAATATGCACCTATTTCTTTTCATTTTATACAATAAAGCTACTTTTAACCCCCTTAAAAAATTAAATTCATCCTCAAAGATACAATAAACTATCAATAACAAATATACTTATCCCTGTCAATCTATAACCACTTCAAATTTGTCGCAAAATCCACATGCGCTTAAACACATTATATTATATCATTATATTAATACATAAATTAAATATATCCAAAGCCTTTAGGTTTATTATTTATTTTGACCTATCTTTACACTCATGAAACTTTTAATTTAATGTAAAAAATGAAGAGAATTTTATTAAGTTTTTCGACTATCCTCCTTACAGTCTTCTTAGTTTACCCATGCACCAATTTCCTAGTCGGGAAAAAAGCCTCAACAGATGGCTCAACAATCATTTCATATTCAGCAGATTCATATAATCTATATGGAGAATTATATCATTGGCCGGCTGCAAAGTACAAACCGGGCACAATGCTGAAAGTTTATGAATGGGATTCAGGAAAATACCTTGGTGAAATCCCACAAGCATTAGAAACATACAATGTTATTGGTAACATGAACGAACACCAATTATCCATAGGAGAAACGACATATGGTGGTCGCCCCGAGCTCAAAGACCCAAACGGAATTATTGATTATGGAAGCCTCATTTATATAACACTTCAAAGAGCAAAGAATGCACGCGAAGCAATTGCCACTATGACCAACTTAGTTGCTGAACATGGATTCTATAGTTCCGGGGAGTCTTTTTCTATTGCCGATCCCAACGAAGTATGGGTACTAGAAATGATTGGAAAAGGTGAGGGAAATAAAGGAGCTGTATGGGTAGCAGTACGTATACCTGACGACTGTGTTTCTGCCCATGCTAATCAGGCACGTATTCAACAATTCCCACTCAATGACCCTGAGAACTGTATATACTCACCCGATGTGATATCATTTGCTAAAGAAAAAGGATACTATACAGGCAGCGACTCCGACTTCAGCTTTGCACAGGCATACGCCCCACTTGATTTTGGTGCACTTCGTTTCTGTGAAGCCCGTGTATGGTCTTTCTTCAACAGAGTAAACAGCAACATGTCAGAATATGTGACATATGCCCAAGGCAAAACCACTGATCCAATGCCACTTTATGTAAAACCAGATCAAAAACTTAGCGCAAGAGACATTCAGAACCTAATGCGAGACCACTATGAAGATACAGAGCTAGATTGGAGATACGATATAGGTGCCGGTCCTTTCAATTCTCCATACAGATGGTCACCTCTTACTTATGAGATTGATTCAGTAGCATATTGCAACGAGCGACCAATTGCCACGCAGCAAACAGGCTTTTCTTTTGTTGCTCAGATGCGCTCTTGGCTGCCCAATCCAGTAGGTGGCATCTTGTGGTTTGGCATAGACGATGCCGCACAAACAGTTTACTACCCATTCTATTGCGGCCATACACAAGTGCCACACGAAATGGAAGTAGGAAACGGCGACTTATTAACATATTCTGAGACATCTGCTTTTTGGACACACAACCTTGTTTCAAATATGGTTTATATGCGATATAGCGATAAGATTAAAGATCTTCAAAAAGTACAAAAGCAACTTGAAGACAGTTTTGAGGCTTCTCAACCCCAAATTGAAAAAGAAGCAAGTGAATTATTTAACAAATCTCAGACTGAGGCTATTGACTTTCTTACAGCATATACCAATAACCTGGTTACAGAAGGAATAACAGAATGGAAAAAATTAGGACATTATCTCTTAGTCAAATATATTGACGGAGTAGTTAAACCAGAAGAGAATGGTAAATTCAAGAGAAATGAACATGGACAGCCAGCATCACCTATAAGAACAGGCTACTCTAATGAGTTTTATAAGAAGGTGATAGAACAAACGGGTGACAAATACAAAGTACTGCCGGTAGAATAAAAGCTATTATCAATTAATTATTCACAAAACGATATAAGAACATAAACAAACGTCAGAAATGATTGTTGTTTTATGGCTCAAGATAAAATTAACAAATAAAACATAGGTATTTATGGACAACGAAACATTACTTAACCAAGTAACAGACAAAGCACAAATGTGGCTTGAAGGAAGTTATAACGAAGAAACAAAGAATGAAGTAAGAGAAATGCTCAATAATGAAGATAAAAGTCAACTTATTGATGCATTCTATAAAGACTTGGAGTTTGGTACCGGAGGTCTACGTGGCATCATGGGGGCAGGAAGCAACAGAATGAACATTTATACAGTGGGTTCAGCAACACAAGGATTAGCCAATTATCTATTAAAAGAGTTTGAAGAGTTGGAACAAATAAAAGTAGTTATAAGCCATGACTGCCGCAACAACAGCCGTAAATTTGCCGAAATTGCAGCAGATATCTTCTCTGCCAACAATATAAAAGTATATCTATTTGAAGAACTTCGCCCAACACCCGAAGTTTCGTATGCAATCCGAAAACTAGGTTGCCAGAGTGGAATTATGATTACTGCTTCACACAATCCTAAAGAGTATAATGGATTTAAAGCATATTGGGAAGATGGTGCTCAAGTTTTAGGGCCTCACGACAAAAATATAATCGCTGAGGTAAACAGAGTTGCATCTGTTGATGATATTAAGTTCAAAGGCAACAAAAACCTTATCGAGATTATTGGAGAAGACATGGATAAGTCTTTCATCAATAAGGTTAAAAGCTTTGTACTATCTCCTAATGCAATTGCTAACCAACACGATCTTAAGATTGTCTATACACCAATACATGGTACAGGAATAAAACTCATTCCCGATACTTTAAAAGCTATTGGTTTTACCAATATAATAGATGTGCCCGAACAAAATGTTATTAGTGGCAACTTCCCAACCGTAATATCTCCAAATCCCGAAGAGCCTGCAGCTTTAGATCTTGCAATAAAAAAAGCAATTGAAACAGGTGCCGACTTGGTTTTAGCAACCGACCCTGATGCCGACCGAATTGGAGCTGCCATCAGAGATGATAATGGAGACTTCTTCCTACTCAATGGGAATCAAATCATGCTTGTTCTTATTTACTATTTAGTAACACAGCGCAAACAAAAAGGACTTCTAACCGGTAAGGAGTTTATTGTAAAAACTATTGTTACTACAGAGTTAGTAAAAGA
>CAZHWC010000036.1:0-17776 GCA_964535975.1 uncultured Proteiniphilum sp. | reverse complement strand
TAACCGGTAAGGAGTTTATTGTAAAAACTATTGTTACTACAGAGTTAGTAAAAGAAATAGCCGATAAGAACGGAGTTGAAATGTACGACTGCTATACAGGCTTTAAATGGATTGCACAGATAATTCGTGAGAATGAAGGTATTAAGAAATATATTGGAGGTGGCGAAGAAAGCTTCGGATTCCTTGCCGACGACTTTGTACGCGACAAAGATTCAGTATCAGCTTGTACTACATTTGCAGAAATTGCAGCATGGGCAAAAGATAACGGAAAAACAGTATATCAACTTCTACAAGAGATTTACTTAGAATACGGATACTCTAAAGAAGTAAATATTTCGCTTGTCCGCACCGGAAAAGAGGGAGCTGACGAAATAGAAGCAATGATGAAAAACTTCAGAGCAAACCCTGTGAAAGAGCTTGCAGGTTCACCTGTATCACTTTGCAAAGACTATGCTAGATTAGAAAGCTACGACTACAAAAAAGATGAAGTCACTACACTTGCAATGCCAACAACTTCCAATGTACTTCAGTACTTTACCGAAGATGGCACAAAAGTTTCTATTCGTCCGTCTGGCACCGAACCTAAGATTAAATTCTACCTTGAAGTAAGGGGGCCTAAAGTATCATCATTAGAGGAAATTGCAAAAGCGGAAGCAGATGTAAACATCAAAATTGATGCTCTAAAACAACACTTTGGATTGTAAAATTCAATTTATTAATATTAGCGCCGGATGAGTACCTCATCCGGCGTTTTTTGTATGGCATACTTTGCGCCACTCATCTTTAAAGACTATTTTTGTCACCAAAAAATAATATAAATGAACAACAAACGAATATCAAATGCTGCATATGCAGATAGTAAGCCTCACTTTGAGGTACTTAACGGCCTTCGTGGTGTGGCGGCGCTTATGGTTATCTGGTATCATCTATTTGAGGGATTTGCTACGAGTCCGATAGATCAACGGTTCAATCATGGTTATCTGGCAGTGGATTTCTTTTTTGTTCTTTCAGGATTTGTAATTAGCTATGCATATGATGACCGATGGAACAGAATGTCAATAAAAGACTTCTTCAAACGTAGACTAATACGACTTCATCCATTAGTGATAATAGGTGCGTTATTTGGTGTTGCCACATTTATGATACAAGGCAACGTGCAATGGGACGGAACCAAAATAGCATTATCATCAGTCATGTTATCCCTTCTCCTGACAATGTTTATGATTCCCGCACTACCAGGTAGCACTGCCGAGATTCGTGGTAATGGAGAAATGTTTCCACTAAACGGTCCAAGCTGGTCGCTATTTTTTGAATATATAGCAAACACACTCTATGCACTTTTTATTCGTCGACTGTCAACAAAAGCTCTTACCGCATTGGTCGCAACCACAGGAGCTGGATTAGCATACTATTCCATCGCAGGACTTTCAGGCTATGGCAACTTAGGTGTAGGATGGTCGCTTTTGGATAACAACTTACTAGGAGGATCTCTACGCGTCATGTTCTCTTTTTCAGCAGGTATGCTTATATCACGCACCTTCAAACCTGCACAAATAAAAGGAGCATTCTGGAAAGCATCACTTGCAATTATCATACTATTATCAATACCTTACGTTGGCAACGAACACGCTACATGGATCAACGGTATATACGACTCAGTTGTAGTAATTCTAATCTTTCCACTATTGGTCTATATAGGAGCTTCAGACAAGTCTGACAGCAACAACACAACAAAGATCAAGCAAAGGCGACTATATCGCTTCTTAGGTGATATCTCCTACCCTCTCTATATTATTCACTACCCATTTATGTATTTATATTATGCATGGGCATGGAGTCATGACCCGGCACTCACTTTTAGCGAAACATGGCACATAGCACTTATACTTTTCTTTGGAAACATCGCCTTGGCATATGTGATAATGAAGTTCTACGATATACCTGTACGCCGATGGCTGACCAATAAGTATATGAATAGAAAGTAAATTAGTATCAAAGGAAAGTCAAGATAAATATTTTCACAAATATAAAAGATGTCTTATATTTGTAAAAATTCCATATCTAATGAGACCTACCTTTATTGCCACTATACTACTTTTATTTGGATGTTTACACATTAGTGCCTCATCCACTCAGAACATAGATATAAAAGAAGCTAAGTCTTTAATAAGAAAAGCCGATGACATAATTTACCATAGTCCTGAGCAAGCAATATTCTATGCAGTAAGTGCTATTCAAATTTTGCCTGACGATAATAATAACACAAAAGCTGAGGCAATGCTAGTTTATGCTCTAGGTGAAAAGCTGCTTGGCAACTTTGACTCAAGTATAAAAATTCTTTTTGACGCCTTAAAGCATATTGAACATGAAGGCACAACACTTAGAGGCGAGATTTATTCTCTAATTGGTGTGGTATATAGCAGTCTTACAGATTATAACAAAGCAATAGAATACAACGACCGTGCCACTTCAATATTTAAAGCATCTAATGACTCGGTTCTCTTAGCATCTAGTCTTAATAATAGAGGATTGATTCACTATAACTTAGATGAGTTTAGGATTGCAGAACAATTTTTTATGCAGTCTCTATCTATTAATAGGTCGCTCAAACGAATGAAAGAAATAGCTGCCAACCTCAACAACCTTTGTTTATACAAAGGGGATTTCAAAGAAAAGCTCAAACATATATCAGAAGCAATAGCAATTAATAAAAACCTTGATGCACAATGGTCGCTAGGTGAAAACTATAACAACTTAGGTAAACAATACTTTTTTAATGGTGATTATGGCTTTGCATTAGAAGCACTTGCTACAGCCCAGGAAATTTCTAATAAAATTGGTGCAAAAGAGCTCATCTGTGATAATTATGAATATCATTCATGGGTCTACAAGGCAATGAATGATTATGAAAATGCATACAATGCCTTAGAACAGCTACACTTATTAAATCAAGAGCTTCAAAGCAGCAACAAATTAAAGAGCGTAGAGCTTGAAATATCAAATAAAAATCTGCAAGACCAAAAACGCCTCACAGATATTAAAGAGCAGAGGTATAAAATAGAGCTTCTAAAACGAAATCTTATACTACTAATAGTTTTACTTATATTTCTAACCTTAGCAAGTATATTCACGTCAAAATGGTATAGACGAAAAAAAGCACATGAGCTAATAAATGCCCAATACAATCTAGAAAAGTATCAACGAGAAGTTGCAACTCTTAAAATAGATCAGCAAAATTCAGAGCTTGCAAACTACCGAGATATGCTAGAAATAAAAAGGAGAGAGATGACAGAGTTTGCTGTTTTTATACAAAGTCAAAATGATATTTTGGATAATATCCGAGAAAAGATAAAAGAAGGATATTCACTAAAAGATACTTTATTACAAAAACACCTAAAACAGATAAACCTCTTTATATCACAATACCAGAATTCGAAAATCACAAACAACAATATGCTAATCAATATAGAACAAAGAAACCTTGAGTTTAGAGAGCGGCTACTCAAAAAACACAATAGCCTAACTAAAGGAGAATTAGATTTAGCCTCACTACTACTTATTGATTTATCCACTAAAGATATATCAATTATCACAGGACGAAGTATAAAAACTATCAATATGAGTCGATACCGTTTGAGAAAATCTTTAGAGCTTACTCCAGAACAAAATTTAAGCGAATATTTACAAAGTATATGAAAACTGCACAATTCTCACTTTATTTGTAAAACTCCAGATTGTAGTAGCGCTACTCAACATATATCACTGTATATCAGAACATATACTTTTTAATTGTAGATATATTTCAATCATTGTTATTGTCAATGTAGAGTATAAGTATATATCTATATCTTGTCCCAAGGCTATTCTTATATTTAATTAGCAGTTGAAAAACAAATTTTAATTTTTAAATATATGAATAGATTAACTGGACTCATGAAAAAAACAGTATTCTTACTTCTGTTTTTAGTTCCTCTTAGCTTATGGGGACAAAGTATTAATGTAACAGGATTAATTGTTGACGTCAATAATGATCCAATTATTGGTGCAAGTGTAATTGAAAAGGGAACAACCAATGGTGTTGTTACAGATTATGATGGTAACTTTACTCTAAAAGCACCATCAAATGCAACTCTCGTTATTTCATATGTAGGATATGTAACTCAAGAGATAAATATTAATGGAAGACAACTAATTAATATTGTCCTTAAGGAAGATGTCGAAATATTAGATGAGCTAGTTGTTGTAGGATATGGAACACTTAGAAAAAGCGACATGACTGGAGCCGTTTCTTCTGTAAATGTTTCAGACCTAGCAAAAAGAACAACTACAAATCCAGCCGAAGCACTACAAGGTAAAATTGCCGGAGTGAATATCTCAAAATCAGGAGGAAACGCGGGTGCAGGTGTAAAAATTAAAATTAGAGGAGTTAAAACATTTGGCGACAATGACCCTCTTTATATTATTGACGGCTTCCCAGGAGATATCGACAATGTTAATCCCCAGGATATAGAATCAATGGAGGTACTTAAAGACGGAGCTGCATCTGCCATTTACGGCTCTGTTGCAGCAAACGGTGTGATTATCATCACAACCAAACAAGGTAAAAAAGGAAGTACAAAGATAGACTTCTCCAGCTACGTTAGTATGGTTAATGTAGCCAAAAAGCTAGATATGCTTAACGCTACCGAATATCAGTCAAAACATAAGGATATGTATGATAATTGGAATCTACACGTTGAGAGCAACAAAAATATCTACGATCCAAATAACAGTGGAGCTTGGCAAAATTCTATTATGTCATTACCTGCATATATAACCAAAAGCACAAATGTCGACACCGATTGGCAGGACGAGATAATGCGTAATGGTCTATCTCAAAATTATATGTTCAGTGTCAGAGGTGGTGGAGAATCATCGTTATATTCAGTTTCATACAATAGAGCAAATGATAAAGGAATATTTTTAGGCAATAACTTTAAACAAGATAACGTACGCTTAAAAATAAATGCTACAAAGGGTATTTTTGAATTTGATGCAAATCTATCTTTCAAATACTCTGACTCAAGACAACCACAATATCAGCTAAAAGAAGCATACATGATGACGCCACTTCTACCTGTTTTTAGTGATAAAGAGAAAGATGGTTATGCACTAACAAACTACGATGGACTACCAAACAACCGCAACGTATTAGCAGACAACCATTATCGCTCTGCATATAACAAGCAATACCAAACAGCAGGTAATGCATCTGCAGGTATAAACTTCACAGATTATTTAAATTTAAAGACAGCATATTCCTATAGAGGATCTCACGAACGTCAAAAATACCATACTCCTGCTTACGTAGCTGACGAAAAATCTAAAAACGACTACCCATATTATAGCGAGACAACGGGATATTGGGAAGAAAATGTATGGGACAACATACTAAGTTTCAACAAAAGGCTAAATAAGCACAGTATAAATGCAATGTTGGGAACTTCAATATCATCTCGCAAGTATACTTGGAATAGTGTGGGTGTAGAAGGAAAAACAACTGTATATAGAGTTGAAAATGGAAGTTTAGTTACAAGTGAAAATGCTAATGGATTCCTTGACCCCTACTTCCAAACTATAGGTGCAGGAATCGGAGGCACCTTTGATGGTGATGGCAGCAAGTGGGACTACAACAGAGTTTCATTCTTTGGTAGAGTAAATTATAATTACGATAATAGATACCTGCTTCAAGTAACAATGCGTAGAGATGGATCTTCAAAATTTGGTGCTAATAGCCGTTGGGGGAATTTCCCTTCCGTTGCACTTGGTTGGAGAGTTACTGAAGAAGATTTCTTCGAGAAGAACGATATCTTGGATGATTTAAAGCTACGAGCAAGCTGGGGACGTCTTGGTAATGAAAACGCATTAGGCTACTACGACTTTCAAGCTCTCATTAGCACACGCAACACAAAATTTCAAGGCTATGTAAGAGGAAATGGTGATAACGCTTGGGCTGGAAGTATCGCAAGGGGACTAGAAAACAGATCTTTAAAATGGGAGACAACCGATACCAAAAACTTTGGAGCAGACATCATGATGTTCAACAATAGATTAGTAAGCTCAATAAACTACTATTATAACCAAACAGAAGACCTACTTATAACTAAGGTGCTTCCACCGTCAGCAGGATTAGACAATCCCATCCTTAACGTAGGGAAAATCAGAAATCAAGGAATTGAGTTAGAGCTAAATTGGAAATACAACATTGGTGACTTTGGATACAACTTAGGAATGAATCTAGCTACAACATCAAACAAAGTTATCTCTCTATCAGACGACAACCAGGTACTATACGGAGAAGGCTTGAAATATGGAACCGAACATTTCCCAACTCAAACTAAAGTTGGAAAACCAATTGGTGCATTTTATTTATACAAAACTAACGGAATATTCCAGTCTAACGAAGAAGCAAGAAATTATAAAAACGAAGATGACAAGAGATATCAGCCATATGCAGATGCAGGAGACATTCGCTTTGTAGACACTAATGGAGATGGTGCTATCAACGAATATGATAAGGTTTATGCTGGTTCAGGCATACCAAAAATTGAAGTTAACTTCAACTTTTCTCTTGACTATAAAGGGTTTGATTTATCGGGAATTATTGGTAGTGCGTGGGGACATAAACTATATAATGGCAACAGGTATTTTTATGAAGGAATGAACTCAGGATCAAACTTTCTAAGATCAAGTTTAGATTCATGGACACCTTCAAACACAAATACATCTGTTCCAAGGGCAATTTATAATGACCCTAACGGCAACATGAAAGAATCAGATAGATTTCTAGAAAGTGGAGATTTTATCAGACTTAGACAACTTCAGCTTGGCTACACACTTCCAATTGACATTATCTCTAAAGCACACCTATCTAATCTAAGATTCTACATTAGTGGTGAAAATCTATTTACTATTACTTCATATAGTGGAATAGATCCGGAATTTTCACGTGCAAGTGTTTTAAGTACTGGAATTGACAGGCACATTTATCCATTTACACGTACATTCACAATTGGAGCTCAAGTTTCATTCTAAAAAAACAATCAATTATGAAGAAAAAAATTTACATCTTAGTTATTACAATAATAGCTTTATTTTTAGCAAGTTCATGTGATGACTTTCTAACTGTTGAATCACCAGATCAACTAACTTCATCCACATTTTGGCGAAACCAGAGTGATGCAGAAGCAGGATTGGCAGCAGCATACTCTCAACTAGAATATTATATTGACACATGGGAATTTGCAGAAATCAAATGGCCAGTCGAAGCATATCGAGAAGATATTATTGAAATGGGAAATGACGCACGCAACTATCCTAACTGGGTAGAGCTATATAATTTCACATACACAAATGGCAACTCACAAGTTAGCAACTATTGGTCAAACAATTATACAGGAGTAAGCTTCTCCAATCAGGTAATAGAAAAAGTAGATCATATATCAAGCGAGAATATTGACTCAGCTGTCAAAGAACAGATAGTAAATGAAGCACACTTCCTAAGAGCATACTACCACATCAAGCTTATTCTCAACTTCAAGGAAATTATAATAGGCAATAAATACATAACAAGTCAGGAAGACTTAAGCAAACCTCTTTCAGAACGCGACGTAGCATGGGATTTCATCATCGAAGATTTAAAAAAGGCAACAAACCTTCCTGCAAGTTACAATTCAGATAATATTGGAAGAGCAACAAAAGGAGCAGCATATGCATATATTGGTCTAGCATATTTAACACGCGCATACGAAGAACCTGAAAAAAAATCAGAACATCTAAACAATGCGATAGATGCTTTAGACAAAGTTCAAGGATATGAACTAGTAAAGAACTTTTCAAGTATGTTTGATGCTTCAAACAAGAATAGCAAAGAATCTGTCTTTGAGCTACAAACCTCAATGAGCACAGCCAATGGTGCCAACTATCGCACTCAATTACACAGATGGATAGGAGTAGAAGAGCTATGGGGTTGGGATGAAATACTTCCAAATAAAAACCTTATGAATGCATATAAAAAAGAAGGAGAAATAGCCACTACAGGTCGTTATGACTCCCGATTATACGAAACAATATTTTTCAAAAGCGATTACTACAATGATGGTAGCGGAAGAGTGTATGGATACAACTATGACGACTGGTTTGATGGTAAAGACAGACCCGCATTCCGCAAGTTTATGCCCACCGACTATGCATCTTTGTCAAGTAGTAACTGTGCCATCAACATACCACTTATGCGATATGCCAACGTATTATTAATGAAAGCAGAAGCATACAATGAATCTGGTCAAACAGCAAAGGCAATACCAATAATCAACCAGGTAAGAGATGTACACGGCGATATGCCTCCAATGAAAGGAACTTCACAACAGGAGGTGCGTGCACAGATAGAACATGAGCGAATGATTGAGTTCCCACTTGAAAACTGGCGTTGGTACGACCTACGCCGTTGGGGAAAGCTTAAAGAGGCTCTTTCGGCAGTGGGTAGAACATTAGATGTCGATAAAAATGCATTTTATCCCACACCACTTACAGAGTTAAACTCAAATGACAAACTAAAGTAAATTAATTATTAATTTTACAGTTCAAAATTCAAGGCAACCCATATACAAGCAAAAAAGTTGCCTTGAATTTAATTAAGTATAAATTCTGAATAATCGCATAATTATATATGTTCATAGTAATAGGATTAATGTTCTCTGGCGTCGTTCTTGGCTATTTGTTAAGAAACAAAGAGCTTAAACATATAAACAAGATAATAACAGTACTAATCTGGACCCTGCTTTTTCTATTAGGAATAGACGTTGGTGGCAATCAAGAAATAATAAAAGGATTACACACAATTGGAATAGAAGCTCTTTTTATTACAATAGCCGCAGTATTGGGAAGTGTTATTGGTGCTCTATTACTATGGAAATGGATAAAAAAAGAAAATAATAAAGGAGCTTAACATATGAAAGGCAGTATAGTTATTATATCTTTTTTCATACTTGGAACACTAGTTGGATTATTCAATATCATACCATTCAACTTTACCGATTCTAACTTAAGCTATTATGCATTATGTGCATTAATGTTTTTTGTTGGTCTCAATGTAGGAAGTGACTCCAAAACATTAAAGAGTTTTAGAACTTTAGACCCAAGGATTCTTCTCTTGCCATTTGTTACAATAATCGGCACACTGATTGGTAGTGCATTAATCAGCTTAGCTTTGCCCAAGCACTCAGTAACAGATTGTCTAGCAGTAGGTTCCGGATTTGGCTATTACTCCCTGTCAAGTATTTTTATAACTGAATATAAAGGTCCCGTACTCGGAACTATTGCTTTATTATCAAATATAATACGAGAAATTATCACGCTGCTATTTGCTCCACTCCTAGTTAGATACTTCGGCAAACTAGCACCTATCTCTGCTGGTGGAGCCACCACTATGGACACGACACTACCAATAATAACCAAGTTTTCCGGAAAAGACCTAGTGATAGTATCAATTTATCATGGTATTGTAGTTGACCTAAGTGTTCCTTTTTTAGTAGTATTATTTAGTTCGATTTAAAAACAAAAAAATGATTAGATATTTTTATTTTTATATAGCCATATTCCTATTAATTGGCAATACTATTTTTGCTAAGGATATTCCTTGGCAAAATCCTGAGATAAATGGTATAAACAGAGAGCCCATGCGTGCACACTTTATACCATACAAAAACGAAAAATCAGCTATATCACAACAAAATATGCCTGCTAGCCAGCGCTTCAAAATAAATTCAACTTCCGAACGAAGAATTTCGTTAAATGGAACCTGGAAATTTAAATGGCATAAAAACAATGATGAGTTTACAAACGACTTCCATAAAGAAAACTTTAATCCAAAAAAATGGAACAATATACAAGTTCCGGGCAGCTGGGAGCTACAAGGATTCGACAGTCCCATTTACACAGACGTTGACTACCCATTCCCTGCCAACCCACCATATGTCCCTGCCGACTACAACCCTGTTGGAGCATACATTAGAGAATTTACAGTACCTTCCGACTGGAATGGACTTGATATATATATAGATTTTGAAGGGGTAGAATCAGCATACTACTTCTGGATAAATGGAGAATTTGCCGGTTATGGAGAAGACAGTCGCCTACCCTCTCACTACAACATTACCAAACTACTAAAAAAAGGCAAAAACAAAATTGCTGTAAAGGTATTTAGATATAGCGATGGTTCATATCTTGAAGATCAAGACTATTGGAAGTACAGCGGAATAGAAAGAGACGTGTATCTATATGCCCGTCCATCATTCAGAGCGGTCGATTTTGGACTTACAGCCAAAATGGTCAACAATTACACTGATGGCAATTTCAATCTAGAAGTAAAGTTTAATAATCCCACCCCATCAACATTAGCAGAGATAAAAATATTTGATGAAAAGAATGAGATATTTAGCATCAAAAAAGAATTTTCAAATAATATAGATACAATATTGTCCGTTAGTCACTTTATAAACAATGCCAAACCGTGGACAGCCGAAACACCAAATCTATATAGACTTGTAGTCAACACATTTGATAAAAGTGGCAACTCACTAGAATCATTTGTTCATCAATTTGGTTTTAGAACCATAGAAATGAAAAATGGGACTCAACAAATTAATGGCGTACCGGTACTTTTCAAAGGAGTAAATCGACACGAACACGACCAGCATACAGGCAGAACAATCACAGTTGAGAGCATGTTGAAAGATATTGAATTAATGAAGCAGTTCAATATTAATGCTGTACGCACATGTCACTATCCTAATAAGTATGAATGGTATTCACTTTGCGATGAGTATGGACTTTACCTAATTGACGAAGCCAATATCGAAAGCCATGGAATGATGAACCATAAAGACAAAACTCTTGCCAACTATCCTGAATGGGAAGCTCAATTTATGGAGAGAATGAGTAGAATGGTTATAAGAGACCGTAATTTCACTTCTATAGTAACGTGGTCTTTAGGCAACGAGTCAGGCTACGGAAAACATTTTGAAACAATATACGACTGGACTAAAGCTTATGACCCGACCCGACCCGTTCAATACGAAGGAGGAGGATACGAAGCAAAGTCAGACATATATGCGCCAATGTATGCACGTATATGGGCACTCCGCCGTCATGTAAACCAGCGAGACTCACGTCCACTTATCCTATGCGAATATGCACACGCTATGGGCAATAGTGTAGGTAACTTACAAGACTACTGGGACCTTATATACAAATACGACCAACTACAAGGAGGATTTATTTGGGATTGGGTTGATCAAACATTCAACATAGAAGACAAGCAAGGAAACCAAATATGGGCTTATGGTGGCGACTTAGGATTTGTAGGCGTACCAAACGATTCAAACTTCTGTGCCAATGGGCTAGTGGCCGCCGACAGAACTCTCAACCCACATATTCACGAAGTTAAAAAGGTATATCAATATATTCATTTCGAACCAGTAGAGTTTACTACAAATGATATTAAAATTACCAACAGACATGACTTCATTTCACTAGACAGTTATGGACTACGCTGGTATTTGGAAACAGATGGTAAAGCAATAGACAGCGGAGAGCTTGACTTACCGACAACTAAGGCACGCTCAAGCAGCACACTTACAATCCCATTTAGTATCAGCCAAAATAATGGAAAAGAATACTTCCTGCGCCTTGAGGCTTACACTAAAAATGAAACTCGAATGATTCCAGCCGGTCACATTGCAGCATACGAACAATGGCAGCTGCCAACTCAAAAAGTAATAGCTCAAGTATATCCCACCAATGGAGTTCTTAATACTTTCGACAACGAGCCAGATTATACCATAAGTGGAGATAACTTTAAAGTGGTGTTTTCAAAACAATCGGGTGAAATTACAGATCTATCCTACAATGGCTCAAGTTGCATTATTGAAGGATTTAAACCTAACTTCTGGCGTCCAATGACAGACAATGATATTGCAAATGGGCATCTAAAGCGTACAGGTACATGGAAAAATGCATCCGATAATATGTTGCTTAAAAGTATTTCTTTAAAACAAGGAGACAACAAAAACATAGCAACTATAAAAGTAAATTACGAACTTACAGAGCAAGAATCTTCATTAGAAATAAACTATACCATCCGTCCCGAAGGAGCAATAAATGTTGGCATGCACTTTATACCCGGCACAAAACAACTACCGGAAATTCCAAGATTCGGAATGAGAATGATTCTAAAGCCAGAGTATGAAACAATGACATGGCTGGGGCGTGGGCCACACGAAAGTTACAGCGATCGCAAGTCATCGGCATTAATAGGCTTGTATCAGGGATTAGTGTGGGATCAATACCATCCATATGTTCGTGCTCAGGAATCAGCAAACAAAACAGATGTGCGCTGGATTTCACTACGCAACAAGTCTAATAAAGGTATTTTAATCACAGGAACTCAACCACTAAGTGCAAGTGCATGGAACTTTATGCAGAGCGAAATAGAGTATATCCCATTTGATATAGAGCGTCGTCATGGTGGCAGTATCACTAAAAAAGATTTTGTATGGCTCAACATAGATGCAGAACAAATGGGAGTTGGCGGTGACACCACTTGGGGAGCTCAAACTCACCCTGAATATACAATAACACCAAGCGAAATGAAATATAGCTTTACTATTCAACCACTAAATGAAGGCGATGACGAAATAAGCAAAAGTCATATCCGTATATTCTAATAATAAGCTATAAACAAAAAATATTATCAACAGTATGAAAATTATATTTAGAAATATATTATTAACCATTAGTGCACTAATAATATATTCGTGCAACAACTCTAAGCCTGCTGACGCAGGCTTAGATAGATATAGTTTCCCAAATATCTTTGATATATCCTATACACCTGTAGAAGAAACAAGAAACTATGGATGGTTTACGGATGCCGGCTCATGGATGGGATTCACAATCCCACAAAAAGATAATTGGGTGAATGGATTTTGCGGTCCGTTTAGTCTTGACATGAATCGTCGTCAGTGGCTTAGCAAATCAATAGTAACAGTGGGATTTGAAAACAACAATGACACCTTCAACCCAATAGAAACAAACTACTACCCCGGCGAGGCACATCTTTTATCAGCATCCACAGTAGGTGAAATATCACAAACACTAAATTTTATTGATGCATCCAACGCTATTCTTAAAATAGAAACCAAGAGCAACACTCCTATGTCTTTAACTGGAAACAACTGGAGTAGCGATTCCAAAGTATCTGTAAACAAAAACTCTGTAACAGCACGCTTCGAGTCAGGCGAAGTTGCCCATATTCTATTTCCTCAAGAAGTAAACCTAACCCAACAAGACAACAACTATCTAGGAATAACAGATAGTATTCAAAAAGAAATTTATTTAGTTATTTCTTTTTTCACGTCCGAAAAAGAATTATCTGCCGGCACATTCATCAGTCAGCAAATTCTGAACAACTATCAAAGCAAATTAGTTGAAAACAAACAACGCTGGGATAATTACATAACCTCTGTATTGCGTGATGACATGAAGCCTGAGTATGACCGAATAGCGGTTAAAGCCATGACCACTCTCATCTCTAACTGGCGCACACATCGTGGGGGACTTCTTCACGAAGGAATTGTGCCCAGCCATGCTGTCAACTATTTTGTTGGTTTTTGGGCTTGGGACACTTGGAGATTTGCAGTTGCAACAGCAAAGTTTCATCCTGAGTTGGCAAAAAACAATATCAGAGCTATGTTTGATTATCAACAAGATGATGGCATGATTATAGATTGTATTTACACCGACCCATACGAAAACAATGCCAGGGATAGCAAACCTCCATTGGTTTCATGGGCAGTAAACGAAATTTATGAAGAAACTGGTGACTTATCTTTTATAAAGGAGATGTATCCACAGCTAGTGGCATACTACGAGTGGTGGTATAACAAAAGAGATATAAACAATAACGGCATATGCGAATATGGTGCCACCGATGGCACACTAGAAGCAGCAGCATGGGAAAGCGGCATGGATAATGCCATCAGATTTGACGACACAAAAATGCTTAAAAACGAAAATCACAATGATGCCTGGAGCATGGACCAAGAGAGTGTCGACCTTAATGCATACCTAGCATTAGAGAACAGATATCTACAAAAGTTTGCCACACTAATAGGCGCTGAGTTCAATTATGAAAATCACGCCGAACGAGTAAAAGATTACTTCTTTGATGAAGAGAACAATTTCTTTTTTGATAAAAAGATTAGTGACGGAAGCTTTATCACCGAGTTTGGATGCGAAGCATACACTCCATTGTGGACCCAGATAGCTAGCAATAATCAAGTCGAAAAAATGATGGGAACACTTAGAGATGAGAATAAATTTTCCACTTATATTCCCTTCCCCACAGTTGCAGCTGACAACCCCAAATACAATCCTAAAGGATATTGGCGAGGACCCATTTGGCTAGATCAAACATATTTTGCAATCAAAGGATTGCGCAACTATGGCTACACATCAATGGCTGACGAATATACGATACAGGTGTTCGAACGTCTGGAAGGGCTGATTAATGAAGCCCCAATACACGAAAACTATGGTACCCACACAGGCGAGCGCCTTAAAGCCCCTCACTTCAGCTGGAGTGCTGCTCACTTGCTTATGATGTATCACGATTTTGGAAAATAAAATAACTAGTATATTATACTAGCTTGTGTCGTCCTAAATAACTGTTACAGGTTTTAGAACAAAATCAAAACGAGGGTGTATCACAATGTGATTTCACCCTCGTTCTAAATGTATCCCTATCAGAGATTAATTACAAATATTTAATTATCAGAGGCTTATTTTTTATTTTTATATGACCTCGTTTATTGTAAATACGCAGTTAAAATCCCCCAACTAATACTTCGAGTTAAGAACAGTTGTAAACTTTTTTTCTCCTGCATTTTCATTTCCATCAATTCCGTATGATGGGCTATATTTTCCTGAAGGCAAATCAGAAAGAGTGAATGCATTGCAAGCCCTTGCAACATCCACATATTTTGTTGCAGCAGTATTTATTGCTGAAGCTGCAATATCAACTAACAGTCCAGCCAAGCCACCAGTACCTGATGAAATGGATGTGTCGTATACCACATCGCCAATTCTATTGTAAACCACGTCATTGGTCTTTATAGATTTTATAACATACTCAACTTGAACGTTGACTTTGCCAGCAATTGGAGACTTATCCCATTTATGTATTATTGTAAATACAGCAAGATCAGCACCAAATACCTCTCCAAATTTATCTAGCGGTGATTCTAAAAACAACTCAGAGTCATAAGCACTCTCTTTTTTCAAAATCTCCATAGAAAGAAACGTTGGCAAAACATAAAACCCGGCGTTGGCAATTGGCATATTTAGGGTAGCATGAAAATACTCTTTAGCCTCCACGTTAGTACTATTATTGATGGGAGGCATAAGCAAAACAGACAATGGCTTTTCGTCATACATCCCTTTATACGCCTCAGACTTAGAAACAGGAACAGTTGACGTTGTGTTACAACTATAAAACAACACAACGCTCATAGTAATCAGTAATAATATCTTCTTCATTCCTCTATCATTTTTAGGATTCTAGTTATAAACACTTCTGACTCTGGATACAGTTCCACCTCTTTATGCAACATAGCTTTGCTTTCTTCTGTATTTCCTGCTTGCAACAACACAAAACCATAGTCGGCATAAATACCGGGAGGAACAATTCCTCTTGTCCCTTTCTGATTTTCAATAATTTTCTGATACGTCTCAATCAAGTATTGAATAGACTTTTCATCACTATTTTTGAGATAGTTGTAGCTGGCAACTTCATATTTATCCCACGAATATAGAGACTGTTTGGCTGAGCAAGAACTCAACATCAAGATTACAAAGAGAAAATAAATACAATTTTTCATGGTAATACAATTTTTTTAGTCTCTTGTGACGATACAAACACCTGTTTCTGATAAATTACATTACCATTATAGCTCACCACTACAGTATGCGTACCGGTTGAAATAGCATATATATTACCTTTAAGACGATTAGCATTTTCCTTTTTTACCTCTGCTTTAAAGGTTTTTGCATCATCTATGACAACATCCACCCCACCGGAATAATTACGAGGATTACCGACAAATTCTAAAAAAGATTCATTCTCCAATCCGGACGACATAGTTCTAACACCTGTGCAATTAGCAAAAGTCAACACTCCAATTATTAATACAAATAATATCTTTTTCATTATCTAATCTCCTCTATATAATAGTTGCTTAAATTTTGTTTATCAATACCGCCGTCAGCAAATGTCACGATTGAAAATTCGTTTTGTGGTGTATCTCCTCCCGTAAAGTCAATTCTTATCTTACCTACATTTTTTCCTGGCAACTCCATCATCATACCGGTTTGTGGGTTCTTGACGCTCTTTCCTTTTTCCATAACATTATATGTATCTCCAATTTTCAGTCCCTGGCTTTTTCCACCCGAAATCAATACACCATCGTCATCATAAGAAAGGAAAAAAGACCTCCATGGTCTGTCCATACAGTTGTTAGTTATATTTTCAACCAATTTTGAAATAGCTGCCGAAATAGCTTTATCGCTAAGCGTTGCATCATAATCAGCACGTTCACCAAAGCCCATAACTGTTTTATTGGTAGTTTCGGCTTCTCCCTTTGCCTCCTCCGAATATATGATTTGTCCTGTTGAAACATCCACTAAACGAATACTCACACCTGCTTGAACAACCTGTGTTTTACTTCTGGAAAACACATTTACATCACCCGTGTTTTTTCTGCCAAACTCCGTTACAGAACCAATTATAAGATAATCAGCCCCCACCCTCTGCAAATCGGCATTGCCGGCAAGAGCCAGCTCTTCCGAAATTTTATCCATATCCTGACGCTCCAACAAAATAAACTTGTCTGTTGATGCCAGTTTTGTTGACAATATATCCACTGCTTGCTTTGCAATAGGATCATTGTCTTTATTATAGAAGAGTCCCTTGGCATACTGTGTTTCATTTGAAAAACGGGCAATTGCCACTTTTCGCTTCAACACCTGCTCTTCTTTTTTCACCTCTTGAATTTGTGGTTCAACTCTCACCACTCGTTGTTGTGTAGAACAACTAATTGTAATAAACATTATCACAATCGCAATTAATGATTTCCTCATACTAGAAAAGTTTTTAGTTCTTAGTGTATCTGTGTTTGTTTATTTTTCATTTCACGACTCAAATTTAAGACTATTTTCCTAACTAGCAGATATTTTTCTATAATTATTAATCAAATTGTTAGTAATAAAATCTGCAAAACTTAATTATCTTTGTAATTGTGCATACAATCACAATCTTATAAATGCAAGATTAAAACAAATAGAAGATAAAATGAGAAATACACTGTTTTTTGCTAAACGATGCAAAGAAGTAGTCACAATTGAACATGATAGTAAATGGCATGGTTTTTTATCGGTTATTCTTTAAAAGTTACAACCCAATTACTCAACTTAATAAGGCAAAACTAAAGTTGGAAATTTCATTCAACATCTAGTGTTTAGTAAAATTTCCAAGTGTTTCTCATACCAAACACGTGGTGAAAATAACTTTTCCACTTGGAACAAACACTAAACACATGGTGAAAATAACTTTTCCACTTGGAACAAACACTAAACACGTGGTGAAAATAACTTTTCCACTTGGAACAGACACTAAACACGT
>CAZHWC010000035.1:22380-23854 GCA_964535975.1 uncultured Proteiniphilum sp. | reverse complement strand
CGCTCATGGTGTTTCACCACAGTTTGAATTACATTTGCAGTACGCTGATACATAGGCTCACTATCGCCTTTAGTTTTAATAAGAAGTTCCACAATAGCAAAAAGGTTTCTCAAGTCGCTCAAAATTTCTTTACGCCACTCGGCAGTATCTTTTCTCTCCATCACAACTTCTGAACCTCTTTTATTCCTTAAAACATTAATCTCATTGGTAAGCAAATACATATCATCAAACAACTCATCAATAGAGAAGAACTTTAATGCCTCTCTAACTTTCGGCTTCTTTTCGGCAGAGTTATACAAATATATTACAGACATACCGTTAGATTTAACCAATGGGCGATAAAACTCTTTCTTATACACACGCAACCACAAATCTAAAACTCTAGCATGCTTAAGAATTTCATCATCTCGACGGGTCAACATTGTTTTTACCAAATTCTGTATCGAACGAAGAGCAACCTGTCGCTCCTTTGCCTTCTCTTTAATAACCTTGGTGTGAGCATTACTGGAGACCTTTTTTGAAACACGAAATAATTTATTTTGAGAGTCTTCAAATAGCTTTATTACCTCCAGATAATTTTCATCCGATATTTTAGATGACTTTGCTATAGATGCTATATCACTGACAGCATCAAAAAAATCAAGATTAGTTGTGTAATGCAAAAAACCATATCTAAACATACTCATAAGCCTATATCAACACAATTTATAATGGTAAATAATAAAAGATAAAGATACAAAAACATTTTTATAGATGCCTACAATTAATATTATTGATAGTTTACACCTTCAAAAGATAATATACATATTCAATAATTATTACATTTATATTCTATAGATACTATATTAAATATTTTATTGCATTTATAAATATATAAAGATATAATAAACATATCACTTATACAGAAGTTTGATCAATAAGATATAAGTTAATAGTATTATTACATATAATATATATTACACGCGATCATATACAATTGTATAAACAAGAATTAAAAAGTTAATTTCAGATTCTAAAATAGTAGAAGTGAGAATTAAAAATTTAATTCTCACTTCTACTATTATTTATATGTGAATTAAATTACGAGCACGAACATCTACAATTTTAGATATAAGCATTCGTAATATAATATATATATCTAATATTATTTTTATTAGAATTAAAACTATATTAGTGGAAGTAATCTATTTAAATAGAATCTTATTAGACTTATTGGTGTTTATGTATAATATAAATTATATCTTTCAATGGTAAACAAAACAATAGTAGAGATTTTATTTGACCTTGCTATATTTACAATAAGTCTATACAATTATTCATCGTATCTTTAAAAACTAATTTGTATAAATAAAATTTGTGGATACCATCTTTTAAATATGATTTGCGGTATTAAAAAAAGAAAGGCTGCCTCAAAATAAATTGAGACAGCCTAAAAGAATTATTGTATGAAGTTGTTGTTAAAACTTAATCATCT
>CAZHWC010000035.1:0-22280 GCA_964535975.1 uncultured Proteiniphilum sp. | reverse complement strand
CCCATAAAACAACTTGCCGTTTTGGATAAAGGAGAAAATAGCCCAAAATGATACCCCATCATTTTTAACAATTTCAAAATCAATAGGGACATCACGATGTGTTGTTCTATAAGACTGAGAAAACTTAGCATCTTCCTTCACCCCAACAGATTTGTCACCTTTAAAATATACCTTTTGATAATAATAGCCATAATAATCCCAACCATAAACGTTGTAATCATTCTCTAGCCCAACAAACGGGCTGCTATACATATACTCTGCCTCTCCATTAAAATAGAATCGACTCACATTGCTTTGCAGTATCTCTTCCAACTCTTCGCCTTCATAAGCAATAGTAGTAGTTACAATGGTAACTGTTATTTCTGTTTGAATATCAAACTTATCAGTAACTGTTATAATCGCTGAGCCTACAACAGAGCCTGTTACAACAATATCATTACCACTAACTGTAGCAGTAGCAACGGCTGGATCACTAGACACTGCTTTATATCCACCGTTTCCACCAAGAATAGTGATAGTCTTACGCCCGGTATTACCCAAGCGCATTTTCATCTCCACATTGCTATCTTCAACAATCAACTTATCATAGAAAGATCTAACCTCTACTCGTTTATAAATGCTGTTCTTATCAGAAACTATGATTGCTGTTTCGCCGCTTGACACTCCCGTTAGTTGAAGCTCATTGCCAACCAACTCAACAGCTACAATATCTTCATTTAGTGAGAAAGCTCTATAATCACCATTACCACTACTAATAGAAACACTTGTAGCAGTACCAACCACAATGTCAACCTTTTCATCTGCAATAGATAAATCTATAGATTCATCTACAATTGGGTCATCATCTGAACTACAGCTTGCAAAACCGAAGGTAAGAGCTATAGCAAAAACCCATATTAGTTTTATATATTTAGTTTTCATTTAATTTGCTGTTTTAAATTTTGTAATTACCAATCCTTTTTGTGATAGTTAGTATCAACAACTAACTCGTCATCAAATAATGCAGATGCAATATCTTGCATTGCAGTAATTTGTCTAGCTCTGTTTGTACGGAATGGGTCCATGGCAAATATCATATGAGCACCATAACCATTATTTCTCATGTTAACAAGATTACTCTTTGAAGTCCAGTATCCACGATTAAATTCTTGCGAATAAAGAGCCATTCTTGATTTAGGCATGCCGGGATAATTTGAACTCAAGTCTGAGCCTGCACGATAGTCATGAATACCATAATCCACAAACTCGCCCGATGGAATACCATCAACCGCAGGAAGTGATCTGGTTAATCCATATACATATGCTTGAACCAGCTTATCGGGCATTGCTCTTTTAGTTTCGTAACACAAACGTGACGCAGCAGCAGCAGATGGAGAAACAAATCCGGGAGGTGGTGGATTTTGATAAGCAGAATACTCATCATCATAAAATATTCCATCAAGATTGTATGCATCGCAGACAGCTTTTAGCTCCTGAGCAAAAATTCTTGCTGTTTCGTCTGATAAGTTAGCAACTCCCGAGCGATCGTGATTACCCAAAATTCCAAGAATAACTTTTATCCCTCTGTCTTGAAGTGGCTTCAAGTATTTGTCTCTGTTAGCCAAAAGGTGCTCAACATTAGGATTATTATAAACATATACTTTTCCGGTTTCGCTGCTATAGTTGATATTGGCAGAGAAAAGAATCACCTGGTCGATAAGTGGCTTTCCATTACTCTTTAGAGTAAAGTTCAGGTTATTCAACGGATTGGTATCGTTAATCTCCATACAACTGATAATTTCAATGCCGGTTGACTTTGCAGCTGTTGGAACCTTAGACAAGTCTTTTACAAAAATCAAATACTTTGATTCTTTTTCGGCAAGAGTGATGCTTCCTGACTTAAGCTCGGTGCTTACAGGAATTACATAAGTAATTTCTGAGTCAAGCTCTTCGCCAGTTAAAAACTTAACCGATGCTTTACTTGATTTCTTGCTACCATTAGATACTTCCAAATCTCCCTCAAAGCTTACAAGTGATTCGGGGAACAGAGCGTAATCAGAGTTGTATTCACTGTTATATATGTCCAATACTTTGCTATCGTATTTAATTGAAGCAACAGCATTGCCCGAAGCATTGTTGGTTAACGACAAGTACATATCAACAGTGCCTTCATCTCTAAACTCTACAAAGTCAATATCCTTCTTTCCTTTACCATCTACAAGGTATCCGATATTATATTCGGGTATTACGTAATCTGATTCATCTACTTTGCCCTCCAACAGGCTTTCGTCGCATGATGTAAGCAAGCTAAATGAAACAAACGCAACGGCGAATAAAATAAAAAACGGTTTTGTTATATTTTTATATTTCATTGTTTCAATGTTTTAATTGTTATTTTGAAGACTCTGGTAATGAAACCTTATTCCATTTTAGAGGCTTAGCAGCAACAGCATTATTATTGTTGCCGGTATAATCCTTTACAGTAAGTGATTGCTCATCATCAAACTTCCAATAAGCTACCAATCCCTCAGAGTCGGGACTTACAGAATATGGATTAGCCTGAATTTCTTCTTGAGTGCGCACTACATTCCAAATACGAACTTCTGAAATATCACCCGCCAAGTATCTGTCATCAGCATAAGAACGACCAATATTAAATCCATCCTTACCACCTATTCCAAGATTTACGCTACCAAGTCGTTTTGTAGACTCACCCTGCACTCGGCCATCAACATAAAGTATCATTGCACCGCTAGAAGAGTCATAAGTAAGGGCAATGTGTACAAACTTATTAAGAGGAAGACCTTTGCTTGAATCGCCACTTGGGAAGTTTCCGCTTGATGTAGCTATTTGTATTTGGTTTGCCGGGAAACCTGCATCTCCAAGACGGATTAGGAACTTTCCTTCAATACCCATAACTGTGCTAATCATACGATCGAAATCACGTGCTCTAATTAGTGCTTCCAAAGTAACTTGTGAAAGATTGTTAGCAACTGATGGGTTTTTCCAATCGATAAGCAAATAGTTTTCTGCTATATCAGCTACAACATTTATCAAAGCACCAGCTTTAAATACATAGTAAATAGTGCGTGCACTCTCAAGAATAGCAATATTAGCTGAAGCTATAGTTACAGGAAGTACATATACCTCATCTCTATCTAAGTCTGACAACTCTTTGAATGTTATAACTATTTCGTCAGACAATGTGCTACCTGCGTTAATAGTTGCATTTGTTTCAGACAACTCAAAGTTATCGCCAGGAAGCATAATAGCCTCATCAGCATACGCTCTGTTATATGTATTAACCAGTTCGCTTGCAGCTTTAAAAGTAATCTTTATGTCTGTTGCCTCCGGATTTGCGATTGTGGCTTGAATAGACTTGTCAAAATCAGCCACACTTCCTTTCAATATATTTTCATTTACTTTTGACGCTAACTTAAGGTAAACCTTATTGTCAAAAGTCTCTTTGCTCTCTTCGCAACTAACAAAAATAGCTGCAAATAAAAGAAGTAAGATTGTATAATGTTTTCTCATTTCTAATTATTTTTTTGGAGATGGATTAATAGTATTAATTGCATTGCGAGTATACATATAGGCTCTTGCAGGATTATAATAATCGATATTTACATTTTTAATTGCAATACCTTTGATATCAATTCCCGAACGAGGCGCCAATATCCACTCAGCTGAGTTTTGCAATGCGCGAGTGCCATCAGCCCAATATCCTGTTTTTAAATCTGCCGGATCTAACGATGTGGTTTCTGTTGCGATAATAAATTTATCTTGTGGCACTCCTTCAACTGCTGCAATATTTATATTGTAGCTTAGTCTTGAGGCGTCCTTTGCATCAGTAACAGGTAGAACGATAAATTCACAATTCTCTAAAATTGATTTATCCAGTAGATTTTGAGGATATCCTTCAAACACTATCATCTTGTTTTTATTTCTATCCTGCCAATCTTGAGCAATCTTTATAAAAGCATTTTCATATGTGATGTGAAGCTTTTTCTCATCTTCGGTCATATGATTTACTGCTTTTCCTTTATATGCAACCGAAATTCCATCAAGGTTGTACTTATTGACAGAAGCCAATGAGTTATTTACAGTCTCAACCAATACAGAGATAAAAGATGGAATCTCAGGTCTTTCTTCACCTTCTTCCAGTTTCATATTCTCTATATCTTCAACCATCTTTTGATAATCAAGTTTTATAGCGTCGAAGTCCAAAGTAAAAATTACTTTCGTTCCTTTATCCTTACGAACAGTCTCAATATCCTTTAGCTCCCAGTCAGCCAAATCCACAGGATTGCTTAGAGATATCACATCAATACTGTCAGGAAGATCAACAATGTGATGTACGCGTGACGAAGGATTCTTTTCGCTATTATCAAAATATACATACGTAATTTTGTGCTCAGATTGCTTAAAATCTCTCAGCCCTTGCAAGTATTGTGCATAAAGCTCAGGATTTTGTTTTGATATATCCGGTTGTGTCAATTCGATGCTTTCAACATCTGTCCAATCGCTACACGACATCATCAGAAATAGTGAAAGTCCGAATAATAATATTTTATTTTTCATATCTTAATAATCTTAATAGTCGTTTTTAATTTTTCTTATCCCACCATACTTTAGTGCCCATATTGTCTGCACCCTTCAAGTATTCTGAGATTGCGTGCTGAACGTTAGGACCATTTTCGCTGATCTCTTCAGATGGATAAGCAAGACGACGGGGTCCAACTTGTGAATCAACAGTGCCACCACTACCATTTACAACAACCGGCATCAGTTTTGGATATCCGGTACGACGATGCTCAGCCCATGCTTCGATACCTAATGGGAATATTGCAATCCATTTTTGTGTAATGATTTGCTCCAAATTTGTCTCAAAGCTTCCGTCAGCATTCCAAGCAGATGTAATTGTGCTAGTGGCTCCTGTATATGAGTTTGTGTTCTTTGGATCTTTGTATGACGCAGGTCTATTTGAAGTGTTAGCCAAGTATGAACTTAGTCCATCAGCACTATACTGGTCAAATGATAGTTTAACACCCTCTTCATAAAGATCTTTTGCAGTTCCTTCACCTGTATTCCAACCTCTAAGTTTACCTTCAGCTTTTAGGAATGCAACCTCAGCAGCATTCATCCAAAGCAGTGGAGTGCTTGGGCTTACATTATAGTTTGAATATTTTTGAGCTGTTTTTGCATCAGGGATGTTTATACCTGATCTCAAGCCAAAGTATCCATTAGAAGCAACATTGTCTTCAGCAGTAAATGTGGATTGAGTAAAGTATTTGCTCAAACGTGGGTCTTTAAGACCATCCATGTAGGCAGTGATGTCTGCACTTACGCGAGAGTCACCATCATTCCACAGATACATCACGCGGTGCAATGGATTGCCATCTTTACCAAAACCTGAAATAAATGCACTTTCATCGTTGGATGTCATAACACCTATTTCGTGGTTCACAGCTTCCTCAGCCATTTGTTGTGCAAATGCGGCATCTGCATATGACAAACGCATTGCCAAACGCAACTTAAGAGAGTTTGCAAACTTTATCCATTTCAAAACATTGCCGTCATATACTTTATCTGCATTAGCACTGAAAGATTCGGTACGGTGAGGTGTAAGTATTTCCACTGCTTCTGTAAGTTCTTGAATCATTTTTGAGTAAATCTCATTTTGAGGATCAAATGCAGCAGTAAGCTCACCATCTTGTCCAATCTTAGAATATGGTATTGGCCCATATGCATCTGTGACTCTATGAACAGCTGCAACCTTGCAGATTTCGGCAACTGACAATAATACCTCATCTTCAGTAACACCCTTCAGTGCTGCCAGATTAGGAAATATATTTGGAATAATATCTTTATACATCACTCTGTTCCATCCTGGTTCGGGACGATATGTAGCGAAGTTCTTTCCATTAAATCCGGGGTTTGAGTCAGCAAAATATCCTCCCCAGGTTCCACCTAGCAAACATTCTGTAAACTGAGCAGCATTGGGGCCAGTTGGCACCACCCATGCCTGTATTGCCACCATTGAAGCTCCTTCTCCATATGCGTCTCTTGAAGCTTCATCTTTTGTGACACCATATGGGTCTTTGTTTATATTTTCAAAGCCATCGGTACAACTATAAAGGAAAGTTGCAACAAAGAAAACAACAATAGCTTTTATAATATATATGTTATTCTTTTTCATGAATCAAATATTTTAAAATTTTAATCTTAAACTAACTCCAACATTGCGAGTATTAGGAGTCATAAAGTAGTCAATTCCCTGATAGTAGTTACCGGTTGAAGCTACAGACTCTGGATCGAATGGTGCTTTTGAGTATATCATTAGCAAGTTGCGACCTACAACAGAAACAGTTGCATCTACAACATCGCCCAACCATTTGCGAGGAACTGTGTAACCAATGCTGGCTTCTTGCAAGCGTATGTTGGTTGCACTGTAAGTGTAATACTGAGCAACGGCATCACCGTTTGCAACAACTCCATACCAAACATCTGCAGGTATTTTGTCGCCATCGTTAATTATAACGCCACCGTTATCTCTGGCATCGGCTGTGGATTGTGATACTCCGTAGTAGTCCATTGCTGCCTGAGTTCTAGAGAATACTATACCTCCAAAACGAGCTGATAACATAAATCCTAGATTAAAATTACCATAAGAGAAATCATTTCTCCAAGCCATATTTGATTTTGGGAATACGCTTCCCAGCTTAATATAGTCATCGGCATTATTAATTTTATCTGCATGGATATCGCCGTTCTCATCTACATATATATTACCATTGCTATCGCGAACAATTTGAGACATTGAATAAAGGTCACCTAATCCGCCATTCTTCTTTAGAATGAAGTGTGCTTGACCAAGTCCTCCAACGTCTAGTCTGTCAATAGAAATAGCTTCGCCCGTAATTGGGTTAACTGCATTGTCTCCTAAGTCAAGAATTTTGTTTCTGTTGAAACTAAATGTGTAGTTAGTGTTCCAGCTAAATTTGTTCCAAGTATTTTTATATCCCAATGCTGCTTCTAACCCTTGGTTTCTAACACTACCGGTTTGGATATAAATATCTGAGTATCCGGAAGATGCTGACAACTGAGGATTGAATGTCTGGTTATAAGTATTTGCATAGTAATATGTCAAATCAAGATTGAATCCTTTTAGGAAACGTGTTGTGAAACCTACCTCCCATGAGTCTGTGCGCTCTGGTTTTAGGTTATACATTGGGTAGTTTGTTTCTGTAACCCAAACCTTGTTTGATGCATCCCATTTATATGTTGGGTTAGCTAGGAATCTTGCAAATGGAAGACCAACTGATGCCCATGAACCTCTAAGCTTCATGTAAGAAATTTCTTTTGGCATTGACAACACTTCTGACAATACTACCGAAAGTCCGGCAGATGGATAGAAGAACGATTTGTTAACTGATTTTGGACCTGCCAACTGAGAAGGCCAGTCGTTACGACCTGTTAAGGTTAGATAGTAAGCATTTTTATATCCAATTTCAGCACTTCCAAACATAGCGTTTGTTTTTTCGCGCCATCCTGCTTGCTCTCTCAATGTTTGAGAATCGCTCAACTGGAATACGTTGAACACGTTTGGAATACCTACCGGTTCTTTTACTCCGTCGGCAATCTCTAATCCATAAGCAATTGGACCTCTGTTTTTAAACATGTCCGATCTTAAGTCAGAGAATGACACACCACCATTGAAATTGAATGTGATTTGTGAATCAAAGTCTTTATTGATGTTTACTAAAAAGTCACCATAAGATTGCTTGTCAACAAATCTTGATATTCCATACAAACCATTTGGCGATCCTTCTGTAAGAAGTGTGTTTGTGGTTGCATAAAGCTTTTCAGTGAAATCATTATTTGAATTATCCATACGGAAACGAGTAGAAAGACTTAACCAATCTAGAACCTGATAAGTAAGACCTGCATTGATCATATATCTGTCTTTATTGTTTTCTCTAAGGTTTCTGTAGTTAATCCAATATGGATTTTGCATCACATATGTGGCTGCACCTGATGGCCAATACTGCTCACTAATCTTGCGTGAAGTATCATAACGTTCATACATTCTGATGTCTTCCCAGTCGTTTCCTCTTGGAAAAAGATAAGCAGAGGTAAGTGGGTTCATATAAACACCCTGGTTTGTCATATTAACGTCGTCTTGCTTGATATAGCTTGCTCCTAAATCCAACTTTACTTTATCATTAAAGAACGATGTAGTATTTCTGAAAGTTAGGTTATAACGATTGTACTCGTTATTAGGAATAATTCCCATTGAGTTAACTGCTGAACCTGAGATATAGGTTTGATTTTTATCAGTTCCGGTAGAAAGAGAAACACTTTCTGTAGCCATTGTACCTCTTTGGAAATAGTCTTTGGCAGGGTCATAACCCATATAGTTTGACTCATTTAGCAATCTACCCCAGCTTTTGTATCCTTCTGATGTTCCGTATCTATTTTGAAATTTAGGCATCATAAAAGGATCCATAAACTCAATATTACTTGTTACAGTAATAGATGTTTTACCAGACTGACCGCTTTTGGTGGTTACAACAATAGCACCGTTGGCAGCATCACTACCATACAAAGCTGCTGCGGCAGCACCTGTTAAAACAGATATAGATTCGATATCCTCAGGGTTTATATCTGCTATTGCTTCAGTAGCTCCTTGTGAATCAAATTCGGTTCCTCCACTTTTTCCGAAACTATACATTGGAACCCCATCAATAACGTATAGTGCATTACTTGATTGCTCAATACTCTTAGCACCACGCATTACAACCTTGCTTGCTCCACCAATACCGGAAGAAGAAGAGTTGATATTAAGACCAGCCACTTTTCCAGATAATGAGTTTACGAAGTTTGCGTCTTTGTTGCCAATTACATCATCGGCATTAATTTGCTGTACATTGTAACTCAATGCTTTTTCTGATCTCTTGATACCAAGAGCAGTTACAACAAGTTCGTCTAGCAACTCTGAATCATCAGATAGTGTTATATTAAAAATGTTCTTTCCGGGAACTGCAACAACCTCTTGGCTTCTCATACCCACATAGCTAACGATAAGCGTTGCATTGTCAGGTACATTGTTAAGAGTATATTTACCATCAAAATCAGTCGCAGTTCCAACCGATGGATTGTTTTTCAATACCACTGTAGCACCAATTACAGGCTCTCCTTCAGAGTCAGTAATTACGCCGGAAATGGAGCGAGCTTGTTGAACTGATTTTGTGGCAGCTGCTTTTGCCGATACACTTGTAATAACAATATGATCATCTTGAATGACATAAGATAGATTATTACCTATCTCACTCAACACGTAATCAAGAACTTCGCTTAGGGGCTTATCCTTAGCTTCAAAATTTATTATTTTATCAGAAGCAATATCATCATCATTATACACTACTGATAAATTTGTTTCAGATTTAATTTTTCTGAACACATCGCTAATTGGGGAATTCTTCAGATTAAGGGTCAATCGCTGGTTTTGCGAAGACAAAGGTATTGTATTGATTAATGAAAAAATCATTACTAACATCAACGCCTTTCTTAAAGTGTTTTCCCAAGTTTTTTTACATTTCATTTGTTGATTTCATTAAAATTTAAATTGATAAAATGTTTTGTGCCATAATAAAGTCATAATACTTATGGCACTATGCCGTTTGGCATCGTTGGTTTTTGAAATAGTTTAATTAATTTGTTTTAGGTTTTTTCAATTCATAGGCTTTATTCTCTCTTTTTTTTATTATTTATTCTGCTATTGATTTAATTATAATTTCTCTATCAATAATATTGTATTCAAAAGTATTTGTTAATGCCAAAATGGAAAATATCTGATAGATGTTGTCTGACACGCCAAACTCTGCTGTAAATCTCTTTTGTTTTACGTTGTCATCTAAAAACATAATTTTAACGTTGTAGTGTTTTACAAGTGTTCTTGCCATTTCCTCAAATGGTGTATTTTTGAATATTATTCGTCCCTTTAACCAAGCTGTCACTTCATCATCGGGAACAATAGTCTCAATCTTATACTGATGGCTTAGTTTATTGTAGATTAATCTTTCATTCGGTTTTAGAATTGCAAAGTAATCGCCATTGTCGTCGAAACTAATAGAGCCCTCAATAAGACTTACAACAATATCCGGCTCATCGTTATTGCTTTTTACATTAAAATTTGTTCCTAAAACCTTTATTTGAGCTGAACTATTATGTACAACAAAAGGAATGATCTTATTTTTAGCTACTTCGAAATAGCCTTCTCCTTCAATTTTGGCAATTCTTCTACGAGAGAGGAGGCTTCTTTTATATTCTAAACTACTGCATGCATTTAACCAAACTTTAGATCCATCAGGAAGGTCTACCTGTGCTCTTTCGCCCAAATTAGTATTAACAGTAACAGTATCATTAGTGTTATCTAATATACTAACTGTTGCAAAAGTGCCTGCAAGAAGAAATATAACTGCTACTGCTGCAACTGAGGCAATACGCTTAAATAAAGAATAAGTTTTCCTATTATTTTTTGATATGTTTTCCTGAATAGCATCTTTGAAGATATTATATGAGTTGTCTGAATTATAACTATCAAATGCTAAGACTCGATCATTTATAAACAGTATTTCATCAAGCTGTTCTACTATTTTTCTATTATCGGGTGAAGCTTGAATCCATGCCTCCACAAGGCTTGTATCAATATCGTTAAGCTTTTGTTCTAAGTATTTGATTAATATATTGACGTCCATCTTTTTGTCTGTTTGATTTTAGATTCTAAAAATAATTTCTAATCTTTGTACTCGTAATCGAATAATAAATACAAAAGCAAATCACACATTAAATTACTCCTTATTCTTGCCTTTGTATAAGTAATACAATCAAGAAACAATAGTTACTAAACCAAATCGTATATTTTTTTTAAAATAATACATATTCAATCATTTTTGCAGTTTATCAACTGTTTGAAATAGATACAATGACGCAGGTGAAAGATAATATAGAGCTAGTTTTATTACTAAACACTGGGGATGAAAAGGCATTCGAAAGAATATTCAAGCATTTTACACCTCCTTTATTTTCATTTGCATCTCAGTATGTCCCAGATGATTATGCAGAGGGTATTGTGCAAGAGACAATGATATGGCTATGGAATAACAGGAATACTATAATTCCTGAGATGTCATTAAAGTCGCTGCTGTTTACAATTGTAAAAAACAAATGCCTTAATAAAATCACACGTGAACAGACAAAATCTAGGATATTAGACGAAATTAAAGCTCAGACAACATCTAGATATGAGAATCCCGACTTTTATTTTGAACAAGAATTGATGGAGTTATTTAGAAGTGCATTAGACAAAATGCCAGAACTGCATCGTGAGGCATTTGAAATGAGCAGAATAAAGAAAATGACTCATATTGAGATTGCTAAGGAACTGGACGTTTCAAAACAAACCGTAAATTATAGGTTGTCAAAAGCACTGGACTTTTTGAAAAAAGAACTCAAAGACTATCTACCTATTTTATTATACCTCATTTCTTAACATTTAGTTCCGCAGTGTTGTTTTACGATGTCTGTTTTGAATATATTTTGTAACTTTGTGCCATAAAACAGAACTAAAATTGATTCCAAGTATTTCATTTATAGGAGCGGGCAAGGCTTCTACTTCGTTGGGTGTATATTTCAAAAACAAGGGTTTTGAGATAGCCGGTTATCTAAGCAAAAGAAAAACCAGTGCTGAGGCTGCTTCTCTCAAAACAGAATCAAAAGCATTTACAAGCTTGTACGAACTGATTGAGGATAGTAATGTTATATGGATAACAACTCCTGATGATCAAATAGAAACCGTGGTCAAGGAAATATCAGAACTTAGGACATTTAGCAGAGAACAGAAAATAGTACTTCATGCTAGCGGTGTGCACACTACTGACATATTGTTACCTGCAAAAAATGCAGGATATAAAACAGCTGCTGCTCATCCCTTATTAGCTTTTGGCTCTTCGGAAAATACCGTAAGATTGTTGGGGGAAACTTGGTTTGCGGTGGAAGAGTCATCTTCTGAAGTTAGCAACCTGTTACATAGCTGCGGAAACAAAACATTCAGCATTGACAAAAACAATAAAACATTATATCATGCAGCTGCATGTGTATTGTCAAATTACTTGGTTACGCTGATGGATGCTGCTCAACAAATATTTGAACTTACAGGTTTGCCTGAAGAAGAGGCTACCAATGCAACTCTTCCTCTTTTAGAGAGTGTGATTGAAAATTTGAAGGACAAAAGTAGCAAGGATGCACTTACCGGTCCAATAAAAAGAGGTGATGCTCAAACTATTAGTATGCACCTAGCTTCATTGCAAAATTCTATTCCTAAAATGATGGATCTATATAAGGTGATGGGAAGAAGAACAATGGACATGATTGAAGATTATAAACTCAAAGATATATTAGAATAAGTTTTTTAGGTTATGAACAAAAAATTTACAGTTAAGTCTTTTCAAGAGGCTAAGAACAACAACCAAAAGATTACTATGCTTACCGCCTATGACTACTCAATGGCTAAAATGGTGGATGAAGCAGGAATTGATGCTATATTAATTGGTGACTCGTTGGGGATGGTATTTCAGGGAAATGACTCTACACTGCCTGTTACTGTGGATGATATTATTTATCATACCAAAGCTGTGGTTAGGGGGGCGAGCCGTGCACTTATTGTGTCGGATATGCCTTTTATGTCATATCATATTTCTAAAGAAGATGCCGTGCATAATGCAGGGAGAATCGTTAAAGAGGGTGGTGCTCACGCAGTGAAGCTTGAAGGTGGTGCAAAATATGCGCACATAATTGAAGCAATTGTTGATGCTCAAATTCCTGTGATGGGACATATTGGGTTAACCCCTCAATCGGTGAATGCTTTTGGTGGTTTTAAGGTGCAAGGCAAAGACGAAGCTGCTGCTAAACAGATTATTGAGGACGCAAAAGCTATAGAAAAGGCCGGAGTATTTGCTATTACTTTGGAAGGCATTCCTGCAAAGCTGGCAAAGTTGGTTACAGAATCGGTGAGTGTGCCAACAATAGGGATTGGTGCCGGAAAGGATTGCGACGGTCAGGTGCTGGTTATCAATGATATGCTGGGCTTATTTAGTGACTTTGTGCCAAAATTTGTAAAGCAGTATGCTAAACTAAACGGAGATATTAATAATGCTTTAAAAGAATATATCAGAGAGGTTGACACGGGTGAGTTCCCAACTCAAGCTCATACATTTTCAATTGACAATGAAGTATTAGATAAGCTATATTAAACAATGATAATTGAATCAATAAAGGAGTTGAGAGAAATCTTAAACTCATACAAAAGCGAGGGTAAAACCGTTGGTTTGGTACCCACTATGGGGTTTTTACATGAAGGTCATCTATCTTTAATTAGAAGAGCTAAGGCAGAAAATGATTTTGTGGTGGTTAGTGATTTTGTAAATCCTACTCAATTTGCACCAAACGAAGATTTTGAGTCTTATCCTCGCGATATAATCAGAGATGAAAAGATGGCCACAGAAGCTGGGGCCGATATAATTTTTCACCCTTCTGTTTCAGAAATGTATCCTTCAGGTAGTTCTACATTTGTGGAGGTGGAAGGTGACATTACAAGGGTGTTGTGTGGTGCATCTCGCCCGTCTCACTTTAAGGGTGTAACCACTGTTGTGGCTATGCTTTTCAATATCGTTGGTGCCAACAAAGCTTATTTTGGACAAAAGGATGCTCAGCAAGCTGCTGTGTTAATTAAAATGGTGCAAAATTTGCATATGAATATTGAGCTTGTTGTATGTCCAATCATTCGTGAAGAAGATGGGTTGGCTATGAGCTCAAGGAACACTTATCTCAACAGTGAAGAAAGGCAGGAGGCTTTGGTTTTAAATCAAGCTTTATTAAAATGCAAGGATGCTTTTGAGGCTGGAGAAAGGGATATAAAAACACTAACTGAAGGTATTGTTAAGCATATTAACAGTGTGGCTTTAGCAAATATAGACTATGTGAGTATATATGAATATCCTTCACTTAGGGAAATAGAAATAATAGAGAATAAAGCACTTGCAGCAGTGGCTGTTAGGTTTGGAAAGACTAGACTTATAGACAACATTATTTTAGAAAAGAATTAATCATGCAATTATCAATGCTTAAAAATAAGCTTCACAGGGCGACTGTTACTGAGGCTAACTTAAATTACACGGGGAGTATAACTATAGATAAAGCTCTTCTGGAGAAAGCTAATCTTTTAGTATGGGAGCAGGTGCACGTGGTGAATATAAACAATGGTGCAAGATTTGAAACTTACGTAATAGAGGGTGAAGCTAATAGTGGCACCATTTGTTTGAATGGAGCAGCTGCACGTTTGGTGCAACCAGGTGATGAAATAATTATCATGTCCTATGTACAGATGACTCCTGAAGAGGCAAAGGATCATAAACCTTTGGTATTTATACTAGACAAAGAGAATCGTATCAGTCAACAGATTTAAACAAATATGTATAATATAGCAATTACAGCCGGGGGAACTTCGGAGGATGTTGATGGTGTAAGGAAGCTTACAAATGTCAGCACGGGGTCTCTCGGTTGGAACTGTCTAGAGGCTGTTCTGAGATATTTTTCTTCAATCGGTGAGAACGATTATCACATCTACTATATTTTAACTCCCACAGCCTATAGAAAAGATATTGATAAAAAGTTTCTGTATAATGTGGACTTCATTGATGTTACTGATGCAGAGAGTGTGTATAATGTTGTAAATAAACTTACGAGAGAAATAAAAATTACACACTTTATTCATTCGATGGCAATTTCAGACTTTACATTTTCATTTGCTGTGAGTTTTGATGCATTGGCAAATGAAATTACTGAGTATATAAAGGAGGGCGGGAATGTTGATTCTAATAAAATTAAAGAATTAATTTCTCTTCCGCAAAGCAGATACAGCGAGGGTGAAAAAATTTCTTCATCTGAACCTCTTATGATTGGCTTAAAGAAAACAAAAAAAGTTATTTCGCTTATTAAAAGCAATAATCATAACACCATATTAGTAGGTTTCAAACTATTGAGAAATGTGGGTGAAGAAACACTAATTGATGTGGCTAATGAGCTAAAGAGAAAAAATGAATGTGATTTTGTTTTTGCTAATGAACTAAGTAAAATAGAAGGTGACAATCACTCCGGAATGCTGATTAGGGATGGTGAAATACTAGAAAGGCCTAAAGGGAAAGCCAATATTGCTGATGTGATAGTTAAGAACATTTTGACTTATAAGTAAAATAAACATATTGTAGAATGAAAAATATACTGATTGGAGTAACAGGAAGTATTGCTTGCTATAAGGCTCTTGAAATTGTAAATCAATTATCAAAAGATGGTTATAATGTAAATGTGGTTATGACTAACTCCGCCACAAAGTTTGTGACCCCACTGTCATTCGAAACGCTTTCTTCTAACACTGTGGTAACTGAGATGTTTAGTCTTGATGGACACGAGAAAGTAGAACACATAGAGCTTGCAAAGCAAGCAGATATTTTTGTTATAGCACCTGCCAGTGCAAACATTATTGGAAAAGTAGCGAATGGGATTGCCGATGATATGTTATCTACAATAGCACTGGCCGTGAATTGTAAAACACTTATATTTCCGGCTATGAATACCAGAATGTTGCAGAATTCTATTGTTCAAGACAACATGGCCAAGTTGAGAAGATTTGGCTATAATGTTTATAGCACAGGTAGTGGCGAACTAGCTTGTGGCGATATTGGTGATGGCAAGCTTTTGCCATGGGATGAAATAGTTGATATTATTAAATCTGAAATTAATGATTGAATAGAGATACTCTATTCAATCATATTTAAGAATGTTCTTTCATCAATCACTTTAATTCCAAGCTTTTCGGCTTTTTCTAACTTTGCCGGGCCCATATTACTGCCTGCCAGAATGTAGTCAGTGTTTTTTGAAACGGAACCACTGTTCTTTCCTCCATGTTGAGTTATCATTGCCTTATATTCGTCTCTTGAGTTTAGTTCAAACTTTCCGCTTATTACTATTGTCAATCCATCGAGCTTATCTGTTCTAGAAGCAAGTGCAGCTTCACTAAGTGAAAAGTTGAGCCCATATGATTTCAATCTTTCAACAAACTCAGTATTTTTCGAATTAGAAAAATAATCTAAAACACTCTGAGCAATTCTGGTTCCTATTTCATCAACTGACACTAACTGATCCATAGTGGCAGTTGAGAGCAATTCAATGTTAGGAAAAGCAGAGGATAATTTTTGTGCAACCGTCTCGCCAACAAAGCGTATTCCTAAAGCAAAAAGGACCTTTTCATAAGGAGTTGATTTAGATTTATCAATGCTTGCTATAAGATTATTGGCACTTGTGACACCCCATCTATCAAGATTCACTAAATCTGAAAACTCTAATTTGTACAGATCAGATGCATCGTGAATCAAACCTTTGTCGAATAATAATGATATGCTTTCGGGACCAATATTAACATCCATGGCTTTACGAGTAACAAAATGCTCGATGCGACCTTTAATTTGTGGTGGACACCCTGTTTGATTTGGACAATAATGTGCTGCTTCATCATCATACCTTATTAATGGAGTTCCACAGTCAGGACATTTTGTTGCGAATCGTACTTTATCTCCAATCATAAAACGTGCATCCAAATCTACTTTTGTAATCTTCGGTATAATCTCCCCACCTTTTTCCACATACACCATATCTCCTATATGCAGATCGAGAGAATTGATGGCGTCTTCGTTGTAGAGAGACGCACGTCTTACTATTGTACCTGAAAGTTTGACGGGATCTAGGTTTGCAACTGGAGTTACAGCTCCTGTTCGTCCTACCTGATAAGATACAGAGTTAAGCCTTGTTATAGCTTGTTCAGCATTAAACTTATATGCTATAGCCCATCGAGGGAATTTAGATGTTGCACCTAAATTTAATTGTTGAGACAGAGAATCAACCTTTACGACTACACCATCGGTAGCAACTGGCAGGTTTTTACGTTCTAAATCCCAATAATTAAGAAACTCATATACCTCTTTAATTGAAGAACATCGTCTCATTGAATCAGATACATTAAACCCCCACTGGGAAGCCAATTTCATATTTTCAAAGTGACTATCTGTAGGTAAATTTTCACCTAACATGTAATAGATATATGACTCTAAACGACGTGAGGCAACTATTGAGGGGTCTTGAAGTTTTAAAGTTCCGGACGCTGCATTTCGTGGATTGGCAAAGAGAGGTTCTTCTTGGTTTTCGCGTTCTTTGTTTAAAGAGTCAAATACATTCCATGACATTAATATTTCGCCTCTCATCTCTAATAGAGTAGGAATGTTTTCTCCTTTTAATACTAAAGGAATGTTACGTATAGTTCTGACATTTGAGGTAACATCATCTCCTTGTTTCCCGTCTCCTCGAGTAAGAGCTTGGACTAACTTGCCATTTTCATAAATTAGAGAAATTGAAGTCCCATCATATTTTAATTCGCAAACAACATCGAAATCTTCATTTAAGCCTCGTAAAACTCTATTATAAAAGTCCGACACATCTCCCTGGGAATAACTATTCTGCAAAGAAAGCATTGGGTATTGATGCTGAACTTGATTAAAATTTTTATTTATATCACTACCTACTCGCATTGAAGGCGAGTTAGGATCATAATACTCTGGATATTGAGTTTCTAGCTCAATAAGTTGTTTTAATAGTTTGTCAAACTCTAAATCGCTTACAGTAGGATTATTTTGTACATAGTATTCAAAATTATGCCTATGTAGTCTTTCTCTTAAATCTTCAATTACTTCTTTTATAATGCTATTCATTTTGAATTATATAGATAAAAAAGTTTTACCCGAAAAGAGTTCGGGGTAGTTAATGCTGTAAAGATAACAAAAGTGATTATATCTCTTTATGCATCCATTTGTTTGTTCTTAAATATAGAATAGAAAACACAAAAAGTAATCCCCAATATACAATCTCAGTTGTCCAAGCCCAGCTTAAGTTTGACCTTAGATATACTATTATGAACCAAGTGTATATAAAATAACTTGCGATAGCTATAAAGTCAAATACTAATGCTGTTCGTGTGTTTCCGGTTCCCGAAAGGCCACTAAAAGAAACGCTTCCTACAGCATAAATAGGCAATGTACCTAGCAACACATAAAATGGCGGAAGTGACTCGTTAATCAAATCAATATCATTAGTGTAAATATGTAAGATTAATTTTGGCGATATTAAAATGAGTATAATTATTACTAGCATTGAACACAGACTTAATAGTCCGGTTCGCTTGATAAGACTGATCACCTGTTCTTTTTTCTGGGCTCCAATAGTATTGCTTACCAAGGTATTTACTGCCGACGATAATGCGTTTGTTGGCAATGTGACTATAGTATATAGACTTCTAATAATATTGGTTATTGCTAGCGATCGCTCTCCCATATAGTTCTCTATAAAAACAAAAAACATCATCCAGGTTACTATTGATAGCATATACTGAACCATCATATATATAGAAATATCTAATACCTTCTTTATAACCTCCCATCTAAATACAATGTTTTTAAAGCCATATTTATCTAAATCAATCTTATACTTGGTGTAAATTATAAAAAAAAGTGTTGAGGCTGCTTCTGCTATTACTGAAGCAAGTGCAGCACCTCCAATTCCCATCTCGGGTAGACCAAAGTGTCCAAATATTAAACCATAATCTAAGAACACATTTACAAATGCCATAACTAAAGAACTAGCCATCAAAACCTTAGTTCGTGCAACTCCTATATAAAAAGCTCGAAAAGAACTATTGGTAAAGGCAAAAATAAATCCATAAACACGCCAATCCAAATATTCAGAAACAGCATAACTAATGTTATCAGATTTAAAAACACCTAGCAATAAATCCGTCAGTCCTAATTTAAAAGCGAATATTAGAAGTATTGCAGGAATCATCAAAAACAAAATCCCCTGAACTACTATTTCACCTATTTGATTAAAATTCTTTTCACCATTCCTTCTTCCAATAAGTATCTGCGAGCCCATGCTGAATCCAAAACCTATAGTATATATTGCTATATATATAATGCCAGCAAGAGCTGATGCACCTAACTCCACCTCACCTACTCTACCTAGGAAGGCTGTATCGATGACTTGAATTATATTCTGCGCTAATAAACTAAAGAGAATAGGCAGACTAATTTTTGTAATATGCTTATTGGAATACACTTGAAAACTTATATGTCAAAACACTAATTAGAGCAGAATAATCAAAGAATTAGGAACTAATATAATATCTGCCAAAAAATGGAATGCAAAGCAACAACATTTTTTTGAATTAATAAAATGAATCAGAGATTTGAACTATTTAAACACCATTGTTTTTAAGATATAAATAGCTAATAATCTAAAAACAAGACAAACTGTTGAGAATAAATACTATAAATGATAAGATTTTTTATTATCTTTGTAATAAACTAAGAAGAAAAATAAAAATGAGCCAAAAAAAAATTTTGTACATTACTCAGGAAATTCTTCCATATCTACCGGAGACGCAGATTTCCACAATATCTAGACATCTACCCCAAGCAATTCAGGAAAAAGGACATGAAATTCGCACATTTATGCCTAAATATGGCAATATAAACGAACGTAGAAACCAATTACACGAAGTAATTCGTCTTTCTGGAATGAATCTTATAATTGATGATACAGACCATTCACTTATTATCAAAGTAGCATCAATACAGTCTGCAAGAATGCAGGTTTATTTTATTGACAATGAAGATTATTTTGAAAACAGAGAAATTCTTGTTGATAAAGATGGGAAGGAATATGATGATAACGACGAAAGAAGCATCTTCTTTATTAGGGGAGTAATGGAAACAATTAAAAAGTTAAGATGGGTTCCGGACATTATTCACTGTCATGGTTGGTTCTCTGCATTAGCTCCAATTTATATTAAGAAAGGGTATAAAGATGACCCATGCTTGAAGAATGCCAAAGTTATCTATTCAGTGTATGATGATAAATTCGAGAAGTCTTTTAAAGACGGATTTGCTGAAAGACTTCGTTTTGATACAATTGGAGATATCGAAGTTGAAGAAGTTGCAAAACGTGGAGAAATAGACTTTGTAGAACTTAATAAATTAGCTATTGATTATTCAGATGGTGTAATTTATGGTAGTGAAACAATCGATCCTGAGCTAGATAAACATATCAAGGAGAAAAAGATACCTCATTTAGCCTATACCGAAGACTTTGAAGCTAAAGCAGATCAAGTTGAAGAATTCTACAACGAAATAGATAGATAGCGCTATATGCTATATATTGTATGTTGATGTAAGATATTAATTCAACATAGACAATTATCATTAAAATAATAGAGAAAGCCCTTTAAGGGCTTTTTTTCTAATATTATTTTTTAGATATTTGTACTCTTATATTTAAATGAATAATGAAACTACGAACTATCATCGTGCTATCAATTATAGCAACAACGACATTACTGATTTCATGTAACGATACACTAGATAAATTGGGTTTTACAGTGCAACCTGGCAATGATAAGGTGACTGTTGGAACAGATACTGTTTACTTGTCTTCTTCAACAATACAAGTTGACTCAGTATTTTCAAAAACAAAATATCCAATCTTGGGAGAGTACATTGACCCGGTATTTGGAAGTATTAGATCTGACTATATAGGTGAATTCTACTTTCCTGAAACGATGGAGTTTAAGAAGGATGCCAAAATCGACTCTGTTAGATTATCTGTAGAATATACTTCAATGATTGGAGACTCCTTAGCTCCGATGCAACTGGCGGTTTATAAAGTCACTGAAGTTCTTCCTAAAGGTAAAAAGTACACAAACTTCAATCCTGAAATATTTGCAGATATGTCAAAACCATTGGGTGTTAAAACCTTCACGGGTAAAAATAATAGCTACAGAACTGAAGTTTACTATTCAGGTACAACATCACAGGAGATAAAGATCTATGAAATTAACACACCTCTGCCTATAGAAATAGGTCAATCTTTTCTAGATGAGTATCATAAAGAAGGACATGGTGCTCTTATAGATACTGAAACATTTAGAGAATTTTTCCCTGGTGTTTATGTTACTACAAACTTTGGAAACAGTTCAATTTTAAATGTAAATCTTACCTCCTTAAAAGTTTATTATAACTATCTAGATGAGAAAGGATCATCTCAACAAACGGATACTACAAGATCAACTGTATGGAACATATATATTACTCCAGAAGTAACTCAAATGAACAGAATAAGTAATAAGAACGATAATCTCATTCAGGTAAATGATAGCGGAACATTTATTAAAAGTCCTGCGGGAGTTAATACAGAAGTAATGTTTCCTATTGCTGATATATCAAATAAACTTTCAAATAGTGCTCTAAACCAAGCAAAACTAGTAGTATATACAGTTCCTAACGTAATGGAGGATGAACGAATTAAGCTTAGCCCACCTGATAACCTACTATTAATAAACAGAGATTCAGTAAAACAATTCTTTGAAAATGGGAAGCTACATGATAACTTGACAAGTTTTGTTGCAACATATGACAGCAGTACTCAATCATATAATTTTGGGAACATCTCTGCATTGATTAACTATTACAATAGCGAGCACAAAAAGGATCAATCAAAGCCTTTAAACCAAACCTACCAGCTTATCCCGGTTGACCTAGCTTACGCTAGCAGTTCTGGGATTTACTCACAAGGAACCGTAGTGACAGAAATATATAATCAGATGAAGCCTACAGCGACAATGATTAATAACAAAAAAGATAAATTAAGGCTGGATATAATATATACATCGTTTTAGTAAAAAACATATTCAGATACAAAACACATCTCCTTAATAATCACACAATTTTTTGTATAGATAAATCCAAAAGCTTGAAGTATGGCCTTCAAACTTTTGGATTTTATTATACCATTTTTTGTGTCCTTATACTTATGCATCTTATATGGTGCTAGATTATGACATGAGAAAAGCCGGTTTTGTCCCAAATAGCCGATACAGAATTTAATAGTAACTTTTAATTATTTATATGTTTTAGCTTTATCCTATTTGACGGTGGATAACCTCCAAGTGCTAGAATGTAACATGAATAATATAGCCAGAAAATATAGTATCATTTTAGAATCAGACATAAGGTAATACGGCTCATCATCCCTGTCCCGTCCTAGTATAGCGTTACACAATAAAAAGATCAATGAAAGAAAAAGAA
>CAZHWC010000034.1:1754-24201 GCA_964535975.1 uncultured Proteiniphilum sp. | reverse complement strand
TTTTTTACTAATTAATTTGTAGTTGTATTTGTCAATTTTTCTTTTAGATACGAGTTTTTCTTACATCTTATTATGTTTAAGGATTTGAAATAGTGTTAGTTGATTGTGAAAAGCAGTGTTGAGTGATATTTTGATTGGATGTGGTATAAATATAATCTATGTGATAATATTGTTCTATATTCCTGTTGTTTGTAGATAAGTGTATGTTTGAGATTTATTATTGTTTCAAAATGATATTCAGATTGAATTTTTATTTGTTTTTGATATTTTGGGTTTTACTGTAGTAGTCTTTTTTTTAATGAAAAATACGTTTAATAAATTCCCTGCAGTGTTAAAGTATATGTACTGCTTTGCAGATTTTTTGTTCCGGTCTAATCTCATGTTTGCGGGACTTGCAAGATCTTTAGTCTCATTTAATACCTTAAATATTGAGATTGCAAATTATTTGGTGTGATTTAAGGTCGTAAATTGTAGGTTTGCAAATGTTTTGCTCTGATTTAAGACCGTAAATCAGTGGTTTGGGGTGTTTTTTATGCAATATCAAATATTATTTGTTCTGATAATTTTGTTTTTATTAGAGAAAACGTAGGTTTTTGTAAAGGTTTAGACCGCTATTTAGTAATGAAACTTTGTTTTTTGCTTTTCATGAAATCAAAACCTCTGATTTAAGACATTAAATTAGAGGTTTGCAAATCATTTTGTGTTATCTACGTTTGTATTTTTCGGTTTTATGTTAATTGTTTTAATAATACATGCTTTGGTTGTAGATAAAATAAACAAATTTTTATGTTTGCTAGTTTTCATTAGTGGATTCTGAGATGATTATTGTTGCTGTAATATCATTTTTTGCAGTGAAAATCTTTCAAACCACTGATTTAAGGTCTTAAATTTCAGAAAAACATTTGCAAACCTGTAATTTAAGGTCTTGTATCTGTGGTTTTGGTCGGAAATGACACTTTTAATAAATATTGATAAGTTGTATCTACCTTAAAATCAACTTGATGTCATATGTGGGGCGTTTGTTTAATATAATTTTGTAATCGTTGATGTTATTTGCATTTCGTCTTTTTTATTGTGTTATTTAAAAATGTATTTCTTGGGTTTTATAGTACTGTTATTGGATTTGTGATGATTATTGATTGCGTAGATTGTTGGCGTATTACAGCACTTTTAAATCCGATGAAACATATGGTTTTTAAAGACAAAACCTGTTAAATGTGTATAAAACATTAATTGTTTGATTTTTGTTGTATTTTTCCGACATTTTTGTTTGTTGTGTAAGTTTTATGTATTACCTTTGCAACAATGGGTCAATAAAGTTTTGTCCCATTTGAACTGTGTAGGTTGGCCCAGATTGTTTAATTTTAATATTATAATAATATGGGCAAAAAAGTTACCTATTTCAAAGTGGGCTTCGTAAACCACTTAAAAAACGAAGAGTTCTCGAATCTCTACAAAGGGGTTATCAGATTACTTGATAATGTGGAATTTGAGAACGAGCATTTGATATCCGTATTTGAAAACGCGAAAAATCAAGCTGTAAATATTAAGTATATTGCTAACGTCACTTCTGAGCATCCTCTAACCAAAACGCTAAAGGAGGCGGCGAAAACAAGATGTGAGCATTTGGTTTCACTAAGGCATTATGCAGATGCGTCTTGTAAGGCTATTGACTTAAATATTGTCAGTGCTGGTAAAAAAGTCAGTTTCTGGCTAAAATTCCACAGAAGATCTTTTTCTTATCCGGGCGTTTTATCGCAAACCCATCTTGTGCATAATTTGGTTACATTGATGGATGAGCAAGAAGGCGTTGAGGAGGCGTTGGAAATAATCGGATGTAAGGTTTTATTCAATACTATTGTTGAAGAAACAGAAAGAATTGCTGCTATACACACTCAACGTGAAGTAGAGATAGCAAGAAGGAAAAAAGAGGTAGGTCAAAAGCGATCAGACATCTATGGTGATTTGAGGATTTTGTTTACTACTCTTGAGAATTTTGCAAATATGCCTTCTGCAAAGCGTGAAATGTACCAGAGATTATGTCTCGACTTAGTTGGGCTAATTGGTAGGTATAAGGCGGTGTTGAATAGCAGACTTACTGTCAAGCGTGGCAGTGGTGCCGGTGAAGAGCCGGATTCTGGCGTCGTGTCAAATGTTGGGGAGTTTTCAGTTGATTCTGATGAGTCAGACGACCCTGCTGAAAACAAAATAGCAGACGACGATGCGCCTGCTAATGTAACTGTCAATTATTGAGCAAGCATTTCCCGTGTAAACTCAATATTCTGACCAATCTAAAGTAAAGTGTTGGAAACTAGGTTTTCATAAGTTAGGTCTTATGAGCGCTCTTGTAAGTTGTTACAGCAACTTGCAGATTAGGAGCAAATGGGAACCAGTTTTCAACATTTTTTTTATGTCTTTTTTCTAATACTTTTTCAGAATTCTTCCGCAAAGATACGCATTTTTTTCATTATGACAATATAATATTGCCCATTGTGATAAAAATGCTTCTTTTTTATCTCTTTTTACGTTAAAAGTGCGCTTAAAATTTGCATAATTAATTTTTTTTGTTTTAAGGGATATCTCGTTTTGGACTGTAGTGTGTTATTTGAAAATATTTTTGTTTAGACAGGCTAATCTTAGATAATTGTGAATGCGGATTGTATTAACAAAACATTTTTTTTCTGCAACTATTTTATTAAAATAGTGTAACTTTTGATAGTTTTGAGAGGTGAATTTGTTCAAAAATATATTTTATGACAATTGTACTGTTCAATTGATTATTTGACTTGTTTTCTGAGGCTTTCTTACCTCAAACGACTGGCGTAAAAATGCAGTTTAAACTTTGCTAATGTCTTTAAATGCAGTAACTTTGCATCATTACTTTTAATGAAAAATACTTTATGAATCAGAAAACTGTTGTAACTGGAGTTATTGGAGCTGACGTTCACGCTGTGGGAAATAAAATTCTTGCTTATGCACTAGAAGAGGCAGGGTTTAAGGTTGTTAACTTGGGCGTAATGGTAACTCAGGAAGAATATATTGAAGCAGCTCTTGAAACAAATGCAGACGCTATTTTAGTTTCATCATTATATGGCCATGGCGAGATTGATTGCCACGGACTGAGAGAGAAATGTGATGAAGCAGGACTTAAGGATATCCCTTTGCTGGCAGGAGGCAATCTTGTTGTTGGCAAACAGGATTTTCACGACGTGGAGAAGAGATTTTTAGCTATGGGATTTACTAAAGCTTATCCTCCCGGAACGGCAGTGGAAACTTGTATCGAGGATTTGAACAATTTGTTGGGTGTTGAATGATTTGTGTGATAGATGAAGATTTTAACGGCTGACATTGGCAGTACATATACCAAACTTGTGGCAATTGATGCTCGCAGGGAAGAAATCATAGGCACATCATCATCTTTTACTACTATTGATACTGACGTTATGGAGGGGTTTAGAAATGCTCTTCAGGGTCTTGTCGAATCAATAGGTGAGTTTGAATATGATGAATTGCTCTGTTGCAGCAGTGCGGCAGGTGGGCTTAAAATGGTGGCTTTGGGATTGGTTCCTGAACTCACTGCCAAGGCGGCGCGTCTGGCTGCATCCAGCGCCGGTGCCAAAGTGGTGAAGACATATGCTTTTGAATTGTCGCATACTGAGATGGATGAAATTGAGTCTATCAAGCCTGACTTGGTTCTGCTTTGCGGCGGCACCGATGGTGGCAACAAGGAGGTGATAATTGCTAATGCAAAAAAGCTTGTGCAGCTTAATGTTGATTTTACTACTGTGGTGGCGGGTAATAAAAGTGCTTCTACAGAGATAGAATCAATTTTTACTGATACGGATAAACCTTTTGTCATTACAGAGAATGTGATGCCTGAGTTTAACAAGCTTAATATTGAGCCTGCCAAGAAACGAATCACCGAATTATTTATAAGTCAAATTATTGAAGCCAAGGGTTTGTCACGAATTCAGAAGCTTGCAAAGGAGGATATAATGCCAACTCCTTTGGCTGTGCTTAATGGTTGCGAGCTATTGAGCAAAGGTACAAAACAGAGTGGGGGACTTGGCGAGTTGTTGGCTGTTGACTTAGGTGGTGCCACCACTGATGTGTATTCTATTGCCGAGGGAAAGCCAACTATTGAGAATGCAAGTGTTAAGGGATTGCCCGAGCCGGTGAATAAGAGAACTGTGGAGGGTGACCTTGGTATGCGATATAGCATTACTTCGCTTGCTGATGAACTTGATATTGACGCTTTTTGCGGCGAGAATGGACTGGAAAGAGAGTCGGTAGAAAACTGGGTCTCTTCTGTTTCTCAAAATCCTTCGTTGCTTGCCAAAGATAATTCTGCGGAACAGGATATTGAAGTGGCAATTGCAAGAAGTGCTGTGCAAATGGCGGTGGAGAGGCATGTGGGGGTTTACGAATCGGTGTTTACTCCATTTGGGCAGATTTTTGCGCTTACCGGCAAAGATCTTACTCAAATTCCATATGTGATTGGAATTGGTGGAGCAATTGTGAAGGCTGTGAGTCCCGAGAATATTCTTGCCGGTGCAAAAATGCGCGCATCAGATTTGTACTTTGCAAAACCTAAAGAGCCAAAGTATTTGATTGATAAGAAATATATTTTTGCATCAATGGGTTTGCTTAGTCAGAAATATCCGGAGCTTGCATTGAAGATAATGAAACGAGAAATTGTGTAATATAAAAATAAAATAATATATCATGGAAGTATCTAACAAAAAACTAACTAATGACGCTTTTTTTGCTGAGCGCAAGGAGGTGTTAGGGCACTGGGCTACTGGAGCCGGTGTTGATTTTGACGATGCGGTGGCTTATCAGAAATCGATTGCCAAAGAGAAGCGATTTGGAGAAAGACTTGCGGCGGGACTGAATGAGAACAAAACACTTATTCAACCACGTGCGGGTGTGGCTCTTTATGGCGAGCACATCAAATTGTTGCAATATTTGGAAAACGAAGGAGAAGCTGATTTGTTGCCTACTACTGTTGATAGCTATACTCGCCTAAACAGGTATAAAGAGGCTGAGACGGGGATAGCTAAGAGCAGGGAGACGGGCAGATCGATGCTTAATGGTTTTCCGATTGTGAACTATGGTGTGGATATTTGTCGCGAGGTAACATCTTCACTTAAGAAGCCCGTTCAGGTGCGTCATGGCACTCCTGATGCTCGTTTGCTTACTGAGATTTCTATTGCCGGTGGTTTCACTTCTTACGAAGGGGGAGGGATATCATATAATATTCCTTACTCAAAAAATCATTCGCTTGAAAAGACGATTTCTCACTGGCAGTATGCCGACCGACTGATAGGCTTGTATGAAGAGGCAGGTGTGTCAATTAATCGTGAACCATTTGGACCACTTACGGGTACGCTTATTCCGCCATCTATTTCAAACTCTGTGGCTGTGATTGAGAGTATATTGGCAGCAACGCAGGGTGTGAAGGATTTGACAGTAGGTTATGGTCAGTGTGGAAACTTGATTCAGGATGTGGCTGCAATCAAAGCTTTGAATGAGGTGACTCGTGAGTATCTGGATAAGTTTGGGTTTAATGATGTTCGTATCACAACTGTGTTTCATCAATGGATGGGTGGTTTCCCGCAGGATGAGGCGCAGGCATTTGGCGTGATATCGTGGGGTGCTGCAGCAGCTGTGCTTGCAAAAGCTACCAAGGTGATTGTGAAAACTCCGCACGAGGCTATGGGTGTTCCTACCAAGGAGGCTAATGCTGCCGGATTGCGTGCTACAAAACAATTGGTGTCTATGTTGCAGGATCAGGATTTTAGAACAATTCCTGCTGTAATTGCCGAGAGTGATATTATAACCAGAGAGATGCACTGTATTTTAAATAAAGTGGAGGAACTTGGAAAAGGCGATTATGTGCTTGGTGCTATTGCAGCATTTGAGGCGGGTGTGATAGATATTCCATTTGCTCCAAGCAGATTTAATGCCGGCAAGGTGATGCCTGCCAGAGATAATACGGGTGCTGTGCGTTTGCTTGATGCGGGCAACTTGCCTTTCTCTCAGGATTTACTTGATTTTCATCGTCAGAAACTTGAGGAACGTGGCAAGTACGAAAAGCGTGCTGTTAGCTTCCAGATGGTGATTGATGATATATATGCCATTGGCAAGGGTTTCCTTGTTGGACGACCCAAATAATACTTATCATAGGTTTTACTAAACTAAAGATACTATAAAATGAAAATTACAAAATTTATATGTTCCCCTGGTAAAACAGGCTTTTACTTTGATGATCAAAAGGCTATAAAACAAGGTGCACAAAATGATGGTGCTTTTTATGTTGGTGAGCCTGCTACTCCCGGCTTCACATCTGTGAGACAAGCGGGCGAGTCTATCTCTGTGATGTTGGTGTTGGAAAATGGGTCTTATGCTCATGGTGATTGTGCTGCCGTGCAGTATTCGGGTGCAGGTGGTCGCGATCCGCTTTTCTTGGCTGATGATTTCATTCCTGTTATTGAGAAGTATATTGCTCCGCTGTTTGTGGGGAAAGACATTAGCACATTCAGAGAAATGGCTGATATTGTGGATAAGGCTGTTAACCCTGATACGGGAAAGGTGTTTCATACTGCCATCAGATATGGTGTGACTCAGGCTTTGCTTGACGCAGTGGCAAAGAGTAAGGGTAAGATAATGGCTCAGATTATTGCTGAGGAGTATGGGACTGAGGTTTCAAAAACTATAATTCCTCTTTTTTCTCAGTCGGGCGATGACAGATATTTGAATGCCGATAAGATGATTATGAAAGAGGCTCCCGTATTGCCACATGCTTTGTTTAATCATGTTGAGACTAAGTGTGGATTTAAGGGTGAAAAGATTAAAGAATATATTGAGTGGTTGAGAGACAGAATTCTTACTCATCGTCAAAATGATGCTTATCATCCCGATATTCATATTGATGTGTATGGCACATTGGGTATAATATTTGATAATGACTTTGAGGCCATTGCCAATTATATTGGTGAGCTGGCAGAACTGTCCAAACCTTTTAGCTTGCGAGTTGAAGGTCCTGTGGATATGGGTGAGAAGACCGCTCAGATTGATGCATTGAAAACTATTTGCGAGATAATTGATAATAAGGGTGTCGATGCAAAGGTAGTGGCTGATGAGTGGTGCAATACTTTGGAAGATATTATTGATTTTTCGAAAGAGAAAGCAGGGCATATTATTCAGATAAAAACTCCCGACCTTGGTGGCATCAACAATAGTATTGAGGCTGTGCTTTACTGCAAAGAGCATGGTGCAGGGGCTTATCTTGGAGGTACATGCAATGAGACTAATCGTTCGTCGGAAGTGTGTGCTCATATTGCAATGGCTACTTCGCCAATGCAGTATTTGTCTAAACCCGGTATGGGGGTTGACGAGGGGTATATGATTGGATATAATGAGATGAGTAGGATATTGGCTATGTGTAAATAGTCGGTGTATTAATCTAAAAAAGGAATTAAATGAAACAACTTAGAGTACTTTCCCCTACTGCCATTTTGGGATATGGTTTCCCGATGGCTTCGTTTGAAGAGGGAATGAAACGCAAACCACATGTGATAGCTGTGGATGCTGGTTCTACCGACCCGGGACCATATTACTTAGGCGCCGGAAAGTCGTTTACCGACAGAAACTCGGTGAAGCGTGATTTGGAGATTATGATACCTGCTGCTTTGGAGGCTGGTATTCCGGTGATAGTGGGCACAGCGGGTGGCTGTGGTGGCAAACCTCATGTTGCTCTCACATTAGATATTATTCGTGAGATTGCTTCTCAAAAGCAATTGTCTTTCAAGATTGCTGTTATTCAGTCTGAGTTTGATAATGAATTTGTAAAAGAAAATATTCGCAAGGGTAATGTTTCACCACTGTTTCCTGCAAAGGAACTTACAGAGGCGGATGTGGATCAGTCGGTGCGTATTGTGGCCCAAATGGGTGAAGAGCCTTTTATTGAGGCTTTGGAAAATGGTGCGCAGGTGATTCTGGCCGGACGCTCATACGACCCGTCGGTGTTTGCTTCATTGGCTGTTAAAGAGGGCTTCGACAAAGGGCTTGCAATCCATATGGGCAAGATATTGGAGTGTGCTGCCATTGCAGCTTTGCCGGGTAGTGGCAGCGATAGTATGTTTGGTTATCTTAATGAGGATAACTTTGTGCTTGAGCCACTTTCGGATAAACGTAAATGTACTACGCTTTCTATTGCAGCACACACTTTGTATGAAAAAACTAATCCTTATGTTCTTCCCGGTCCGGGTGGTGCCATAAATCTGCATAATGCCAAGTTTGAGCAGATTGATGATAATAAGGTGCAGGTGAGTGGTAGCAAGTTTGTGCCAACTGAAGAGTATTTTGTGAAGCTTGAGGGTGTTCGCAAAGTTGGTTATCGCACTATTTCTTGTGCCGGAGTTGCCGATCCAATAATGATTTCGAAGATTGATGAAATTACTAAAAGCGTGAAAGAACGTGTGGAAGATAATTTCTCTTCGTATGGTATAAAGGATTTCTTCTTGGATTTTAAAATCTATGGTAAGAATGGTGTGATGGGTATGTTTGAGGACAGAAGTGCGACTACAGGCAATGAGCTTATGATAATTATTGAGGCGGTGGCTGATACTCAGGAACAGGCTGATACGATTTGTGGTTTTGCACGTAGTACTATGCTGCATTTTGGCTATGAGGGCAGAATTGCTACTGCCGGTAACCTGGCGTTTCCTTTCTCTCCGTCGGATGCAAAGATGGGCGAGGTGTATGAGTTTAATGTGTATCACCTTATGAAGGTGACTGATCCGAAGTCTTTGTTCCCTGTTGAATATATACAGTTGTAGAATAAGACTCAGATTGGTATATGCAAATTTGAAGACACAACTAAAAAGAAAATGAGATGAAATATAAATTAATAGATGTAGCATCCGTTATACGCAGCAAAAACTCGGGTCCTTATGAGTTGACTTTTGATGTGATATTCAAAGAGTTTGACATGTATAATAAAGTGAAAGATGCTCGTGTGTTTAATGAGGATATGTTTGCTCCTTTGTATGGAATTGATAAATCGGATATAATAAGTTTGGTATATTTTGATCCCGCAAAGGCTGTGAAGATAACAATAGTACGTCCTTTATCATCGGGTTCGCTTGGCGAGACTGATGTATATGGTGCGCAGCAACATGCTCCGCTGATGGGTGTGGAGTTTGAGGTTTAATTGAGATTATTATATGTATAATGAAAAAGGGTTCGACTTGATGGTCGAACCCTTTTTGCTTTATCATAATCTTGCGATTAAGTTTTTATTACCATACCACAGCTCTTTCTTCGGGTGCTAAGTATAGTTCGTCTTCGGGTTGTATGTTGAAAGCTTGGTACCACGCTTCTACATGTGGCAATGCTCCATTAACACGCCATTTTCCTAATGAGTGTGGATCGGTTTTGGTCCTTTTCAAAACTTCTTCATCTCTTACGTTGCCTGCCCAAACATTTGAATATGCCAGGAAGAAACGCTGATCGGCTGTGAAGCCATCTTTTTCGGTCAATGGGTTGTCTTTGGTTGCTTTTTTGAATGCATCATAAGATACTTGTAGCCCGCCTTGGTCGGCAATATTTTCGCCAAGTGTAAATTTTCCGTTTGCAAATACACCGGGTGCTACTTCAATCTTGTCATAGAAGTCGGCAAGTTTTGCTGCGCGCTCGTCAAATTGTTCTGCATCTTCTGCTGTCCACCAATCTTTCAAGTTTCCTTCTTTATCGAACTGGCGGCCTTGGTCGTCAAATCCATGAGTCATTTCATGCCCTATCACCACGCCAATTGCTCCGTAGTTGAAGGCGTCGTCTGCATTCATATCAAAGAATGGATATTGAAGTATTCCGGCTGGGAAACAGATTTCGTTTGAAGTGGGGTTGTAGTACGCGTTTACTGTTTGTGGTGTCATAAACCATTCGTCTTTGTCAACCGTTGTGCCAAGTTTTGAGAAGTTTTCAGCTGTGCTGAATTCATTGGCTCTTTTGATATTTGCCCAGTATGAGTCTTTTTCTATTTGCAAAGTGGTGTAATCTTTCCATTTGTCGGGATATCCAATTTTAACGTGGAATGAGTTAAGTTTGTCGATAGCCTTTTCCTTTGTATCGCTGCCCATCCATTCGAGAGCTGATATTCTGTCTTTCAAAGATGATTGTAGGTTTGATACAAGTTCAAGCATACGTGCTTTTGCTTCTGCAGGGAAATACTTCTTTACATACATTTGTCCCACTGCTTCTCCCAAAGCTCCGTCGACTGTGCTGACAGCACGTTTCCATCTTGCCTGTGGCTCTTGTTTGCCTGATAGCACTCGTCCGAAGAAATCGAAATTTACCATGTATATATCATCACTTAGATATGATGCTGCACTGTTGATAACGTTCCACTCAAAGAATGCTTTTTGATTTTCGATTGATTCGCTTTCGATAATTTTGCCAACTTCAGCAAGGTGTTCTTTTTGTGAGATTGATATTTGTTGGTTTGTATCAACGCCTAGGGTTTCAAAGAACAGAGTCCAGTTGATATTGGGAACTAACTTTTGAAGCTCTTCAATGCTCATTTTATTGTAATTGGCATAGGGGTCTCTAAGTTTTATATTGTCGTATGCCGCTTTTGCCAGCTGTGTTTCAATTCTCATTACTGTTTTTGTTTTTTCATGAGCATGAGCTTCGGAGCTGCCTGCTTTTAGAAATAAGTCAAAAATCAGTTCCTGATATTTTTCTCTTATGTTTTTTGTTGCATCATCCTCATCAAGATAATAATCGCGTTGACCTAAGCCCATGCCGCCCTGATGGGTTTGCAACAGGTATTCGTTGCTGTTTTGCTGGTCTGCTCCAACATACATATAGAAGTAAGGGCTTATTCCCATTTTCGACAATTGAGCCATTGAGATAGTGAGATCTTCTTTATTTTCAATATTTGAAATTGCTTCTAAGTCGGGAAGGATAGGGGTAACGCCTTCTTCATTTAGTTTGGTGCTATCCATTGCGAGATTGAAGAGGTTTGCAATTTTTTGCTCTATTGTGCCAGCTTCATGTTCTGCTGCGGCAATTTCCTGAATTAATCCTTTTAGCTGCTCGCGGTTGTCTTCGGCAAGTTTGTCGAAGCTTCCAAATCTTGCATATTCGGGAGTAAGCGGATTAAGCTTTTGCCACCCTCCGGTTGCAAATTGATAGAAGTCTTGTCCGAGGAGGACACTTGTGTCAAGATTTTCGAGATGAATTCCCGAACCTTGTTCTTTGTTCTGATTCATATTACATGCTGTCATTAAAAATAAACTTACTGAGAGAAGCCCAATAAGAGTAAACTTTAAACTATTCTTTACCATAGAAATGTATTGTTTGAATGTTATAATTGATTGAGGTCAAAGGTATTGTTTTTTTAAAATATAAAATAGTTTTTTGAATACTATTCAATAAATATTGTTTATCTTTATCACTCATATTATAAAATAATTACACAATCTACAGGTATTAATACAAATTGAAAATAACCAGATAGTCATGCGAAACTTTATTCAGGAATATATGGTGTCATCGCAATACTTTGCGCCCAGAGGTAAAGAGCGATTGATGTTTCTTGGTGAGCAAATTTCACACCGGCATATTAATCATGATGACAGAATTATTGGAATAGTGGGTGATGCGGGAGCAGGAAAGTCTTCTTTAATTAAAGGTATGTTTCCGGGTTTGCAATTGTCTAATGACGATGACATAGTTAATCCCCGCAAAATAATGCAAGTAAGAAACTCTCTTACTGATGTTCAGGATGCAACTACCTTTCATCTAGATATTCGTTTTCAGATGGCATTTACCCAGATGTATGAGATTGTTGATTATGTAAATATGCTCTTGGAGCGGAACAGGCGTGTGGTGGTTGAGCATTTTAATCTTTTATATCCTGCCTTAGAACGAAATGCTGATATAATTGTTGGTATTGGAGAGGAAATTATAGTAACGCGACCAAGCTTGTTTGGTCCGCATCCTGAGAGTGTTTATCAGATTGTGCACAATTCTTTGAGATATCGTAAGATGGCTCACTCTGCAGAGGAGGTGGCTACAACGCTTTTGCATGAAGTATTTGATATTCCTGAGTCTGATTATTTCTTCTCTGATATCAGGAATGGGTTTCTTATTAAGTTTTACAAGAGGCCTAATATTGATTTGAATTATCTGGCTGAGTTGATTGACGAGAAGATAGCTGAAAATATGGATATATCATATTATGATGAAGATCATATAATAATTGGTGATAAAATTATTCCCTGTGACGGTCCTCGATTTCATGTTAAGAATACTTCTGAGATTGAGGATTTTTCGCTTGTTCGTGAGTTTGTTCATGATCCCGAAACAGATACTCATTGTTTGATAGGTCTTGTGGATAATTACAAAGGTGATTTGAGAAATAGGAACACACATTATTTTTTAACTAGAAAAAGTATAGATGAGAAAGGTAAAATCAGCTGATATAACTGCGCTCGTTGAGCAGTTGTGTATGGAGGCATGTTATGTGCTTAGTGATGATATAAATAAAAAATTTAAGAGCAGTTTGCTTACAGAGCGTTCGCCTCTGGCAAAAGAGGTGTTGGGTACTCTGATAGAGAATGCTAGAATTGCTCGTGAGGAGCGTTCGCCAATGTGTCAGGACACGGGCATGGCTGTGGTATTTGTGAAGATGGGGCAGAATGTTCAAATAGAAGATGGCTTTATTGAAGATGCTATTAATCAGGGTGTGAGACAAGGATACGAAAAGGGGTATCTTAGAAAGTCTGTTGTTGGAGATCCTTTTAAAAGAGTTAATACAAAAGATAACACGCCTGCAATAATACATTATGAGATGGTGCCTGATGATGTTTTCCATATCACAGTTGCGCCGAAGGGTTTTGGCAGCGAGAATAAGAGTGCATTGAAAATGCTAACGCCAAGTGAAGGAATTGAGGGTGTGAAGCGTTTTGTGATTGATACTATTACTTCAGCCGGAGGAAATCCTTGTCCGCCTATAGTTGTGGGTGTGGGCGTGGGTGGTACTATGGAGAGGGCTGCATATCTTAGCAAAAGAGCTTTGTTGCGTTCGTTGGATGATAAAAATTCTGATCCTGATGTTGCCGCACTTGAAGCTGAATTATTGGATGAGATTAATAAGCTTGGAATTGGTCCTGCAGGGTTTGGTGGAAGCACAACAGCTTTGGGGGTGAACATTCTTACTAGTGCTACTCATATTGCAGGTTTGCCTGTTTCCGTAAATATAGGCTGTCATGCTAACAGGCATGCTGAGGGTGAGCTGTAGCGCATTGAGATAAAATATATAACAATTATGGATAATAATAAATCTAATAAAATAATACTTACTGCACCATTTACTGATGATATAATCAAGTCACTTAATGCCGGTGATATGGTTTATATCTCGGGAACTATATATACTGCTCGTGATGCTGCTCATAAACGTTTGTTTGAGATGTTGGAGAGAGGTGAGCAGATGCCATTTGATTTTGAGGGTCAGGTTGTATATTATGCCGGACCTGCTCCTGCAAAGCCCGGTCAGCCAATAGGCTCGGTGGGACCAACTACCGGTGGACGCATGGACCTTTATTCGCCTACACTTATTGCTAATGGATTGAGAGTGATGATTGGTAAAGGAACTCGTAATGATGATGTGATAAATGCAATTATAGAGCATACAGGGGTTTACTTTGCTGCAATAGGTGGTGCTGCTGCTTTGATGGCTAAGTGTGTTTTGAGCGCAGAAGTTATTGCTTTTGATGAATTGGGAACAGAAGCTGTCAGAAAATTGGAGGTGAGAGAGTTGCCGGTTGTGGTGGCTGTTGATTATAAGGGAAATGATATATATCGACAGGCTATTGAGAAGTATCGTCAAGATTGACAGTAACCAAGCTATGGGTAAAGCAATTTTTGGGAAGAGGATATATCCTGACAGTTATTATTGGAACGAAAATAAAAAATAGTTATGAGAGAGAGGATATTATCTCATTACGATATCTTTTACTACGTTCATGCCTGCTTGTTCGTTTATTCTGTTGATGAGGTTTTGTTTGTTCATAAGTAGTTCTGCTCTTAACACTGATGAGGTGAGCTGAACAAAAAGCACATTGCGTCTGAAGTATATGTTTTTGGTGTATTGTGCCACACCCTCGCCCAAAAGCTCTCTCCATGCAGCTATGGCTCGATGTTCTGCCAGAGATATTTTAAGTTTTGGGTTGCTGCTCAGAAAGTCTGAGAGCATTTCTGAAATAGGTTGTGCATTCTTTTTGTCTATCATATCTTACTCGTTTATTCTTTCTATATTGCCATTTTCAACGGAATATATATGATGGTTGTTTCCGATTCTTTCCAATATCTTGTCAAATGATTCACGGTTAGTATCTGATATAAAAATCTGTCCAAACTCATCACCTGATACCAGCTTTATTATTTCTTCTACGCGATTTGCATCCAATCTGTCAAATATATCATCAAGAAGCAGAATTGGTGTCTTGCTTCCGGTTGAGCGCAGATAGTCAAACTGTGCCAGCTTTAAAGCTACAAAATAAGTTTTGTTTTGGCCTTGTGAACCCACCTTTTTTATTGGATATGCATCCAGCAACATTTCCAGTTCATCACGATGTATTCCTACAGTTGTGTGTCCAAGAATCATTTCACGATGTCGGTTGGCAACCAGCATTTCTGCAAAATCTCCATCTTGTAACTGAGATATATACTGAAAGGAGACATCTTCACTTGAGGTGCTGACTGTTTTGTAGAAGTGATTGAAAATTGGTGTGAACTTGTTTATGAACTCTTGACGTTTATTGTATATGAGCTCTGCTTCTTCAACCATTTGTTCTTCCCATATTTGAAATAGGGTTGGGTCTGTTTGTTGCTCTCTCATTTTTAACAACGCATTTCGTTGCTGTAATGCTTTGTTGTATTTGATTAGAGCTTGCATATATTCTTTGTCAAACTGAGAGATTGCAATATCCATAAACTTGCGACGCTCTTCGCTTCCTCCCTGTATGATTTCTATATCCGCCGGTGAAATCATTACCAATGGTATTTGTCCGATGTGATCGGACAATCTCTCATATTCCTTTTTATCTCTCTTAAATTGTTTCTTTTGTCTTCTTTTTAGTCCACAATATATGTCTGTTGTTTTGTCAGACTCTAAGATATATTTACCCTGAATCATACAGACATCACTCTCGTGATTTATTATTTGAGAGTCGATAGGATTGGTATAACTTTTGCAGAATGAAAGATAATAAACAGCATCCAGCAGGTTGGTTTTTCCCATTCCATTATTGCCAACAAAGCAGTTGATCTTTGGGGATAACTCTAATTCTACTTGCGATAAGTTCTTGTAGTTTATTATTGATATGGTTTTTAAAATCATAATAGTTTGTGTCCTTTCTCTTCTCAGAAAGAGGAAGGTATTTATTATTCAGCAAGAATAAGTTGTTGTAGCTCTTCAGGATTTACGTTAATTTTTAATCTTCCTTCCTGAGCGAAGGAAATTTTGCCTGTCTCCTCAGACACAATAATTACTCTTGCATCTGTTTCTTGTGTCAAACCTAATCCTGCTCTATGTCTTAAACCAAGACTTTTGGGGATATTAGGATTTTGGGAAATAGGTAGAATACATCCAGCAGCTTTAATTTTATTGCCAACAATGATGGTGGCACCGTCATGCAATGGACTATTTTTGAAGAATATGTTTTCAATAAGTCTTGAGGAGACATCTGCATTTATTATCTCTCCCGTTTGCTCGTAGAGACTCAAAAGCATGTCATCCTGAATTACAATCAGAGCTCCCGTTTTTACTTTTGCCATATTCATACATGCCAATACAATTGATGTGACGTGAGATATATCCTTTTGTTGCTTGTTGCCTTGTACAAATAGTTTAGCAATAAAACGCCATCCTTTCTTTGAGCCCAATGACATTAGAAATCTTCGTATTTCATCCTGAAATAGTATGACGACCAATATAAGACCAATGTTTACAAATTGATCGAGAATGGAACCTAATAAAACCATGTTGAGTATTCGCGATACGATAACCCATATCACAAGAAATACAACAAGACCTATGAATAAAGGACGCATTCCTGATATTTTCACCATTTTGAATAAATAGTAAAGTAGAAAGGCGACCAATATAATGTCTAATAAGTCTTTTATTCCAAAATGCTCCAGCATATTTATTATTGTTATTTGGGGGTGTTACTTTTTATCCTTTCATAAATCTTTATACATTCCATAGCCTCCTTTGTGTCATGCACACGCAGTATATTGGCCCCTGATTGTAGTGCGTATGAGTTTAGTGCCGTTGTTCCGTTTAAACTGTCTGAGGCTGTAGTGTTCAAGAGTTTATATATCATAGTCTTTCTTGAGATTCCAACCAATAGCGGCAGTTCAAAGATATCAAAATATTTCAGATTTGTCATTAGTTCATAATTCTGTTCCAGTGTTTTGCTGAATCCAAAACCCGGGTCGATGATTATGTCGTTTACTCCAAGTCTGTTTAGCTTTGTAACTTTTTCGGAGAAATAAAATAGTATTTCTCTTATCATGTTGTCATAATCAGTATATTGCTGCATTGTCTGAGGCGTGCCGAGCATATGCATTAAAATATATGGAACATTTAGTCTGGCAACTGTTTCAAACATCATTTTGTCAATTTGCCCCCCGGAGATATCATTTATAATATTTACACCATACTCTTCTACCGCTGCACGTGCCACTTCCGAATAGAAGGTGTCAATAGAGATAATAACTTCAGGGAATTCCCTTCTTAACTCCTTTAAAACTGGTGCCACTCTTTTAAGTTCTTCCTGAGCACTTAGAGGGGTAGATGTAAGTGATGTAGATTGTCCACCAATATCAATTATTGATCCGCCTTCATCTAGTATCTTTCTTGCTTGTCTTAACGCATCGTCAATTCCTTGTTTTCTGCTATTTAAATAGAATGAGTCGGGGGTTATATTGATAATTCCCATCACTATGGGGGTCGAGAGGTCAATTAGCTTACCTTTTATGTTGATATATTTATTCAAAACACTAAAGTTTATAAACGTTTAATTTGGCGAATAGGTTTTATTCTTAATGTGATATTATATTTCCGAGTTAGGACTTTTGTCTGGATAGTCAATAGTGTAATGTAGTCCACGACTCTCTTTTCGTGCCATTGCCTGTTTGATTACAAGGTATCCCACTTTAATGATGTTTCTTAGTTCGCATATCTCGCGGGTTACAACCGAGCGTTGGAAAAGATTTTCTGTTTCTCTGAATAGAATGTTCAGCCTGTCCATGGCTCTTTTCAGACGAATATCTGAACGAACTATTCCAACATAGGTTGACATTATCTGTCCAACTTCCTTATAACTCTGAGTAATCAAAACCATTTCTTCAGAAGATGTGGTGCCTTCTGCATTCCAATTGGGAATATCTTCACGGAACTCATAGTTCATGAAGATTGGAATTGAGTGCTTTGCTGCTGCATCTCCAAATACCACAGCCTCAATTAATGAGTTTGATGCAAGCCTATTGGCACCATGCAATCCAGTGCATGAGCATTCGCCATTTGCATACAGTCTTTTTATGCTTGTTTCTCCATCAGTGTTTACATCAATGCCCCCACAAAGATAGTGAGCAGCAGGTGCAACAGGAATCATTTCCTTAGTAATATCAATACCATATTCCATGCATTTTTTATAAATAGTAGGGAAGTGCTTTATTGTTTCTTCTGGTGACTTGTGGGTTACATCGAGAAAAACATGGTCTTCTCCTCTGTTTTTCATTTCGGTGTCTATTGCACGTGCCACAATATCACGAGGAGCCAATGACAGTCTTGGATCATACTTGTGCATGAACTCTTTTCCATCTTTAGTTTTTAACACACCACCATACCCTCTCATTGCTTCTGTAATTAGAAACGATGGGTGCACTCCCGGCTTATAAAGAGCAGTAGGATGAAACTGTACAAACTCCATACCCTTGACTACTCCCTTGGCACGCGAAACCATTGCAATGCCATCGCCTGTTGCAACTAGTGGGTTTGTTGTAGTTTTATATATGCATCCGATGCCTCCTGTTGACATCATGGTTACTCTTGACAGAAAGGTGTGCACAACGTTCGATTGCAAGTCTAGTATGTATGCACCATAGCATTCTATATTGGGTGTGTTGTTTGTAATAATCTTTCCCAGATGATGCTGGGTAAGTATTTCAATTGTAAAATGATTGTCGTAAACATCTATGTTTGGATTTCGTCTTATTGCCTTAATGAGACTGGTCTGAATTTCCATTCCCGTATTATCCTTATGATGTAAAATCCTAAACTCAGAGTGTCCTCCTTCTTTGTGCAAGTCGAAGTATCCATCTTCATCTCTGTCAAAGTTCACGCCCCATTTAACAAGTTCCATAATTTGCTCAGGAGCATTTTTAACTACTTTCTCTACAACATCTCTGTTGCATAAACCCGCACCTGCGTCTATAGTGTCGTCTATATGTTTCTCGAAATTATCCCAGGGATTGGTTACAGAGGCTATGCCACCTTGGGCATAGTATGTATTGCCATCTTCCAATTTTGTTTTGGCTACTAGAGCTACTTTGCCATATTTGGCTACTTTTAGAGCGTAGCTCATACCTGCTATTCCGGATCCGACGATTAGAAAATCGTATTTGTGAACCATTTTCTTTATTTAAATTTTCAATGAGATACAAATTTACATATTAAACTCGAAATAACTTGCAATTTACTTATTAGCTGTTCAATATTAACGTTATATATTATTATTGTTTCGTCTAAAAATGGTTGTATAATTTGTTTTTTTCCTTGTCAATGTTTATCTTGTAGTTGTTTTTATAAACAGTAATAAAAGGGGGTAATGAAAAATTTAAAGCTAATAATATTTTGGTTGTTGTTTTTTCTCTTTTTTCATACATGGGGAAAACAGTATGATGTTTCTCAGCAACAGACTATATTGTTAAAGGGAAGAGTTGTTGCAACAGACACAAAAAAAGTTCTTGTTAATGCCAATATACTTCTAGATGGTAGTAATATTTCAAGTGTGTCTAATGCCGACGGACACTTTAGTTTGGTTGTGCCTTCATCGTTTATTGATTCAGATATAGTTGTTCGCTATTTGGGTTATGAAAATAATAAAGTTAAAGTAAAAGATTTGGTTGATAATCCTAATAAGGATATCCTTCTTGCACCTTCATTGATTAATCTAAACGAACTTCATGTTGTGTCGGGAGATGGGCTGAGTATTGTTAAAGAAGCAATTGATTTAATATCTAAGAACTATCCATCAAGTGCAAATATGAATATTGCCTTTTACAGGGAACATATTAAAAAGAACTCAAATTATATATCATTGGTCGAAGCTGTCCTAGATATATACAAGTCCTCTTATACGGGATATAGTCCGGATCAAGCCAAAATATTTATAGGTCGCAAGGCAACTGATGTTTCTGCCAGAGATACCATTTTGATGAAGTTTCAAGGAGGTATCAATACTGCTATAATGCTTGATGTGGCGAAGCATCCTCTGATTATTTTCAACAACGATTGTGCTGAATATTCATTCCACATTGAAAGAATGATTAATATAAACAATAAGTCTCACTATGTTATATGGTTCGAGCCACATGCTTATATTACAGATATTCTATTTAGAGGAACTTTGTATATTGATGCTGATTCTAAAGCTATTTCTCGGATAGAATTTAATATGAATGTGGAGGACAGAAAGGATGCTGCAGCGGTGTTTATTCGCAAGAAGCCTCCTAAGATGAAGGTGGAGGTTATTGAGGCAAGCTATGTCGCAAATTATATTGAGAGTAACGGAAAGTGGTATTTTGATTATAGCAGTGCCAATGTTTCTTTCAAAGTAAGATGGACTAACAGGTTGTTTGGATTGTTTAGCACGCATTATAGTATTGGTGCAGAGATGGCGGTTACAGATAGGTATGATGAGGGAATTAGTAAGTTTCCTCGTAAGGAGCGCATTCGATCTACAGACATCATTGCAGAAGAGGTTGATTATTTCATTAACCCAAATTTTTGGGGTGATTATAATGTTATTGAGCCCGACTTAGAGATCAATAAAGCAATCAAAAAGCTAAGTAACAAACTATTGAGACGTAATAATTAGCAGGCAAACTATTTGTAGTCTAAGAAAATAGATATATCTTTGCAACCTTAAAAGATTTTATAAACTATACAAACAACTTTTATGTATTTAAATTCTGAAAAAAAGCAGGAAATCTTTGCAAAGTACGGAAAGTCTAACACTGATACTGGCTCACCTGAAGCGCAGATTGCATTGTTTTCGTACCGTATTTCGCATTTGACTGAACACTTGAAGTCAAACAGAAAAGATTATAACACTGAACGTTCATTGAAAATTCTAGTTGGTAAGCGTCGTCGTTTACTGGACTATCTAATTGCTAGTGATATCGAAAGATACCGTGCAATTGTTAAAGAACTAGGTCTAAGAAGATAAGATTTTCAATTGCCAAGATTTTGTAAGAGGGTGTTGTCACAATGTGATTTCACCCTCTTACTTTTATTGTTTATGTGGATAGTTATCATATTTATATAATATGATAAAGGTCTATGCAAGTGTTGTATGGTTTTATAAATGCTTATATTATTAAAAACAGAAAATGTGCTTTATAGCATAGAAAAATAGTTTGCAGGTTATGCAAAGTGCCTTACCTTTGCTGGCGATAACCTAAAACAATCATTTAACCGTAGGATTTAATATCGCGAAAGCTTTATTTAGCAAAAGAGGTCATCTCGTGTGAGGTGACCTTTTTTTTTAGATGAAATCTTAATTTTTTTGATTAAGTTTGTCCCCCTTTTGCAAAATGATTATCTAGGCATTGACTGTTTTAGATATATCTTTGTATTTATTTGTTTGGGTTTGTGGATAATAAACCCGGTGAATATTAATTAGAGATGAATAAAAGAAAAACGAAATATATAGATTACGTCAAGTTTGATTGGATTGAGCTTCTTGGTGTCCCACTTAATATTAGATTGGTCGAAAATAGTGTTGAGAGGCGAAACGATGAGGAGGTGTGTATTTTTCGTTTTCAGCGTTTAGCTCCAAAAGAGTTTGATGCACCCTATGTATCTTTTGTAGTTAATGATAGTACGGGAGAGTTGCTTAGTTTTACTAATAGAATGTTGGGTGTACCTCAAAAAAACATTTCAGAAAAAGATGCATTTTCAAAAGCTTCTAATATTATTAAAAGCATCAACCCTGAATATTATACTGGCTTGTCTTTTCTTAGGATTGAGAACCCCAAGCGATTGTTTATAAATATGGATGGTGAGCTTGAAGAGTATCCTATATTCAGTATTAAGTTCTCCCACCTAGATGGTAGCTATAACTGGGTGAGTCTATCAATGAACGGACAAGTTATAGAGTATGAGATTAAAGCGTTCTGGGATTTTGATAGGAAGCGACGAAAGACAGAGATGTGGGATCATGATGGATGGGTAAAAGCCAGATATGGTATCGGAAGAGAGCTAAATCCACCATGCGCCTTGGCTCGTGACTATTGAAAAATGAAGAATTATATTGCAAATTAATGTTAACCTTTGTTCGATCCAAAATCCTCAAATCTACTCCAGATCTATCTTTCTAAAATACTTTAAGATAAAGCATTAAGTATGTTGTTTTTTATCACCATTTTTTAATATCTGCACATTTTTGCGCTGTTAAGTAATTTTAAAAACATGTTTCTTATGCATCGTTTTCTGCATTATTGCATCTATATAATAAACGACAGCACATTTTTCGAATTTAGGCAGCCAGTGTAAAGTCGTTTTATTTAAACAATTAATTTCTTAATAAACAAACTAATTTAAAATGAAAAAGTTATCAGTTTTAATGAGCGTGCTAATGATGGTAGCACTAGTTTTTGTGGCATGTGACAAAGATGATGATGTAGTAGAAGTACTAAGATTCAGCAAAGATGCTGTTGAGCTAGTAGTAGAAGGAGAAAATGCTGAAGTTGACGTTAAAAACGGAACAGCTCCTTTCACTTTTACTGTAAATAATGAGGGTATCGTAGAAGTTTCTATCGAAGAATCAAAAGTTACTATCAAGCCTCTTGCAGAAGGAGAAGCTACTATTACTGTTAAAGATAATGATGGAGTAGAAGGTGCAATTAAAGTTGCCGTTGCTGCTAAAGACGAATCAGAAGGTGGTGAAGAGTAACCAACATTTAGAATCACAAAGATTAGCTATAAGCTGATCATAAACTAAAGGAGAGTGTATCACAATGTGATTTCACCCTCCTTTCTATTCTTACCCCTATCAGAGCTTAATTCCAAATACTCAATTCTCAGAGACTTATTTATTATTCTGATACAAACTGTTTTGCTTTTTAATAGTTCCAAGTG
>CAZHWC010000034.1:0-1654 GCA_964535975.1 uncultured Proteiniphilum sp. | reverse complement strand
AATAATCAATATTCAATTAAACCAATCTTAATCTATACCATCATATATTTAATACAAAACAAACATGATTATGAAGAAGTATATTTTTTTGATAGCTGTTGGCCTTATGGTTTTTACAACGATATTTTCTCAAAACAAAAAGACTATGGAATACATTGATAACTGGAAGAAGGTTGACGAGTTTGAAAGAAAGTCTCTTCCCAAATCTGCTGCGGCAGAAGTAAATAATATTCTATTGAAGGCCATTTCTGACTCAAATCATCCTCAGGCAATAAAGGCAGTAATACATCTTGCCAAGTATGAACTGAATATTGATTACGAAAATGACACATATATCTTTCATAAGCTAAATCAAATGATTGATAGCAGCAACAACAGTGTTGAAAAGTCTGTTATGCATTCTATGCTTGGTGAAATGTACATACAATATTACCAGCGCAGCTCATGGGAGATTTCAAAGAAGACCGACCTTGGAGATTTTGTGCCCGACGATATGAAAGAGTGGACACGAAATATATTCTACAACAAAGTAGTAGAGCATATGAATGCATCAGTTGAAGATGTAAAAAATCTGGAGGGTGTTGATGTTGGAAAATATGACGCTGTTGTCTCTCTGGGTAAATCGTCGAGAAGTTACTTTCCCACGATGTATGATTTTCTTTCTCAAAGACGTATTGACATTCTGAAGAAATTAAGTTCAGATATGGATTTGAGCAGGGTGTTAAGTCGTAAGAAAATTAGTGTTGAAGACTTGTTTGCATCTACAGATTCATATATAGATATTGAATTTAATGCTGGGCCAAGAGAGTATAATATATGGGTACTGGAGGCATATAGAGATTATCTGTCATCGCTTGTGAATAGAGGAATGCAAGAGTCCGTTTTGTTCGTTGAGTTACAAAAGCTGGACTATTTGCAAATACTGCCAACCTATTATGAAAAGTATTCAGAAAAGTTTTTGAGAGGAATGCTTCAAAAGTGGTATGACAGCCCGCTTGGTGTAGAGATAGTCGACAAATTAACTACGTTGCTTAATCAAAAAGTTAGCAGAGCACACTCTGATGAAAACTTGCAATACACAAAAGAAATATATGACATCCTTAAGCAATACATAGATAAGTATCCTAAATATGAACGAATTGGACTATTAGAGAATAAATTAAACAATCTTGTTTCCTCCAGATTTACACTCTCAGGAAGTGGAACGTTTCCCATTGAAGGTGATAAGAAGTTTAGTATATCATATCGAAACCTCACATCGCTTAAATTAAAGCTATACAGCGTGGAATCTTCAGTTGCTGTTTTAGAGAATAATTATAACAGACAAAGATTATTGAAGGATAAAAGCACCTTTATCAAAGATATTGATTTGAGTTTTCCTGCATCTGAAGAGTATCTTTTCAATAACTATGACTTTGAAATTTCAATAGACAAGCCGGGTGTGTATATGTTGCTGAACAGTGATGAGGGTGGTTTGTCAAAAACAGAGGAGTCAAAACTGGTGTTCTCCGTTTCAGATTTATCTCTCTTTTCTAGAGCTGTTGATAATAATGAATATGAATTTTTTGTTGTTGACAGAGTTTCAGGAAAGCACATTCCCGGAGCTAGTGTAGATATTTATAAACTGCCAAATAATTGGCTAAACTCACATCTT
>CAZHWC010000033.1:5525-24513 GCA_964535975.1 uncultured Proteiniphilum sp. | reverse complement strand
ACATTATGATTTTCTCCCGGATCAGAAGCAAGATTGTAAAGCTCAAATGTGCCACCGGAGCGGATATTTTGGTGCAATAGCTTCCAATTATCCTTAACTACGGCCTGCCTGCCTCCTAACTCCTGAAACTCAAAATAAAAATAATCATGCTCTTTTTGTCCCTCTTGTCCCAACAAAGTAGGCAGAACACTAATTCCGTCAATTTCATGTTCAATATTCAAATCCAAAAGCTCTGCAAATGTGGGCAGATAATCCCAAAAAGCATAAGTAAGATTTGTTTGTTCACCTGCAGGCACATTCTGAATCCAAGACACAACTGTGGGAACCTTTATTCCACCTTCATACAAGTCGCGTTTATATCCTCTAAAAACTCCATTACTATTAAAAAAGTCAGGATTATTGCCACCCTCCTGATGAGGTCCATTGTCGCTAGTGAAAATTATCAAAGTATTTTCATAAACTCCCTGTTTCTTAAGTTCGCCTACAATTTCGCCTACATAATTATCAAGTCGGGTTACCATTGCAGCATACATTGCATTTGGATAATCTTGCGACATATATCCCCCCTTTCTAAAGTGTGGGCCGGAGTCTGTGCCCTGATGAGGCTCTTCCTCAAACCTGCCTCTGAAATACTGAATTATCGAATCCTCAGGCACAATCAGCTCTGCATGTGGCACTACAGTAGGAACAAATAAAAAGAAGGGCTCGTCTTTATTTTCACGAATAAAGTTTATCGTATATTTCTGAATCAAATCCTGAGAATAGGTTCCAAAAGCCCCATTGTCATTATCAGGTAGTTCTATTCTTGTTTGATTGTGCCATAAGTGATCGGGATAATAGTTGTGCGCCAGCAATTGACAATTATATCCAAAAAAGTCATCCACACCCTGATTGTTTGGATCACCCACTGAGCCGGGCTGACCCAAGCCCCACTTACCAAACGCACCGGTTTTATATCCGGCACTTTTAAACAATGTAAATAGCGAATAAGTATCCTCAAAAAGTGGAAACTGCCCCTCAGGTGCCAACTCCTTATTTCCTCTTATAGGTGTATGCCCTGTGTGCAACCCCGTCATCAGACTTGCTCTTGAAGGAGCACTAACCGTAGTTCCGGAATATGTGTTTGTGCATCTTAGTCCATTTAAAGCCAAGTTGTCAATATTAGGCGTTTGAAACTTCTTTTGCCCAAAACAACTTAGATCAGCATACCCAAGATCATCAGCAATTATAAACACCACATTTGGTTTTTGTTGTGCCGAAGCCGATAGCACCGCAGTAAGAGTTAACCCTACTGTTATAATTTTATTTTTCATATCGATTAATATTGAGTTTACAAAGTTAATGCTTAATCGATAATCAAAAAGAAATATTACATATATTAGAGCTTTAAACTATTTCAGTTGGTACTAAGGTTTTTAGAATAAATTCTTGTAATTTTGCATCTCTAAAAAACAACAATATATGGTTCTATGTGAAGTTGCTAAAGTAAACAACCTCACAAAAAGCCCTAACTACTATTCAAATTATGTCAAAACAATTCAAACGTACGCTTATTACATCAGCTTTGCCTTATGCAAATGGTCCGGTTCACATCGGTCACCTTGCCGGTGTTTATGTTCCATCAGATATATATGCCCGCTACCTGCGACTAAAAGGAGAAGAGACTTTATTCATAGGTGGTTCGGACGAGCACGGTATACCTATTACCATAAAAGCTCGTGCTGAGGGTGTAACTCCACAAGATATTGTGGATAGATATCATGAGCTAAACAAAGCTTCGTTTGAAAGACTTGGAATTTCATTCGACATATACTCTCGCACTACTACAGATATTCACAAAGAAACAGCTTCTGACTTTTTCAAAACTCTTTATGACAAAAACGAGTTTCTGGAAAATGAATCGGAGCAATATTATGACGAGGAGGCTAATCAGTTTCTGGCCGACAGATATATCTCCGGAACTTGCCCTCACTGCTCAAACGAAAACGCATATGGCGACCAATGCGAACAGTGTGGCACTTCATTAAGTCCCAATGATTTGATAAATCCCAAATCTACATTAAGCGGAAGTGTTCCCGTGAAGAGAAAAACAAAACATTGGTATCTGCCTTTGGATAAACACGAAGAGTGGTTGCGTAAGTGGATTCTTGAGGGACATAAAGAATGGAAACCTAATGTATATGGACAATGCAAATCCTGGTTAGATCTTGGTTTGCAACCACGTGCCGTGAGTCGCGACCTTGACTGGGGAGTTCCGGTACCTGTTGAAGGTGGAGAAGGGAAAGTGCTTTACGTGTGGTTTGATGCTCCTATTGGATATATCTCAAACACTAAAGAGTTGCTGCCCAATGACTGGAAAAAATGGTGGAAAGATGAAGACACAAAACTAATACACTTTATAGGCAAAGACAATATTGTGTTTCACTGCATCGTATTCCCTGCAATGCTAAAGGCCGAGGGGTCATATATATTACCAGAAAATGTTCCTGCCAATGAGTTCCTAAACCTTGAAGGAGATAAAATTTCAACCTCTAGAAACTGGGCTGTATGGTTGCACGAATATCTGGATGAATTTCCCGGCAAGCAGGATGTATTAAGATATGCTTTAACAGCAAATGCACCCGAAACAAAGGATAATGATTTTACTTGGAAGGACTTTCAGGCACGCAACAATAATGAACTTGTGGCAGTTCTTGGCAACTTCATTAATCGTGCATTAGTTCTGACCAACAAATACTTCGACAACAAAGTTCCAGCTGTTGGAGAGCTCACCGACTATGATAAAGAAACCATCGATGAGGCAAAAAAAATAAAACAGGCAATAGAAAGCAATTTGGATAGATTCCATTTCCGCGAAGCACAAAAAGAAGCTATGAATTTAGCTCGCATCGGCAATAAATATCTTGCTGATACTGAGCCTTGGAAAGTTGCAAAAACAAACCTAGATCGTACAGCTACTATTCTCAATCTATCCCTACAAATAGTAGCAAACCTTGCTATTGCATTTGAGCCATTCATTCCTTTCTCAACCGAAAAAATATACCGCTTCCTAAACATTGATAAGTTGGAATGGGATAGATTGGTTAGTTTTGACTTAATCCCTGAGGGGCATGAATTAGGCAAGGCAGAACTTCTGTTTGAGAAGATAGAAGATGAGACTATCGAAAAACAAGTTCAAAAGCTTTTGGACACTAAGAAGCTTAACGAAGCAAATGAAGCAAAGAACAAAAAAGCTAAGCCAATTAAGCCGACCATAGAGTTTGACGATTTTACAAAGATTGATATCAGGTCTGCCACAGTTTTAGAGTGTGAAAAAGTTCCAAAGGCAGATAAGTTACTTCGCTTTTTGCTTGACGATGGATTGAAACAAAGAACTATTCTTTCTGGAATAGCACAATACTACCCCAACCCCGAAGAGCTGGTTGGATCACAGGTGCTATTTATTGCCAATCTTGCTCCTCGCAAAATGCGCGGAATAATGAGTGAAGGTATGATTCTGTCAGCAGAAAATCCTGACGGAACACTAACCCTGGTTCGTCCTTCTGATAAACTAGCAAACGGCGCAGAGATAGTATAAAATACACAACACAATTTTTATGGATTCTAAAAAGCAGTATGGAACTATTACATACTGCTTTTTTTATTGTAGTCAACAAACAATCTGTTAACTTTGCGAACTAAACAAAATTACAACCGACAATGATGAAGTCTTTTGAATTGAAAAAAGTTTTGCCCGACTTAATAGCAATTGTGGCGTTTATATTGATATCCTTTGTTTATTTTGCTCCGGCAGTAATGGATGGACGAGTGATTACACAGCATGACTCACTTGCAGCCATTGGACAAGGACAAGAACAACGCGACTATATGCAACGTCATGACGGAGAGCGTACACGGTGGAATATCTCAATGTTTAGTGGTATGCCATCATATCAGATGAGCCCTACCTACGATTCGAGCAAACCACAAGATCTGGCAAAGAAGGCTTACACACTTTTCCTTCCCAACTATGTATATCTTGTGTTTATAATGATGTTGGGCTTTTACATTCTGATGCGTGCCTTCAGAGCATCTCCATTGCTCAGTGCATTGGGGGCAATAGTGTGGGCATTTTCATCATATTTCTTCATCATTATTGCCGCAGGACATATATGGAAGTTCATTACACTTGCATATATCCCACCTACCATTGCAGGGCTTGTGTATGCTTACAGAAAGCAATACTTGTTGGGCGGACTATTGGTTATGATATTTGTGGCATTTCAAATATCATCCAATCATATACAGATGAGCTATTATTTCTTGTTCATGATGTTATTCATGGTTTTAGCCTACCTGGCAGATGCAATCAAAAACAAAACATTACCGGACTTTCTAAAAGCAACAGCAGTAGTAGCAATTGCCGGAATAATTGGAGTGGCAGCAAATTCCAGCAATCTCTATCACACATACGAATATTCTAAGGAAACAATGCGTGGCAAATCGGAACTATCGCATCACGGGGCCGAGAATAAGTCTTCAAACGGATTAGAAAGAGATTATATCACTGCCTGGAGTTATGGCGTAGGCGAAACCTGGACACTACTGGTACCCAATACTAAAGGAGGCGCATCAGTGCCATTATCGCTCAACGAAAAAGCGATGAAAAAAGCACGACCCGAATATCATCAGATATATCAACAGATTGGACAATATTGGGGAGACCAACCAGGCACGTCAGGTCCTGTATACGTTGGTGCTTTCGTTTTAACTCTATTTATTCTTGGATTATTTATAGTGAAGGGCCCCATGAAGTGGGCTCTGCTTGCGGGGACCATGTTTTCAATAATGCTGTCATGGGGCAAGAACTTTATGCCACTAACTGACTTTTTTATAGATTTTGTACCGATGTATAATAAGTTTAGGACCGTTTCTTCAATTCTTGTCGTGGCAGAATTCACCATGCCACTGCTTGCTATATTGGCACTAAAAGAGATTATAGAAAACCCAAAGAGTGTTCTGGCAAACAAAAAAGGAATATACACAAGTCTGGGGCTAACTGCGGGAGCATCACTTGTATTTGCCATTGCTCCAAACCTCTTCTTCTCATCGTTTGTTTCGGCATCAGAAATGCAGGCACTTCAGTCATTACCATCAGAGCACATACAACCTATTATGTCAAATCTGCAAGAGATACGCATGTCTATATTCACAGCAGATGCCTGGAGAAGTCTTTTCATCATTGCAATCGGTAGCGCAATTTTATGGTTACTTATTAGCAACAGGCTAAAAGCACAAATGGCAGTAGTTGCAATTACCGTGTTATGTTTGGCAGATATGTGGGATGTGAACAAGAGATATTTGAACGATTCGGACTTTACTCCAAAATCAAGTCAACAACAAATGTTTGCAAAAACACCTGCTGATGAATATATACTGCAAGACCCCACCCTATATTATCGCGTTTTGAATATGGCTACAAGCACTTTCAATGACGGAGTAACTCCATATTACCATAAAGTGATTGGAGGATATCATGCGGCTAAACTTCGTAGATATCAAGATATAATAGATGTGCACCTTGCGACAGAAATAGGACAACTTCAAGACGATATTTTTGAAACACAAGGAACGCTTGACTCAGTTAACGCTGACGGGTTTAAAGTTCTGAACATGCTGAACACCAAATGGGTAATTATGCCGGGGCAAGAAGGTACAATTCCAGTTGAAAACCCATACGCCATGGGTAATGCATGGTTTGTAGATGAAATAAAGTTTGTGGACAACGCCGATGACGAAATTGATGCGCTATTTGATATTGATTTGCACAAACAGGCAGTGGCAGACAAGCAATTTGAGAAGGTGATGACAGACTTTGTGGTTACTCCAAAAGATTCAACTGCTCATATAGAACTTGTTTCGTATGACTCAAATATATTGACTTATAAATCAAATTCAAGCAAGCCCGAGTTAGCTGTCTTTTCAGAGGTATATTACCCAAAAGGATGGCAAATAACAATTGATGGAGAACCGGCAGAGATGCTTCGTGTCAACTATACTCTTCGTGCACTGCCCATTCCCGCAGGAAATCACACAATCGAATTTAAGTTTGAACCACGTAGCATTAAAGTTACAGATAGCATTGCATATGTATCCATGCTGTTAATGTTGCTTACAGCCGGATGGTTGATATTTAGAAGGGCAAAAGAAAAAAAGTAACACCAACTTTTAAATAATACATATATGAAAACAGCTTATCCATTGTTAATAGCATTGCTGCTATTGACAGCAATACCAACATTTTCACAAGAAGATATCAGAAGTGAAATCATGAATTATCATGAATCTGATTTTAATTTTGTAAACAAAGCACGTCGTCTGCTTGGCACCCACATCAAAGATGGCAACGTACTGGAAGCAGCCAAAGTAAAAAACGCACTCTTAGATGAATACAACGGAGAAGTGCTCAAGGCATTTTATAATTGGGAATATATTCATCTACTGTATGCCATTGGAGAATATGACACGCTAATGGATTTTATATTAGATGTTGATTTTAATAAGTCAGTGTCTGCCAACGTTAGCACTTCGGCTCAAACTGATAATCTTGGCCAGGTATTACGAGAAAGCATTTTGGCTTATCACGATATTGTGGAGATTGATATAAATGAAGTAGTGGAAGGTGATGCAAATAAAGATTTTCTGATACTGATGCTGAACGACATTGCACATATGTCGCCTGCCAATTCATCAGAGAGAAGGGCACACATTGAAAACATTAATAAGCTTGCCAATCTATATCTAAAGAATCATCCGGATAGTCCTTATGACAAGATTGTTCGCGAAGATATACGCTTTGAATTCACAGAAGCAGATTGGGGATTTTATTGGGATTTTGGATTTGGTCCCGGCATCAACAATGGCAAATTAGGCGAGATCCTAAATGGAACTGGAATTGGAATGGAAATGATTTTAGAATACAGATATAAAAAGGTGTTGGGACAATTTGAATTGGGATTCATGAGCAAATCTCTCTCAAATGACATAAACGTAAACAACACCACATGGATGCGAGAATCATACTCCACAATTGGAACTTACACCCTCAATGCAGGATATTTATTACTCGAAAACAAAAGATGGAGTATTTATCCTTTAGCAGGAATAGGCTATGCCAATGTAGAGGCAGACTCTGAGGACTCGAAAGAAGACCCAAGACTAAAAAAACTTAGAATAAACTCATTCTATCCACAAGTTGGAATAGGTATTGATTTTAAATATTATATGCCCGATCCTTTTACATCTATAAAGTCCCCATTCGGACGTCTTTCACTTCAATACAAATACAAAATATTTAATTTTGAAAAGGACAATCCCCTTTTTCAAGGGCATCAGCATGTGATAATGTTCACATACGGAATTGGTGGACGACCAATAAAAAGAAAAATGTAAACATTAAACATTTTAATGCAACGGCTGTTGAATACCCTTAACTGCATTTTAATAAACAACAATGATTAAGAATATTCAAACAATACTTTTTGATATGGACGGAGTTGTAGTTGACTCCGAAAAACTTCACTTGCAAGCAATGGAGCTAGCTCTTAAAACATTTGGGATAGAAATTAGCCAAGAGCAGCTATTGGAGTTTGTAGGGCGCTCTGACGAAGCTTTCTTTCTATATATCTACAATGAAGTAAGCCAAGTTGCAGCCATAAACACTATGCTTGAAGAAAAAAACAAGCAGTTTGACATCCTTCATAATAATCTGCAATTTGTTGATGGGTTCAGCAACTTCATCTCTAAAGTGCACTTACGTAAATTAAAAACAGCTTTAGTAACATCTTCATCACAATATTCAGTAGGCAGAGCAAATGAGATACTTAATCACACTAAATTATTTGATGTGGTAGTTTGCGAAGAAAGCACCAAAAGACACAAACCCAACCCAGAGCCATATTTGCTGGGATTGGAAAAGACTAACTCTAAAGCATCGGGAACACTGGTAATAGAGGATTCAATAAACGGCATCATTGCAGGTAAAGCCGCAAGGTGTACCGTAATTGGCCTCACCACATCTTTTGGGAAGGATAGATTGCTTGATGTCGGTGCCGATTATGTAGCAGACAGTTATGAAGAAATTGCAACCCTTCTCACTTTTTGTTAATTCGCTTCCCCAAATAATACTCTTCAAGTCTAGTCATTAGCCAATATAAAGAAAAGACAGCAGATATAAAAACAACAATATTTATAAATTGTGAGGATTTAAGATACTCTACACCTTTAATGAAGAAGGTATAACAGGTAAACAATATAATAACGGCATACATTATACCAAATACAGTCCAAAAACTTTTGAGTGGATTTGACGAGGGCTTTACCTCACCCTGACGCTTTCGAGTCAGCAACTCTTCTGTCTCAATCTGATTCATTATACGATACTTAAGATTCTCAGGAGCCATCTTTTTAGACTCATGCATCATTTGACGAATCATTACATCATCGTCATTATCAATATTGTTGTTATTAGTTATATAATTCATTGCGTTTTTTGTATTTAAATAGCATCTAAACAGTGATTAAACAGACTTCAAACATTTGTAATTTGGAAATGAGACAACCATATTTCCTTAAATAAATGTCGTGCACGATATAACCTTACTTTTACATTAGATTCATTAAGTCCGGTAATTTGTGCCACATCCTTCACTGTATTATCCTCCAGATAATATAGTGTGAGCAGTAATGCATCACCCTTTGACATATGATTAAGTACCTGCTCTATCATTAGAACACGCTCTTCAGAAGCAATTTTATCCTCAAAATTATCATCCTTGTAATGTATAACATTGTCACTATCAATTTCACTATTTCTTATCCACATTTGTGACTTAGTTTGAGTTATGGCTGTATTATACACAATACGATAAAACCAAGACGAAAATTTGCTATCCTTTCTGAATGTATGCAAGTTACGATAAGCTTTAACAAAGCTCTCCTGAACAATATCCTCTGCATCCTGCATGTTCCCACAGACCCTATAAGCAATGGTAATTGCCATATGCTGGTATATTTCAACAAAGTAACCAAATGCAGAGCTATTGCCCAAAAGAACTTGTTGCACACGTTGGTTTTCGTTCATAAGTGCAAAGCGATTTTATTCTAAAGTATCTTTTTCAGAAGAATCATACATGTCTTTAGTTATCATAAAGTAGGACACATAACCCAAACCCAAAAACAAAAGTACGCTCGAAGCCACGATCCAGAAACGAATATTATCACCATCATTAAACACATACTGTGCTAATATAAACCCTACGGCAAGCCCTATGCCAATGGCAAATAAAACAATACCATTGCGTAGAGAGACCATTCTATTGGGGTTGGCTTTTTTCTCTTCCGTATTAGGTGGAATAATTCCCTGTGATATAAGTCCCATCCGTTCTTTATGTTTATTTTTCATCGAAGTATAACCAAGTACTAGACCTGTAGCTATTGGAAGTGCAACTGAAGCTAAAATAGCTACAATCGGAATAAGAATGTCTAAAAAAGCCATAATTGTAATTTTAAAAAGTGTAAAGTAAATTTGTTTTCATTCATAGGACAACAAACTCACACTTTTGGTTACAAAAATGTATAGAAAAAAATAAAAAAAGAAGTTTTATCCTAACTTCTTTAGGTTGGGCAAGAAATAAGCAATTAATCCAATAAGTGGGAGATAGGAACAGATATGATACACATAGGCAATACTTGTATGGTCGGCTACAAAACCAAGAACTGCCGAACCAAGACCACCCATTCCGAATGCAAATCCATAAAACAGACCCGAAACCATACCTAAATTCTTAGGCATAAGCTCTTGAGCATAAACAATAATGGCAGGAAAGGCTGATGAAACAATTAGCCCAATAATTATAATAAATATTGCTGTAAATGTTTCATTGAGATAAGGCATTGCCAAGGTGAAAGGTGCAGCTCCGAGAATGGAAAACCAAATTACCGGTTTGCGACCAAACTTATCGCCAAAGTAGCCACCTAGCAGAGTTCCCAATGCAGCAGCAATAAGAAAATAAAACAGATATACCTGTGCCCTAACCTCCGAAAAGTGAAACTTGTCTAAAGTATAGAACTGGAAGAAACTAGTGATACTGGCAAAATAGAAATACTTAGAAAAAATAAGGAGTAAAAGAATAAATACAGATAGTCTAATCTTCCAAGGAGATAGCTTAGGTGATGCTATCACTTTTTGGGGTGTAGATTGTGAAATACGTATTACGCACTTTCTCCATATCCCTATATATATCATTATGATTATGGCAACTACAGCAACAATTAAAAACCAGATAATATGCCTCTGTCCATAAGGTATTACAATTGCAGCAACTAATAGTGGAGAAATTGCCACACCGGTGTTTCCTCCAATCTGGAAGATCGACTGCGCCATGCTTCGCTTGCCCCCAGATGCAAGAAATGCTATCCGGGCAGACTCAGGGTGAAACACAGAAGAACCAATGCCAACAAGAGTTACACCAAACAAAATCCATAGGTAAGTAGGAGCATATGCAAGTACCACTATCCCCATAGCTGAAAAGAACATCCCAACAACCTGCGAAAAAGGTTTGGGATGCTTATCTGTATATATACCAACTATAGGTTGAAATATAGAAGCCGACAATTGAAAGCACAAAGTTATAATACCAATTTGAGTCATCGAAAGACTAAACTTTTGTTCTAATTGTGGATATATTGCCGGAATAATACCCTGAATTAGGTCGTTGAGTCCATGAGCCAATGAAACCGCTATAAGGACAGGATATGCTGTTTTTTTTAAATCTATTTTCAAAACAAAAAGAAGCTTATTGCACAACACCAATCCATTGGTTGTAGTTGATACAAATATATAAAGCGACAAAATTAATATTATTATATCAAAAAGCGGTGAGATTCAAAACTAAAGTTCTTTTTATAAAAAACTTATATGCACAAATGAAACATAAAGGCAGCACAAAGTATAATGAGTCAACTTTAAATCAGCAAACTATACAAATAATGAAATAAAACATGTATTTTTGCAGTTAATTAGAACCCTGGAAACATTACAATCAGGAGATAACTCATAATCAATAGAATACACAACAACTAACAACAAATATATTTATTATTAATTAAATATTTATACAAACTATGCTTGTTCACAAAGAAGGTAGAAGGGCTGTTTACATATCGGCAGTAGTTCTGACAGTGTTAAACATACTGGTTATAAACAACTTTTCGAAATGCTTTTTCACATACGCACTATTGGCAGTATCAATAGTTTCCTTTTTATTGACTTTAAACTTTTATAGAAAGCCTCGTCGCAAATATGAAGGCGACCTGCTTAATTATGTTAATGCTCCCACTGATGGGAAGATAGTTGTAATTGAAAAGGTTTTTGAAGATAGGTTCTTTAAAGATGAAAGAATTCAGATTTCAATATTCATGTCATTCTTTAATGCACATGCCAACTGGATGCCCGTAACCGGCAAAGTTACTCACTATTCACACGACAAAGGCAACTATCATGCAGCTTATTTGCCAAAATCAAGTCACGAAAATGAGCGTAGTAATATAGTCATTGAGACACCTTGCAATCAGAAGGTTTTAACACGCCAAATTGCAGGTGCAGTAGCGCGACGTGTAGTCACATACGTTAGAGAGGGACAATTTTATCATATTGGCGATCCATTAGGCTTCATCAAACTTGGATCTAGGATGGACATTTACCTACCGGCCGACAGTGAAATTTTAGTTCAATTGGGCGATGAAGTGAGAGCAAACAAGACTTTGCTTGCACGTCTTCCCAAAAGACCAATAAAACAAGATGAAAAAACAAATTCCTAACATAATAACTCTGCTCAATCTCTTTTCAGGATGCATAGCTATTGCTATGGCTTTCTCTCATAATTATGAGGCTTCTTTTATCTGGATTGTAGCAGCAGCCGGGTTCGACTTCTTTGACGGACTATCCGCACGTGCACTTGGTGTATCATCCAAATTGGGAGTTGAATTAGATTCACTTGCCGACGTTGTAAGTTTTGGAGTGGCACCTGCCTCAGCACTGTTTGTGATGCTTGGTAATTTATCAACAACTGTTGAATTACCTATGGGTACCATAATTCCCTATATAGCATTTATCATACCGGCCTTTTCGGCGTACAGATTGGCAAAATTTAATATTGATGACAGGCAAACCACATCATTCCTTGGTTTGCCTACACCCGCCAATGGGCTATTCTGGAGCAGTTTCACCTATGGAGCAGTGCAACTAACCCCAAAAACAGACAACTCGTTATTTGTGTCAGCAACAGCAATTCTAGTAATTGTTTTTTCTGTATTAATGGTCTCTGAACTTCCAATGTTCTCTCTAAAACTAAAAGGCTTTTCACTTAAATCGGCAATAAGGCAAATAATAACAGCTATTGCTATGATTGTTTTTATAATAATATGGGGCATTAGTGGTGTAGCAATTGGTATGGTGGTTTATATACTAATTTCAATGCTTACAATTAAAAGAGCATAAAAGAAACCACCCAATTGCGTTAATGTTTCAAAAGCTATATATTAGTATTAATCATTAATACTATCTTTACGCTATAGCAATATATAACAACTTAAAACTTAATATGGGATATATTTTAAAACTCATACTGTTTATTATTGTTTTCTCATGGATTATCAGAATTGTGAGAAGACTTATTTTCACGCTTCTTTATAAAAAGAACTTCAATCAACAGCAGCAAAGACAACAAAACAGATATAATAATCCTCCGGAGCAAGAAAGAAAAGTTCCGGAAACACAAGAAGAAAGAATACTTGATTTACAACGAAAAAAGTTTGAATCTACTGATGTTGAGGATGTGGACTTTGAGGAGATAAAATAAAACAATTAGGTTTAATAATAATATTATTATCTTCTGATGAAAACTGCATTTTTAACTATATTCACTCTATACTTATCCAGCAATATATATGTAGCATACAGTCTTTGGCAAATTATGCCGGCAAGTAACATAATGCGCATTGCAATGATAACAATATTGCTAATAGGACTTGTTTCTCCATTCATATTCTTTGCTTTTGGAGAGAGTATGCCGATTTCCACTGCCGGCACATTATACAAATTAGGCACTTCATGGATGATTGCCTTTTTATATCTTTTTTTGTTTGTATTCGCTATAGACATATTTAGGCTATCAGCTCATATCTTTCAATTTGCAAGTAAAGATACCATAACCTCAATATTCAGACATAATAGCTTAACCACATTAATACTCTTTGGCGTAACATCAATACTTCTTGTCTTGGGCAATATAAACTATCACAACAAGAAAAGAGTTCATATCCCCATCAGCAGCTCAAAAATTGACAACCCTTTGAGGATTGTTGCTGTAAGTGATTTGCACTTAGGTTATACAATATCAAAGAAAGAGCTAAAGAAGTGGGTTAAAATTATTAACAAAGAGAAGCCCGACATGGTGTTAATAGCAGGCGATCTAATCGACAACCAACTGAGGCCCGTCCTGGCACAATCACTACATAAAGAATTACAAAAGATAAATGCCCCAATGGGCCTATTTGCTTGCACAGGAAATCACGAATATATTTCTGGGATTAAAGGTAGTTCTGACTTTTTCAAAATGTCCGGCATTAATCTTCTCCGCGACTCTTCAATCACAACAAACGGTATAACGATAATTGGGCGTGACGACTACTCTCACAAAAACCGCAAAGAGCTGAGCCAAATTACAGACAATATTGACAAGAAAACTTTTTCCATACTTTTAGATCATCAGCCCAATCGTCTGGATGACGCAGTTAAAGAAGGAATAGACTTGCAACTATCAGGACATACTCATTACGGGCAAGTATTTCCGGCATCTTTAGTCACTAAAAAACTTTTTGAGCTTCCACATGGTTATAAACAAAAGGAGAATACACATATATATGTTTCTTCCGGCCTTGGCATTTGGGGTGGCAAATTCAGAATTGGCACCCAATCTGAATATGTGGTAATAGATTTGACGAGCAACTAAATTAATTTCTTTCTCATATATGCGTGCGCTTACATTAGCCCTCATATTGCATTTTACTCTTAATCCACTTGTTTTTCTTAGAGGCAGATTATCCCTGAGACATTATAAGCCATTGCTTAACCTGTGGACAATCATCTTTGCAAGCGAACTTTTATTATATATTACGGTATTTCTTTTTTATCGTATCCTTCCCCCATCGCTTGTTCAGTTTGGCAGAGTATTAGGCACAAGCTGGATGCTTTTCATTATCTACCTTGGTGGAATTTTCTTCCTTTTCGACTTCTTCTATTTAGTATTTAAACGACAATTAAACAAACCGCGACTGATTGTAGGACAACCGCATAAAATGGGTCTAATCATATTTTCAACAATCCTGATTATAATAATATCTATTTTGTCATACGGAAGATTCGAATTCAAAAACCCGTCTGTAAACAATATAAATATCAATATAGACAAAAATGGCAACAAATATGACTCTTTGCGTGTATTGGTTGTAGGCGACATGCATTTGGGATACACCATCAATTACAATGATGCCAATAGAATGGTCAACCTAATTATGGATCAAAAGGCAGATCTGATTCTGATGATTGGAGATATAATAGACTCGAGTTTAGAACCACTTTTAGAACAGAATGTAGGCAATATTCTGAAGAGACTACACGCACCACTGGGTGTATATTCATGCCCCGGCAATCACGAATACCGCTTGGAAGCTGAAGAAAAAATAAAATTCTTAAACGATGCTGGCATAACAATACTACGTGATACCGCAATAATGGTTGACAGTTCATTCTATATAATTGGCCGAGAAGATTGGGTTATGGACTCTCGCCTGTCAACAAAGCAAATCCTACAAGATAACAATGTCGATATGTCAAAGCCTGTATTTTTACTCAATCACTCGCCATACGACCTTTCAGAGGACACAAATGCCAAAGTTGATATTGCCTTATTTGGTCACACTCACCACGGACAGTCATTCCCTGGAAACATTGCCACCAATATGAAATTCGAGGTAGCATACGGATATAAAAAGAAAGACAATACCAACATATACGTCACCTCCGGAATTGGTTTGGCCGGTCCCCAGCACAGAATTGGCACAAAATCTGAAGTTGCGATTCTACATATTACATTCAACAAATAACAGTCCCTGCACAGCACTACAATACCCTTGAAATTAAATAATTGCAATAGATATTTATTGACAATTATATTGACTATTTTTGCGTCGAATTTAATAACAATTTTAACAATTTCAAAAAATGAAAAATGGAAATCCCGCAGTAGTAGGTTTGGCGGGCTTTGGAATGACTACGTTCTTACTTCAAGTACACAATCTTGGTTTTTTGGACTGGGGTCCTGTAATAGCTATGGGAATCATCTTCGGAGGATTAGCACAAATGATTGCCGGCTTCCAAGAACAGAAGATGGGAAACAACTTTGGTTATAGTGCTTTCGTATCATACGGAGCATTTTGGATTGGTCTTAGCATAATCAAATTATTCAACCATTATGGTATTTATCCATCCAGCACCTCAGATCTAGGATTCTATCTTCTTGGCTGGACACTATATACAGCCATAATGTTTGCAGCGTCACTACGTGTACACAAAGCAATGACATTTACATTTGCCACACTACTCATTGGTTTCATTCTTTTAGTGTTAGAACACTTCTATTTCCCTCAGCTAAAAGCATTGGCAGCAATTGACCTTATAATATGTGCATTTGCAGCGTGGTATATGATGGCGGGAATAATCGTAAACGACTTGGCAGGAAGAGAGGTACTGCCCATGGGTCAGAAAATTGTGAAATAAACAGACTATTCAATTACAAAACACTAAGAGGGTGAATCACAATGTGATTTCACCCTCTTTCTATACTTGTCCCTGTAAGAGACTAATTTCAAATATTCAACTCTCATAGGCTTGTTTCTTATTTTGATACAGCCACTTTTCTATTTGTTGTACTATAAAAAACAACTTCGGATAGATTAATTATACCAAAGCAAAACCAAGTATTATATTCCTAACCTATCTCCATATTGAAACATCATTATGCATAAAAAGCAAAAAGCGTTCAAAGAATTAAATCTTCAAACGCTTTTCATTGAGCGGAAAACGAGACTCGAACTCGCGACCCCAACCTTGGCAAGGTTGTGCTCTACCAACTGAGCTATTTCCGCATTATCATTAAAGAGTTGCTTACCGTTGTAAGCCTGCTTTTCGAAACTTTTGGTGACCCTTATCTTTCGTTTTGCGTGTGCAAAGGTAGACAACTTTTTTGAATCTCCAAAACATTCTGAGAAAAAAAATCACTTTTATTAAAAAAACTCTTCTAATTTGTGATATAATATACCCCCCCTCTCTGAGAGTTAGGAATAACATTATATTTTTGCAGCGATTCCTTAGATGGTCCCGACTCGCAATACCCCAATCCTTCTATAAGAACAAACGAACTCTGGCACTTCTTGCAATATGCCTTACCGGCACCTGTGGGCTCAACCAACACACTTTTGTCATCTTCATATGGACAGCAAAGATCAAAAGCATACACATCACCCTGACTGGACATAAACACAAGTAATCCTCCAAAACCCACAAACTCATTTGCTACACGCCCCTTAAGAAACACTTTATGCGTAAACGGTCTCAAATCAGAGTCAACACCATTCACATCCACATTAAAGTTGACCTTAGCATATGGAACTGTAAACTGTGATTCCTCCTTAACACAAGCAACAAGACTTACAAACACAAGCAGCAAAACAAAAACATTAATCTTTTTTCTCATAACACATTTTTATTTGAATTTCTTAGCAAGTTCATCATCAGGAATCATCACAATAATTGATAAACCGTCAGGCGTATGGTTGGGTGTGCGACACGCAAAAAGCTGATTAACCATTAGCAGCATCTCCTCTTCACTCAGTGCCCTATTAGAAGGAATTGCAGTATATTTAGCCATAGACAATGCCAAAGTTTCATACACCTCTTCTTTAATATTTAAACCTGTTTCCATACTCTTTTCAATCATTGAACGAACCAGTTCCACAAAATTAATATTGCTAAGTTCCGATGGCACCCCCTGGATGGCATATGTATTACTTCCAAGATTTGAAAACTCAAATCCCAAAGCCTCAAAGTCATCAACAATTTCAGCAAATGCAGAAGCCTCTATTTGTGAAAGATCCAACATCTCAGGAAACAGTACACGCTGCGAAATACCCTTTTTGTCAGAAATCTGCATCAAATATTTATCAAATAAGATTCTCACATGAGCTCTGTGTTGGTCAATCAACATTAACCCCGACTTTACTGATGTTATGATATACTTATTTTTATATTGATAATGCTCAGGCGCATGAGGAATGACATTTTCTTCCGATTTCTGATTAGAACTGAAGAATATCTCTTCAGTGGCCGATTCAGGCACATTAAATATCTCCTCTTCATCATAATCCCCCTCCTCGTTTTCAACATCGGCCTGAGCCTCAAACCCTCTTGATAGTTGCTCCCAGTTAACAGTTGGTCTGCTGGATGGGTTATACCCCCCACTAGTCACCTGAAAAGGATTGTAATCCGGATTTATACGCACACCCGGAGTATATTGAGAAGTATTAGAGCGTGAAGAATCAAACACAGGAATCTCAGGCGCATCAGCAGTGTCAAAATCAATGCTTGGAATAGCATTAAACTTTCCCAGAGATTCTTTTATTGTAACAAGCAAAATCTGCCAAATTACAGGCTCATTTTCAAACTTCACCTCTGTTTTAGTTGGATGAATATTAACATCAATAGAATTAGGATCAACATCTATATAAATAAAGTAATGAGGATTCTCACCCACTGATATCAACTTCTCAAAAGCAGTCATAACCGCCTTATGAAAGTATGGATGACGAATATACCTTCCATTTGCAAAAAAGAACTGTCTTGCTCTTCCCTTTCTTGCATACTGAGGCATAGATATATAACCATACACCTTAGCCATGGTCGTCTCCTCCTCAATCTCTATTAATTGCTGATTAATATTCTTTCCTTCAATTTGAACAATGCGCTGGCGCAAGTTACCCACAGGCAAATGCATCGTTTGAACGTCATTCTCAAACAAAGTAAACTCCACATCAGGATTCACAAGCGCAATACGTTCAAGCTCCATCAATATATTTCGTCGCTCTGTTTCATTAGACTTCAAAAACTTGCGACGAGCAGGCACATTAAAGAATATATTCTTCACAGCAATACTCGTACCCACAGGACACGACACAACCTCCTGGCTCTCAACATTAGATCCTGAAATTTTAAGCAGTGTTCCCACCTCGCTCTCAGGCTGACGCGATCTAAGCTCCACCTGCGCTATCGCAGCAATAGAAGCAAGAGCCTCCCCTCTAAAGCCACGAGTATATAGTGCAAACAAATCATTTGCATTTTTAATTTTAGATGTAGCATGTCTCTCAAACGACATACGCGCATCCGTTGCACTCATTCCACCGCCGTCGTCCACTACCTGCACAAGTGTCCTGCCGGCATCCTTTATTATAATTTGAATATGTTTTGAATTAGCATCCAACGAGTTTTCAACAAGCTCCTTTACAACAGAGGCAGGACGCTGTATAACCTCACCGGCAGCAATCTGATTCGCGATAGAGTCAGGTAATAAATTTATTATATCCGACATTATTATATATAGTTATTTGCGTAAAATTGAAATATAAAACACCATCTGATATGTACGCATATCAGACAATTATTTAATATTTGCGTATAGAAAAAACAAATCCTACCTCAAAAACAAGAGATAAAATAAAACAATCAGAACAGCCAAGATAAGAACAATAGTGATATTATTGGTAAAGAAAGGAGTATCACCACCCTCTTCACGTTCTTTACGACGCTTTAAAAACTTGGTTTGAGAAACAAACTCTT
>CAZHWC010000033.1:0-5425 GCA_964535975.1 uncultured Proteiniphilum sp. | reverse complement strand
GCCTTCACTCCACTATCCTCAGCACTTCTCTCGTTTCGCCTAAATATATCCATATTATACTTAGGACGCAGATAGTCAAGCCACATAAAGCCCTTAAGCACAGCTTCAGTCGGTGTCAGCAAGCTAAGCGGAGTCACCACAGCCTTAGTTGTAGGCCACAGTTTTAGCTTCGCAAGCTCATCATTCTCAAAGTCCATTGACAAATAAGCACTCTCTGTTCTGTTAAGCCCAATTATCGATCCTATACTATCCCCCTCAACCAAATAATATAATGATTCAGCATTACCATCTACAAGCAAATGCTTCAACTTATTTTCATCAAAATAAATCTTCATATCCCTGCCACTAATCTGATTATACTGTCCATCCTTTTGCCTCGACTGTATTGCAAGCGCATAGTCTCTTACATGAGCCATATCAATAGCAGTATCATTAAGATGAATATCTATTCTGTCACCCAATACCTGATTCTCACCATTCCAAATAACAGGATTGCCAAGTAGATACAACACAGAATCACGTTGCACATAGTTCATAGAATCGCACACACCTTGCATATCATTCCTAAAGAAGCGTACATTATAATATGCCTTTATATCCTTATATATAGAGTCTGTCATCATCATTAGCGAGTCGCCATGCAAAAACAGACTATCACTCTGCGAATAATCCACAACATAGGCAGAGTCAGTAGCCATACCATACTCAGTCTTCTCATTGTAAGTACCAAAATTACCATAAAGTATAGCCTTCTGCTTAAAATCTTCCATATACATATTACCATACACTTCAGCATCACCTGAAAGCCTATTATAGTAAATAGTATCCCCTATCAGCACTTTAGTAGTATCATTGCTGTATATTTCAGATCTGTCAAACAATCGAGCATCCTCTGTGTCAGTATTATACCATCCTCGGCTGGTAACTATATAACCACTATCAGAAACAATGGTAGAAGGCCCCAGCAAATCAGCAACTTTAGACTCAGTATTATACTTAAGAGTATCCGAAAATATCGTAAACTTCTCATTCACCAACTTCACCGTATTGCTAAACAGAGCATCTTTACTGTCAGGGTCGTATTGTCCCCAAAATGAAGTAAGTTCATTATCGTCATCCACAAGCATACCACCGTCAAAGTAATATCCAAGGTTTTCGTTACGATCATAATTCAGGCTATCTGTAAACAAAGTTGCCTGATTATCCTCCATCCTGATATTATCACGAAGACGCGCCAAACGGGTATTACCATCATAATACAGATAGTCGCCATAAACAAACAAAGTATCACCCTGCTCCATACGCACATTGCTAAAAGCCTCAAACGAGTTAGTCTCCTCAAACAAATACGCACTATCACAATACATAAAAGCCCCCTCGTGATATAATATCACATTATCTTTAAGAATCTGGGCCTCCATATCCGATCTCTTTAATAGAACATCAGCCTGCTTCAATTCAACAATCTTCACATTGGCACTCTGCTTGGGTGGTGGCTTCACCGCACCCACCAATACCAAAAGCACAGAAAGCACACTTACAAAAAGCATGCTTTCACGTATATAACGAGGATGTAATAATCTTCTCATCCGTTTTTCAATCATTTATATTATCATACAATAGTAATCACTTCACCCAGCCTTTGTATTTAAAGTCGCAACCTCTCCAGTCAGGGTCAATTCTTACAAATATATTTTCAATTTTATTTTGCAACCAATCATCCATCAGCTCCTGACGACGAGCATTTTCTGCCATACTCTTCACAATTTGATAGTCATTATTAATATTTGCCGTATGTCCCTCAGTCTTGCTTGATATTTTCACAATGGCAGCAACCTTTCGCTCTTTATCATTAGTCATAACAAAAGGCTTCGAAAGTTCACCAACTTCCATTTCACCCACCACACGGGCAATATCCTGATTAAGTTCACTCAACTGAAAGCGAGGTGTTCCTCTGTTTTGTGATTGCGGATTATTATTAACCATTATTCCTCTATTGTTGCGAGTATCCTTATCAGCCGAAAGATACAAAGCTGCATCATCAAACTTAAGTTTATCAGTAACGATAGCCTGTCTAATTGAATCAAGGCGTACCAAAGCAGTATCAATCTGAATTTGTGGCACTTTTGGTTTAAGAAGTATATGACGGAAATTTGCCATATCACCACGTCTCTCTATAAGCTGAATAATATGAAATCCATACTCAGTCTCCACAATGTTTGACACTTTTGAGGGATCATTAAGCGCAAAAGCCACACTTGCAAATTCAGGCACAAGCTGCGACCTGTTCATAAATCCCAACTCACCACCCTTCACTGCCGAACCATCTTCCGAATACAATAAAGCAAGAGTAGAAAAAGTTTGCTCTCCTTTGTTTATTTGCTCAGTATAATCACGAAGTTTATTTTTTACAATATCAATCTCCTCCAACGGAATAACTGGCTCCATAGTAATAATCTGCAAATCAAGTGTAGTAGGAATAAAAGGCAAACTATCCGAAGGAATACTATTATAGAATTTACGTATTTCAGATGGGGTCAAAGAGACATTATGAAAGTGCTTTTGCTGCACTCCATCTATCAGCTCCTGTTCTCTCAGTTGAGATCGAAGGTCCTCACGTATTTTACGCACACTCTTACCCCAATACTCCTCAAGTTTTTCGGCAGATCCGGTAGAAGCGATATATTCGTTCATATAATACTCCACCATTCTGCTAACGTTATTTTCGTTAACATCAATACTATCCAGTTTTGCCTGATCCAAAAACAACTTTCTCACAGCCAATTGCTCCGGAATAAAACAAAACGGATCACCCTCAATTCGCTGATTCTGCATTTGCAACTCCTTCCTGTGTTCTTCCACCTCAGATTTAAGGATGGCTTCATCACCTACTACCCACACTATCTCGTCGATAATATTATTTTGTGCCAATGCAATATTTGAAGAAAAAACAAGCGCCATAAGCGCAAACAATATTCTAGTAAAAAACTTCATCTTTAAATACTTATTTGTGAAATCAACCGTAAAAGTAGTTATAAATGAATTATCAGACAACTACTACAACATTAAAAGTTACAAAAACTAGGTATTAGTCAGAAAAAACTATCTTTGCATCTGTTACTAAAAACCCATCACTTATTATGATCAACTGGATATTTTTAATTGTAGGCGGTCTTTTCGAAGCCGCTTTTGCATTTAGTCTCGAAAGAGTGTCGGCAAGCAGTGGCAAAACCGCCATATTATGGTTTCTCTCATTTTTGGCAAGCGTAAGTATAAGCATGTACCTCCTATACAAAGCAATAAGTGGCGAAAATGCCATAGAAGTAGGCACAGGCTATGCAGTCTGGGGAGGCATTGGTGCAGTATTCACTGTACTTGCAGGCATTATATTTCTTGGAGAATCAACTGCATTCTGGCGCATATTCTTCGTATGCACACTCATCATTTCCATTATCGGACTAAATATAGTAAGCAAATAAACTCACACCACCAGCACAATATGTTTAACACCTGCAACAATATAATCGACAAAATGAACGCTGCCGGCAAAAAAAGAACACCATTTCTATTTGGCATAAACTTCGAACTGACAGAAGGATTCTTCATCCCCTATCCACAACAACAGCAAGAAATATTATTCAACATAAATGGCACCGGCAACACAAACACCACAAACCAAACAGCACCGGAGTTCAGTTTCCACACCCATCCTATCAGCCTTGAGGATTATAAAACAAAGTTTGATATAGCAATGGAAGATCTCTCCACATGCAAAATAAATCTAATAAACTTAACGATTAAAACACCAGTCACAACATCGCTATCTCTCAAAGAAATATTTAAATACAGCAAAGCAAAGTATAAATTATATATCCCCAACAAACTGGTATGCTTCTCTCCCGAAATATTTATTCGCACAGAAAAGGGCAAGATATACTCATATCCTATGAAAGGAACAATAAACGCAAACATACCGGATGCAGAATCAATCATAACCAACAGCCAAAAAGAAATTGATGAGCACACAACAGCAGTTAGACTAATACATCAAGACCTCAGCAAGTTTGCAACCAATATCACAACCAAAAGATTCAGATATATAGACACAATAAACAATCACAAAGGCAAACTACTGCAAGTTAGCTCCGAAGTAGAAGGAACACTGCCACACAACTTCAACGAAAACATCGGCACACACATACTCAGTCTTCTTCCCGCAGGCTCCATTGCCGGAAATCCCAGGGAGGCATCTCTCAACACCATCCGCAATGCAGAAGAACAACCACGAGGATACTACACAGGAATTGCAGGTATTTTTGACGGAGAAGAAATAGATTGCGGAGTATTAATAAGATATATAGAACAAGAAGACAACAACCTGTTCTTCAGAAGCGGAGGCGGCGTAACCATCAACAGCAACCACCTCAGCGAGTACAAAGAAGTTATAGAAAAAATATATTTACCTATCTAAACCACTCTCAACATGTTTTTAGAAACCATATGCATCAATAACTCTGTTATCAATAACATTCAGCCACATTTAGAGCGAATGGAAACCACTGCACACAACTTTGGCTTCACAGCCCCCAATTTACCCAACTTAATAGAAGTACTCCCAAACGAATTGAGAACAAAAAAAGTGAGGTGCAGCATCACCTATCACAAGCAAATATTAGATATAAAGTTTATTGAATACACACCCAGAGTCATAAAATCGCTTAAGCTAATAGAATCAGACATCATTTATTCACACAAATTCTCAAATAGAGAACAGCTCAACAACCTACTCCTCCAAAAAGGAGATTGCGATGAAGTGCTTATAATAAAAAACAACTACATCACCGACACAACGTTCAGCAATGTAGTTTTCAAAAACAAATATGGTCTGTTCACCCCCAACACCTATCTGCTCAACGGCACAAAGCGACAATCGCTTATCAAACAAGGCATAATCATAGAAACAGAAATCGCACCCTCCGATATTAAAAACTACGAAGGCCTTTACCTAATCAATGCAATGTTAGATATTGGAGACACAGACTTAATAAGCAACTATTAGTTATTGTTCAAATAATTTGCAACAAACTCCCTCAACTTGTCACCTCTCAAATTCTTAGCTACAATTTTATTGCTAGCATCCAAAATATAAATAGTAGGAATAGCATCAATATTATAACGCTTCACCACATCATCGTTATATCCTGAAAGAGCCGATAATTGCAACCAAGTCAATCCATCCGCTTCCACAGCCTTAACCCAGGCATTACGGTTATCATCAAGCGACACACCAACAATAAGCAACCCCTTATCTTTAAAATCATTATATATTGAAATCATATTAGGGTTCTCCTTACGGCAGGGACCACACCACGAAGCCCAGAAGTCAATAAGCTTAAGCTTACCCTCAAGAGCATGAAGCGAATGA
>CAZHWC010000032.1:0-25433 GCA_964535975.1 uncultured Proteiniphilum sp. | reverse complement strand
AGGTTTGCAAATGTTTTGGTGTGATTTAATGTCTTAAATCAGTAGTTTTGGCCTTAAAATATATTTTTAATGTTTCTTTTGATTTGGTATATTGATGTATATCAGTGATATAGTATTTGTTTGTATTTGATTAGTGTTTGTTTGCAAATGGTATTTTTTGCGAATTGTATCAATTAAATCGATGTGTATATTGATATTTAATATATCTTTGGAAAGCATCATTGATACTGGTCGATTATAGCTAATAGCAATGGGTGGAGGATAAGAAAAAGAGCGGTATTACCTATACCGCCGGTAGAGATGAAGATAACTAATAACAAACTATATATTGAATAATGCGAATTCTACATACAGCAGATTGGCACTTGGGAAAACGTCTTGACTATTTTAGTCGTCATGAAGAGCAGAAGGATGTGATGAATGAAATTTGTGTCGTTGCCGAAGAGAATGAAGTGGATATGGTGATTGTGGCAGGTGATTTGTTCGACACGTTTAACCCTCCTGTGAGTTCCACTGAATTATTATATAAAACCTTAAAGAGGCTTTCGAGAAATGGCACTGTGCCGGTAGTTGCCATTGCCGGAAATCACGACTCGCCTGACAGAGTGAATGTGGCGGATGTGTTGGCTAGGGAAAACGGTATAATTCTTATTGGTAATCCTACGGATGTGGTTCCTGTTTTTGGAACTGACAATGGTTTTGAGGTTACAAAAAGTGATGAGGGGTTTATTGAACTTAGGCTTCCAAAGGTGTCGTTTCCTGTGAGGCTTATACATACTGCTTTTGCAAATGAGGTGCGTTTAAAAGAGTGCTTTGGTGAGGATAAGCAACAATCGCTTCAGGATAGTTTGAGCGGCAGATGGAGCAATATTGCCAATAAATATTGTGATGCCGCAGGTGTGAATATAATGACATCTCATTTGTTTATGCTGAAACGTGGAACTGATGTTCCTGATGAGCCTGAGGGTGAGAAGCCAATTAATATTGGTACTGCTGATTTGTTGTATTCTGATTCAATACCTTCGCAGGTGCAATATGTGGCATTGGGGCATTTGCATAGATGGCAGGATGTGGGTACTAAACAACCGGTGGTGTATAGTGGATCTCCTTTGTGTTATTCGTTTTCGGAGGCGGGGCAGCAAAAATATGTGTCTATTGTGGATATTGAGCCTGACAAAGAGGTGGTGATGCAGCGTATTGCATTAAACTCGGGCAGGGCATTGGTGCGTAAGACTTTTTCTGATGTTGCTGATGTGATAGAGTGGTTGGAGGATAATAAGGATTGTCTTTTGGAGATGACTTTGGAGATGACCGATTATCTGAAAGCTGAGGACAGAAAGCGAATATACCAATCGCACGATGGTATTATTCATCTTATTCCGAAGGTGAAAAATGATGGTGTGAAGGATTCTAAACCTCACTCTATTGATTTGAGCAAGGATGTGAATGCTTTGTTTGTGGATTATTTTAAATCTAAGAACGGGGGGCAGTTGCCAAATGATGAGCTGATGAGCTTGTTTAACGAAATACTAAATAATTGATATGATACCATTGAAGTTGACACTAGAGGGGTTGTATTCTTACCAGGAGCGACAAACAATTGATTTTGAAAATCTTGCCAGCAATGGTTTGTTTGGTATTTTGGGTGGGGTGGGCTCTGGAAAGTCTTCCATTCTTGAGGCTGTTACATTTGCATTGTATGGAGAAACGGAGAGGCTTAACAGGAATAACCGTGCTTATAATATGATGAATTTGAAATCAGATAGGTTGTATATCGATTTTGAGTTTATGAATCATGATAATAATGTGTTTCGCATTACCAGGGAGATGAAGCGAAATAGCAAGAACTTTGATATAGTGAGAACTCCCACGGTTCAGTTTTACCAAAAAGATGGTGATAACTGGTTACCGCTTGATCATTCGGATGCTGAGAGTATTATTGGGCTGAGTTATATCAATTTCAGACGTACAATTATTATTCCTCAGGGGCAGTTTAAGGAGTTTCTGGAGTTGGGGGCAACTGACAGAACTACGATGATGAAGGAGATATTTGAGCTACATCGTTTTGATTTGCAAAATAAGGTTTCGGCAATGATTTCTGAGAATAAGTCGTTGTTGGACAAGGTTTCGGGGAGATTGATGGAGTTTGAGTCTGTGAATGAGGAGGATATTGGCAACAAGGGGACTGCTTTGAGGCAGTTGCAGGAGGAGTTGCAGAGTATTGGTGCTGAGCATGATTTAATTAGTGAGAGATATCAGAGGTTAAAGGCTTTGAAAGGTGATTTCATGAAGTTGCAGGAGCTTAATATAAATTATGAGAGGTATAAGGCTCTTCTTCCGGATATGGATAAGCGAAAGGCCGAGCTGGAAAGGTATGAGAAGGTGTTGGATAAGTTTGATAAGCCTATATTGGATTTGCGAAGGGAGGAAAAACTGCTGAAACAGCTTGACTTGGATAATCAGGAGGTGACGAAGTTATGGAATGACAGTAGAGTTAATCTTGAATCGAAACAGGATAAGCAAAAGGAAATGGAGCCTGTGTTTGCGAGGTTGCCCGAAAGGAGAAAAGAGGAGTCGGAACTGGATCTTGTGGGTCAGATTTTGGGTTATAAAGCTCAAATTGCTAAGCTTGAGGAGAGGACGAAGAATGGTAGAGAGATTGTAGATAAAAAAAATAATGAGTTGCAGGGTGTGGTGCAACAAGTCGCAAAGTTGGAGGAAGGTGTTGAGGTGCTTTCTGCAAATAAGTATGACTCGGCTTTGTTGATGGAAATTGATGCCTGGTATTTGACTCACGATAATTTGATTGCTAATGAAGCGAAATATCGTCAGGAGCTTAATGGAAAACAAACTGAGCTCAAAAATCTGACTGAGGAAGCTGATAGGCAGAAGATTGATATTGATAACTTTTCTGTGATTGCGGATGAGGCTGTTGGCAGACTTGATATTAATGAAAAAGAGATTGGCAATCAAAAATCAAGCCTTGAATTACAGCAAAAGATGGCTGATTATGCTAATGCTCTTCACGATGGTGTGCCATGTCCGTTGTGTGGTTCTAGTGATCATCCTCATATAGCAAATGTGGGGGATGTGTCGGAGCAGTTGAGTGTCTTGGCGTCTGCATTAATAGAAATTAAACAAGAGCGAGAACGGTGGAGCTTATATAAATCTTCGGCTCAGCGTTTTTACGATAGGAGACATAGTTTACTGGAGCAAATTGAGGGGCTAAATAACCAGCTGAGTGATGTTGCCAAAACAATAGGTCAGCATGTTGATACTTTTAGGTGGAGTGATTTTAGACCTGAAGCGAAAAATGATTTTGAGAGGAAGAAAAAAGAGTCTTTGGAGATAGAGAAGCAGCTAAAAGGGATCAATGCTGAAATTGCGACGCTTCGGCAGACTGAGAAGTCTATACGTGATGATTTGGTGAAGTATCAGGATGCTTTGGAAAAATTAAAGGGAGAGGAAACTGAGCTGAAAACTCGTATTGATAGTAATAAGTCGTTTATTCATATTCTTAGGTTTGAAGATTATGAGAATAGCGGTGTTGCTGATATTAATAGGTTGCAGGAAGAACTCAAAAAAGAAAATGACGGTATGGAGGCTTCTTATAATGGTCTTGTTGCCGAAATAACTGAGCTTGACAAACGGGTGGGAGAGGCTAAGGTTAAAATTGATATGTATCAAAGCCGAATGGACCAAACCAGAGGTGAGGTTGTGAGGCTAAATGGTGAGTTGTCTTTATTGCTTAAAAATGAGGGGTATGCTGATTTGAATGTGGTTGAGGCTATTATCTGCAAAAAGCTTGATGTGACAAAAGAGCGCTTGGAGATAAACAATTTTATGACGCAGCTGGAGGTCCTTAATTCTCAGATAAAAGGTTTTAAGGATGTGCTTGATAAGGCTGAGTATGATGATTCGGTGTTTGATGATTTTGAGAAGAAGTGGCTTGAGTCGCAAAATAGATTTAATGAGCATAACAAAAAGGTGGTGGAACTCAATGCGGAGTTTAAAAGGCTTCAGGTGATGTATGCTGCTAAGGTTGAGTTGATAAAAGAATATGATGAGTTGGACAAACGTGCTAAAAATCTTGGTTTGATGTTTAATCTTTTTAAAGCTCAGGGATTTGTGCAGTATGTGTCGTCAATATATCTTGCTCAATTGTGCGATCAGGCTAATGAGCGGTTTCGAAGGATGACTCGCAATCAGTTGCGACTGCAGGTGAATGATAATAATGAGTTTGAAATTGTGGATTATTTGAATGAGGGGCGAACCCGAAGTGTGCGCACTTTGTCGGGTGGTCAGTCGTTTCAGGTGTCGTTGTCTCTTGCTCTTGCACTTGCCGAGAGTGTGCAGTCTAATGCTAAAGCAGAGAAGAACTTTTTCTTTATTGATGAGGGTTTTGGTACTCAGGACATGGATTCTGTGAATATTGTATTTGAAACGCTTCTCAATCTTAATAAGGAGAACAAAATTGTTGGTATTATTTCTCACGTCGAGGAGCTAAAGGAGCGTATACCTATGACGCTAACGGTGGTGAAGGATCCTGAGCGTGGTAGTTTGTTGGTATAATTGAAAGAGGGTGAAATCACATTGTGAAAAACACCCTCTTTATGTGTAAATTATTTTGTGACGAATGCTTTTCTTACCATTTCCATGTCTTTCCTCTTGGTTTCAATATAGTTCCACATCCACACTACCAGCATAAGAGATAGTGAAAGGTATGCAAGAGAGAATACGAGATTACTGCTTTCTAATATAAAGGCAAAAGCCATGAGAAGACCGGTTACGAGGTGGGCTATAGCTGTGTGTGCATTGCCCGAAATTAGTTCTACCGCGGCTTTATCGTAATTGTTTTGTATGTATCGAACTGCCTGAAAAACAAATGGCAAGCCAATAAATGAGAAATAGATGCTGTATGGAGCATATCCGAGTATTGGCAGAATGGCAATGGTGATGAAGGCGATTCCGAAGAATGTGAACAACAGGTTTTTTACTTTTTCTTTACCGTATCTTACTACCAATGTTCTTTTAAGGGTTTTCTCGTCTGACTTGGCGTCGGGAAATTGATTAATAATAAGCACATTTGCAACTAATATGGAAATAGGAATTGAGAGTATTGCTGCTTGTGCCGAGAAGCTGCCTGTTTGGATGTAATATGTTCCAATTGTCATCAGCACTCCAAATGTTGCTCCCGTTAGTAGTTCGCCTAGGCCAGGTGCCATATTTATGAATGTGAACTTGCCTTTTTCGCCTGTATAAAATATTCCTGCAATTAGTCCGAATGCAACTATTGGTAGTAATCCGAGTCCTGAAACAACTATGAGGTATATGCCAATGATAGCTGCTATGGTTGTGGCAAAGAATCCAAAGAATCCTATGTCTGATCTGGATATTAAACCTAATTGAATCATTCTTGAGCCTCCTGAAAAAGGTCTTATCGCTTCCACATTTTCATTGTCTCGTTCTGCATCTTTCCAATCGTTTATCATGTTTGTTCCTATCTGGATTAGTATTCCTGCCAGAAGGGTCAAGATGAATAAAAACCAGTTGAGTGTTTCGGTTGCATAAAATGTTATTGCTCCACCAAGGAGTATGGGAACAAGAGATGCTGTGAGTGATACGGGACGAATGGCTTCTTTCCAGGCTTTTGCCTTTGAGCGAAGGTCGCTCCATATGTTGCTTTTGACTCTGTTGTGTTCAAATTCAAATATTGTAGGTGGATGTCCTTGCATTATTTCGGGAACAAACCTATACTTTACGGTGAATGGTCTGATACAGATGAAATCAAGACGGTCGGTTGCTCCGATGTTTGCGAAATTTGCCACAATTGGTGATCGGGCTTTCATTATCTCAAGTGCTCTTTCTCGTTCATCTTTTCCTTTGATTACCTCTGCTCTGCCAATTATTTCGCATTCTTCCATTTCCATAAAGGTGCTTCCTTGGTGGATAAGCATGGCTGTGGCGGGTATGTTGCTCCACTGAATGATTTTGGGGTCGCCCTTCATGCTGCTCACATAGATATTCATATCATCGTCGACTCCGAAGTGCATCATACGCTGACGGGGAGTTCCCATATCTGATGTTCCAACGGCGGCAACTTCTGCGCGCATCAGATAGTCAATTACTTGTTGTTTTGTTCGCTGTGACATAAAATGTTATTTAAATACGATTAGAGAACAATGTATGGCTTTTAATGTTTAGTGTTGTACAGACATTTAACATATAAGATATTGTGGTATTATTTTGTATATTTGAAAACAAAATAGAAAAATATGAAGACGATAATTGAATTGAAGAATTTGAAGTTTTATGCCTATCATGGTGTGTTGGAGCAAGAGACACTTATTGGAAATGAATTTGTGGTTAACTTGAGAATGCAGTATGATTTTACGGAGGCTTTTAATTCTGATGATGTAAATGATACTCTTAACTATGCTGAAGCTTATGAGATTGTGAAGCATGAAATGAAGATACCGTCAAAGCTGCTGGAGCATGTGGCTGGAAGAATCTTTTATAACTTGAAGGAGCAGTTTGCAGGGGTTAGGATATTAGAATTGCGTGTTGGCAAGATGAATCCACCTGTAAGTGGTGAGGCTGAGATGTCTGAGGTGACAATAGGTGAATAATAATGTATAAAATAAATAATATGGAGAAACGTGTTTTTGACAACTTGCAGGAGTTGAATAAGTCATTTACTGATTGGCTTAAGGATATTTTGAAAGATAGGAATAGTGTGACTATTGCTCTTTCGGGTGGTAGCACGCCCAAATCAATATTTGACTATTGGTCGGCAAATCATGTTGATGATATTGATTGGAAATCTATTTATCTGTTTTGGGGTGACGAGAGATGTGTGCCGCCAACGGATGAGCAGAGTAATTATAAGATGACTAAGGATCATTTGCTGGATAATGTGCCTATTCCTGAAAAGAATATATTTCGTATTAAGGGAGAAAATAATCCTGCTGATGAAGCAAAAAGATATTCAAACTTGTTGGAGATGGAGGTTGATATGGTTGATGATGTTCCTTCATTCGATATTGTTATTTTGGGGATGGGGGATGATGGGCATACTGCTTCTATATTTCCTCATGAAATTGACTTGTGGGATAGTGAAGAGTATTGCGTTGTAGCTACGCATCCTGATAGTGGCCAGAAGCGTGTGAGTCTTTCGGGTGACGTTATTAATAATGCTAAGCGTGTTGCTTTTTTGGTGACCGGTGCAAATAAGGCTGAGAAAGTGGAAAAAATATTTTCTTCGCTTGATGATGTAAAGGATATTTATCCGGCGGCAAAGGTTGATCCTGTAAGTGGTGAGTTGGTATGGTTTTTAGATAAAGCTGCTGCAGCTAACATTTAAATACAATTTGAGCTCAGTTTAAACAGTGTTTAATTTGTGTTTAACTGAGCTCAATATTTTATAAAGCAGGATGTTTTACACAGTTTTAATTCTGTAGTGGCATCTTACTTTTCCTTTTTCCATGCTTGTGAGTTTATTCTTAATCATTCGTTTACGTAGTGCCGAAATTTTATCAATAAACATTACTCCTTCGATATGGTCATATTCGTGTTGGATAACGCGTGCCATGAAGCCTGTATACTCTTCGGTGTATTCTTGCATATTTTCATCAAAATACTTTATAAGTATCTTATTTTCACGTGGCACTTTTTCGTGAATGCCGGGAATGCTTAAGCACCCTTCTTCAACTTGTTCTTCTTCTCCACTTCGATCTATTATCTGAGCATTGAGAAATACTTTTTTAAATCCTTTGAACTCGGGATGCTCTTCATCTGCAAGAGGATCTAAATCCACAACAAATATTCGTTCGGCAAGTCCTATTTGAGGTCCTGCCAGTCCAATTCCTTCTGCGTTGTACATTGTTTCGTACATGTTGTCTATAAGCTCTTTTAGATTTGGATAGTTTTGAATATCTATATCCTGAGCCTCTTTGCGTAATACAGGGTGTCCGTAAATATATATTGGTAAAATCATAAATGTGATATTATTGTTTGCTTTGTATATTTAAACCATTAGAAACCAAATCCTCTTTGGCTTTCCATATAATCTCTGAGTATTATGGTTGCACTAATCTCATCAACCAGGGCTTTGTTTTGTCGTTGTTTCTTTTTTAGTCCGCCTTCAAGCATGGTTTGATGTGCCATTTTAGAAGTAAAACGCTCATCATAATACTCAATATTTAGTTCTGGATACAGTTTTGTAAGCCTGGCTACGAAATGCTTAACTCGTGACATGTTTTCAGAATCTTCGTTATTCATTTGTTTTGGATGTCCTACAATAACCTTTTCAACATCTTCTTTATCGAAATATTCTTTTAGGAAATCGAATATCTTTGGTGTTTCAACAGTTGTTAATCCATTGGCAATAATTTGTAACGTGTCGCTTACTGCAATACCTACACGCTTTTTTCCAAAATCGATGGCTAGTAGTCGGCTCATATGTCGTCTAATTCGAATTTTTTACGACGCAGCTCGAAATCACGTCCAAGATACTTTTCTCTAACTACCGGGTTAGATGCTAGTTCTTCGGCTGTTCCCTGAAACAGCACTCTTCCTTCGAAAAGTAAATATGCCCGATCGGTGATGCTGAGGGTTTCATCCACATTATGGTCGGTAATGAGTATTCCTATATTCTTGTATTTTAGCTTTGCAACTATCGACTGAATATCTTGCACTGCAATGGGGTCAACACCGGCGAATGGTTCGTCAAGCATAATGAAACGAGGATCTATGGCAAGACATCTTGCAATCTCTGCACGTCGTCGTTCACCTCCTGAGAGTCTGTCACCAAGGTTTTTTCTTACTTTCTCTAGTCCAAATTCAGAAATAAGCTCTTCAAGCTTTTTTTTCTGTTCGTTAGGGGTTTTAGTGGTAAATTCCAATACAGACTTTATATTATCCTCTACTGTCATCTTCCTGAATATTGATGCTTCTTGTGCAAGATAACCGATACCAAATTGTGCTCGTTTGTATACAGGAAACTTGGTGATATTTTGCTTCCCTAAAAATATATTGCCTTCGTTGGGTACAATCAGGCCTACAGTCATATAGAATGTAGTGGTTTTGCCGGCACCATTGGGACCTAAGAGACCAACAATTTCGCCCTGTTTCAGATTTATAGAAACATGGTTCACAACTGTACGCTTGCCATACTTTTTTACAAGATTCTCAGTCCTTAGCACCAATTGTCCATCAGTATAACCTTCTTCGTCAGGTGACATTATTAAAGGCTCATTTATTAAGTTATCATTCATCTTCTCAGAATTTTATGCAAATTTACATGTTTTTCTTGTATTTCCACAGCGATACAATGCTTAATTGCATATTAGTGAGATTGTATTGGGTGTATATTCTGTGTATGATAACAATATAACATAAATATAAATTATATTTCTTCATATTCTTGATATCATTCATTATTTTTGTATTTATAATTTTGGTTTCCAATTAAATAAATAATAAAATGTCAAACAAATTGTATGAAGATGCTCTTCAGTATCATGCAGAGGGGCGTCCTGGAAAAATTGAAGTTGTTCCAACAAAACCATATAGCTCTCAACGAGATTTATCATTGGCTTACTCGCCAGGTGTGGCTGCTCCTTGTCTTGCAATAAATGAAGATGAGCATAAAGCTTATGAATACACATCGAAAGGAAATTTAGTGGCGGTTATATCTAATGGTACGGCTGTGCTTGGATTAGGTGATATTGGTGCGGCAGCAAGTAAGCCGGTAATGGAGGGTAAGGGTTTGTTGTTTAAGATTTTTGCAGGCATTGATGTCTTCGATATTGAAATTAATGAGAAGGACCCTGATAAATTTATAGAGGTTGTAAAGGCGATTTCGCCTACTTTTGGTGGCATCAATCTTGAAGATATTAAGGCTCCTGAGTGTTTTGAGATTGAAGATCGTCTTAAAGCAGAGCTTGATATTCCGATTATGCATGATGACCAGCATGGTACGGCTATTATTTCAGCTGCAGGATTACTTAATGCTCTTGAACTGAGTGGTAAGAATATTGAGGATGTTAAAATTGTGGTGAATGGTGCCGGTGCCGCTGCCAACTCTTGTACTCAGTTGTATATGGCTTTAGGTGCTAAGCTTGAGAATATTGTGATGCTTGACTCAAGAGGGGTTATTTCTAAAAAGAGAACTGATCTTAATGATCGTAAGAAGCCGTTTGCAACGGATAGAGACATTACAACTTTGGCTGAAGCTGTTAATGGTGCGGATGTTTTTGTAGGACTTTCAGTTGCAGATGTTCTTACTGTTGAGATGGTTAGATCTATGAATGAAAGTCCAATTGTATTTGCATTGGCAAATCCTAATCCTGAGATCTCTTATGAAACAGCAATGAGTGCGCGAAAAGATTTGATTTTTGCAACTGGTCGCTCTGACCATCCAAATCAAATTAATAATGTATTGGGTTTTCCTTATATTTTTAGAGGTGCCTTGGATGTTAGGGCGTCTGCCATAAATGAGGAAATGAAGGTGGCCGCGGTTCGTGCAATTGCTGAATTGGCAAAATTGGCTGTTCCAGATGTTGTGAATGCAGCTTATAATCTTAATAAGCTAACATTTGGAAGAGATTATATAATTCCTAAGCCTTTGGATTATAGATTGCTTACTGTAGTGGCACCTGCAGTTGCAAAAGCTGCAATAGAATCGGGTGTGGCAAGAAAAACTATTACAGATTGGGAAGAGTATAATGAGGAGCTGCGTATGAGAATGGGACTTGACAATAAAATGCTTCGTCGATTCTATGATACGGCTCGTGAAAAACCAAAACGTGTTGTATTCTCGGAATCTAATCATATTAATATGCTTAAGGCTGCTGAGGTATGTGTGAATGAAGGAATTTGTCATCCTATACTTTTGGGTAATGAGGATAAGATTGCTTCTGTTGCAGCTGAACATAATGTAAGTCTTAAGGGTATAGAAATTGTAAATCTAAGATTAGATAAAGAGGAAAATCGTCGTTATAACTACGCAAAGGTGTTGTGCGAAAAGAAAAGTCGTGATGGATATGCTCTAAACGAAACTGCAGAAATGATGTTCAACAGAAATGCATTTGGTATGATGATGGTGGAGACAGGTGATGCTGATGCACTTATTACTGGGGTTTTCGGCAAATATACAGAGACTATTAATTTGGCAAAAGATATAATTGGTGTTAGAGACGGCTATAAGCATATTGGAGCAATGCATATTGTAAACTCCAAAAAGGGGACTCTATTCTTGGCTGATACTTTGTTTAATCGTCATCCGTCGCCTGATGCTTTGATTGATATTGCTCGTTTGGCTAATGATACGGTAAAATTCTTTGCACATGATCCAGTCATTTCTATGTTGTCGTATTCTAATTTTGGAAATGATAAGATAGGCAGTCCATCGGAGGTTAGAAAGGTGGTTGATGTTCTTCATAATAGCTATCCGGATATGGTGGTTGACGGTGAGATGCAGGTAAATATTGCTCTTAATAAAGAGCTTAGAGATAACAAGTTTCCTTTTTCTAAACTATATGGTAAAGATGTTAATACTCTTGTGTTTCCTAATCTAAGCTCAGCAAATATTGCTTATAAGTTATTAGTTGAGAGTGGAATTGGGGATGTTGTAGGTCCTATTCAGATGGGATTAAATAAGCCTGTACACATACTTGATGTTGATACTTCTGTTAGAGATATTGTAAATATGGCTGCGATAGCTGTTATTGATGCAATAGTTTGTGAAAATCTAAATAATGCTATTGAAAAATAGTCTGTTTAAATATTAAAAGAAAATCCGGTATAAGTTGCAAATAACTTTAATACCGGATTTTTTTGTTTTATCTTGTTTGTGGTATCTCTTCAGAATCCAAGAATCTTACTTGCAACAGTGAAGTAGATAACTACCCCTAATATGTCAGAAATTGTAGTAATAAGTGGTGCACTAGCAGTTGCAGGGTCAATCTTTAGCTTTGTAAAGATAAACGGAAGCAACATACCTATAACACTACCTGCAATAACAACCAATATCATTGTTACTGGTACAATAAAAATAATCTCCGGGGATCTGTACATTGTTACTATGCTAACACCAAGGGCCATTGTAAGTCCTAAAAGAAGGGCAACAAGGAACTCTTTACCTAAAAGCTTTACCCAGTCTTTAGCTTCTACGTCACCCATAGCAAGTGCTCTAATCATAAGAGTAGCAGACTGTGAGCCTGCATTACCACCACTGTCAATAAGAAGGGGAAGGAAGAATACTAATGATATGGCAGATGCCAGGACTTCTTCAAAGCTAGAAATAATTGCACCTGAAAACACATTCACAAATACAAGTGATAACAGCCAGAATACACGTTTCTTATATAAATGAGATATTGTTGCTTGCAATGGGCTGACTATCGAGTCTCCAACAGCACCAAACTTATGGAAGTCTTCAGTATCTTCTTCTTCTGCAATATCTAAGATATCGTCAACAGTCACAATACCAAGTAGCACACCCTCTGTATCGATTACGGGCAGAGCAACCCTGTTGTGGTCTTTAAATATTCCAACTGCGGTTTCTTGATCGTCGAACGCACTTAGGGCAATAAACTTATAATCGATAAGTTCACTGATTCTTTGTTCGGGGTTTGCAAGAATAATCTCTCGCATACGAATATCATCAACTAATCTCCAATTATTGTCTACAACATATAGGACATTTAAAGTTTCGGAATCGTGTCCAAATTGACGAATGTGTTCAATAGTTTCGGCTACTGTAAAGTTGGGTTTTACTGCAACATATTCCGGCGTCATCATACGCCCAATACTATCTTCGGGATAACCTAACAGTTTTTTTGCAACTTCCCTGTTTTCAGGAGTTAGGAGTTGCATTAATCTTTGTGTGATATTTCCTTGTAGTTCTTCAAGAAATGCTGTTCTATCGTCAGGCTCCATATCGTTAAGCAAATCTGAAACTTTGCTTGCGTGTTGAGCCAAACCTTCAATAATTTCTTCTTGCTTGTCAAATGATAATTCTTGAAAAACATCTTTAGCTTGTTCGCGACCCAGGAATCTAAATAATACAATTGATTCGAATTCGTTACTTCGCTCTAAAATATCTGCAATTTGGATATAGTTAAACTCGTGTAGTGCGTTTCTCAACGCTTTCCACTCCTTAGCTCCGACAAGCTTAAGAAGGTCTTTTTCGCTAAAATTACTCATAATAATCTCCTTTACATCTTTCCAGAAAGGAGATATGCTCTCTCTTGGAAAGATTGGTTACATTTTCTTCTCGTATAAACTAGGATCGTCGTCCATCTAATCTAAAATTAAATTTTGAAAGAGCAAAGATAGTCAAATATAACTATCTTTTTGCTATAATCGGATATATTTTTTTAAAATAAAATTGCTAAAACCTGCATTAAGTCATTCAAGTAGCTAATCTTTACAATCTGCTATTCTATAGTCTATTTTTTGAATATGCTGAAATGAACACTCCCATATTTTTTCTCTTTCCATAAGTTTTTGTGTTCAGAAAAATCGTTGTTCATGGAGTGTTCGAGGATAAAAAATCCATTATCATTCAATAATTCATTTTTAAATATGGTATCAGGAATCGTGTTTAAAGATTCTAAGTCATATGGTGGATCGGCAAATATTAAATCGAATTTCTCTTTACTTGATGAAATAAATTTAAAGGAATCAGTTCTCAGAGGGAGAACCTCATCAGCTTTTAGTGTGTCTTTGGTATTGCATATAAATTTGTGATGTAATGAGTTGTTTTCAATAGAAACCACTCGAGGACATCCTCTTGAAGCCAATTCAAAAGATATGCTACCGGTACCAGAGAATAAGTCTAGAGCTGTTGTCTCCTCCCAGTCTATGATGTTATTTAGAATATTAAATAAGTTCTCTCTTGCAAAATCTGTTGTGGGTCTTGCTTTTAGCTTAGCAGGAACTTTTATTATTCGCGACTTATATTTTCCTCCTATTATTCGCATAATTGTATTAGTAAGTCTGTTGGAATATTTTTTTTATAGTCTCTTACTTTAATTGGTAATGGCAGATGTATTTCATGAACGTTTCTGATAAGTTTCTTCAATATATCTATTGTCTCCCAATTATTCTTAATGTCACCTGAAATATACAAAAAATCATTGTTTTGGTCGAGGGGGTGTTTATCCCATATATTTACAATATAATATATTGTGTCGTATTTGCTGTTTGATACAAATGTATTTACTGAGCGTAACTGTTCATCCTCAAAGCATGAAATAGTAACCATATTAATATCAAAGTCAATGAAGCATCTTTTTTTATTTTCATTCCCATGATTATGGTAAAAAGAAAGCAGATGTGTTGTGAAGTTTGTGAATTGTGCGTTCCACAAACTTCTGAAAAGAAATGAATACTTCTCTTCACTCATATCCCATACTATGTTATAGTCACCTTGTTCCACATAACTACTTAATACTTTGCCTGTATCACCATGTATATTAAAGTTGAAATAATCAATAACATTGCCTTTTTCGAATAATGAATTTGGTACAACAGTATAACGTGGTGATACTATATTGACTGTAATACTTTTGTATTGATGAGCAAATAGATTAGCTTCAAAAAAAATCTTCTTGAGATTTTCGATTGCACTTAGATTTTTACTAAATGCTATTTCATTGAAGTAAAAAATTGATTTATCTGCATACAAAAATATTAAAAAAGAAAATCCATTCGGCGTTAGCCGAATGGATAGACAATACTTTTCTGATTGAGCTAAGTCAATGTTGTCAGGTAGAAACATAAATTATTCCCAATTACCTGCGTTATTGTTAGCTGAATTAAGTGATCCGACCATCATTCCAGGATATTTATCACCGGGACGACCTAATACCTCTTCAATCTTTTGAGCAAGAAGTTTGCGGTTAAGGTCACTAAGGTAGGTTGAGAAATGAGTTTTAGCTTCAAATACTTGAACTGTATATCCAGAACCTGTAATTAATGAGTCAACAGCCATTTCAAATTCTGCACCATTTCCGAAAGGAACATATGCAAGTGAGTCAATGTTTACTTTTCTGTTTGGAAACAATGTTTCTGCGGCAGGTGTAAAAATTGTGTCACGAGATAATTGAGGGGCGTTTTTGGTGTCGTCCCATAATCCGGCATCTCTGATAGCTTTCTCATTGCCAGTACGAATAATTTGCATGGCTTTTTCCTCAGTCATACCTGATTCCAGTTGCTCTTCGGTAAGGTCTCCAGACTTTACTGGTGATGCTACTTTTCCTTCTTTTACGAAGTTAATCAAATCATCAAAACTATAGGCATAAGTTCCGTTTTGACTACGGTACGCAACTTGTGCGGTACGAATATCTACCAATCGTTGGATTACCTGTGTGTCACGACTCTTAACCTCTGCATTAAAATCGATAGGGCCCTGTATGCTCTTCCAGCTAAGGAAGGCTAACAAAGCAATCGCTGCTAATAAAAGCACTCTTACTACAACTTTCATGGACGTTTGTCTTTTAATTTTTTATTGTTTTTTTTATTTATTACTTTTGAATACAAATACAAAATTAGAAAAAGAATAATTATTGTACTACATTTACGACAAAAATAACTCAAAAAAATGATAAATAGGTATTTTCTTGAGAAAATAAGCGAGAATTTCAGCTTTGAATTTACTTCTGACCAATATTCAGCAATTACAAAGATAGTGGATTTTATCTTTAATATGTCAAATAACCAAATATTTTTACTTAAGGGATATGCCGGAACAGGAAAATCTTCTTTGATTGGCAGCTTGGTTAAGACGATGAATCAATTTAAACAAAAGTCGGTATTGTTAGCTCCTACTGGACGAGCTGCAAAAGTATTTTCAGGGTATTCTGGTCAATCTGCGTATACAATTCATAAAAAGATATATAGACTAGACAAATTTGCAGAAGGTGATGGCAACTTTCTATTAGATTATAATAAGCATACTCACACATTATTTATAGTAGATGAAGCTTCTATGATAAATAATGAATATAGTGAGTATTCTACTTTTGGGTCGGGACGTCTACTTGATGACCTTATGGAGTATGTTTATAGTGGAGAAGGAAACCGTATTTTATTTATTGGTGATACAGCTCAACTTCCTCCTGTGAAGCAGGATTATAGTCCGGCATTAGATGAAGATATTTTGAGCTCGTACTTTTTTGAAATTGTTTCTTGTACTCTAACCGAAATAGTAAGACAATCTGATAATTCCGGGATATTGCTTAATGCAACTCGTTTGCGAAATAGTCTTTCTTTTGGTGATACTTTTGATTTTCCTAAGTTGGATGTTACAACATTCAAAGATGTGAGGAAAATAACAGGAGATGATCTGATAGATGAAATTTCTAATGCATATGGAAATGATGGCATAAATGAAACTATTATAATTTCTCGTTCCAATAAGCGGACTAATGCTTATAATATGGGTGTTCGAAATTCAGTGTTGTATAGAGAAGAAGAGATATCATCGGGCGATTTGCTTATGATAACCAAGAATAATTATTTTTGGGCAAGAGAGAATAAAGAGATTGAGTTTTTGGCAAACGGAGAATTTGTGGAAGTAGTACGAGTAAGAGGCTCGGAGACTATGCATGGATTTCGTTTTTGTAATGTGCTGTTGAGACACAATGATTATAATATTGAATTTGATGCAAAAATTAATTTAGATACTCTTCATACTGATGTGCCAGGATTGAATAGATCTCAAAGTGATATGTTATTTAATTCAGTTATGCAAGATTATGCAGATTATGGTAATAGACGTGAGCAATACAAAAGGGTAAAAGAAGATGTATATTTTAATGCTCTTCAGGTCAAATATGGTTATGCAGTAACTGCACATAAAGCGCAAGGCGGTGAATGGAAAAATGTTTTTTTGGATGTGGGATATATTGATGAATCATATATGGGAGATAATTTCTATAGATGGCTATACACTTCCATTACAAGAAGCACAAAAATGTTATATCTTGTAAATTTGTCGGATGATTTTATTGAGCCTACCAAATATTGATTACTTTTGTATCATTATTATTCCTCAATATATTAGAATAATAAAACAAATCAAAGCATATAAATGGATAAGAAAAAAGAATATCTTAATAAATTATTGTCTGTAATAAATAGTTTATACATAAGTGTTTCTGCTGCTGAGCAAGAAGAATCTATTTCATTCTCTTTTTTTAAGGACTCATTTAGCAAGAGTCAGGAGATAATGAATTTGATTCATGATTTGGAGATGTTTCAAATTGAGGATATGAAGAAACAGATGGAACGCTTAATTACATTCCTGTCCGAAAACGAAAACAATAAAAGTATTCAGAAGGAAGAGCTAATAATTCCAATCTCAAAAATAGAAGAGGAGAAAACAGTTGCAAGTTTTGTTTTGCCTGTCTATGTCAATCCTAATGCAAGTAATAATGAGGTCTCTATAAGAAAAGAGGATTTAGAAGTCAAAGTTGAAGAAAATAATGAAGATTTGAATTCTAATAATACTGCCATTCCTTCAATAAATGATGTGGTAAAAACACCTCACTCCAAAATTGAAGTTAAGAGGGGACTTAGTCTTAATGACAGGTTTTTCTTTCAACGTGAACTCTTTAATAATGATAGAGAGGCAATGAACTCGATGATGATTAAAATAAATGCATTTAACACATACATTGACATAGAGAAATTTGTGAAGGATAATACCACATGGGATTTAGAAGATGAAAATGTGAAAAGTTTCTTAGACATTGTTTCTAAGGGAATTTACTAAATTATTTTATTATGGGCAAATTAGTTGTTGTGCCTACTCCTATTGGAAACCTGGAAGATATCACCTTTAGAGCTATTAATACTTTGAAGAGTTGTGATCTGATTCTAGCAGAAGATACCCGGACAAGTGGCTTTTTACTAAAGCATTACGATATTGGTACCAAAATGATGTCTCATCACAAGTTTAATGAGCATAAAACATACTCATACATTATTGATAGAATCAGATTAGGTGAAACTATTGCTTTAATTTCTGATGCAGGAACACCAGCAATCTCAGATCCTGGCTTTTTGTTGGTTCGCGAATGTTTGAAAGAAGATATTGAGGTTTTGTGTCTTCCCGGTGCAACAGCTTTTGTGCCAGCACTTGTAGTGTCGGGTCTGCCTAATGAACGATTTGTCTTCGAAGGTTTTTTACCTCAAAAGAAAGGAAGACTAACTCGTTTGCAAGAGCTGTCAAGCGAAACTCGCACTATGGTGTTTTATGAATCGCCATATAGAGTCGTGAAAACTCTTACTCAACTTAGCGAGCATATGGGTATGGAAAGACGTGTTTCTGTGTCGCGTGAGTTATCAAAAATATTTGAAGAAACAATTAGGGGTACACTTTTAGAATTAATTTCTCATTTCACATTAAACGAACCAAAGGGAGAGTTTGTTATAGTACTTGAGGGGTTGGCTGTTTCAAAAAGTCAAAACAGGAAAAAAGATAACACTTAGTTCGAGTTCAACATAAAAAAATGATTTTTATTTAATCTAAATAAGTATAGAATTATGAAGAAGGTATTTATTTTATTACTTGCTGTGGCATTTACTTTGTCATGCACAAACCTAGGAAAAAAGGTTCAGGATACTGAGGAATATCAGGCCTTGCAAGCACAACTGGATTCTCTTCAATCTGTTTTACAATCATCAGATGCTGAAGCTCTTGAGATGATGGATGTAATAAATGAAGTAGAGGCAAACTTTGAAAAAATAAGAGAGGCTGAAAAATATATTTCAACTCAGTCAGCTCAACCTGGAGAGATGAATAAAGCCACAAAAAATCGAGTGGTAGATAATTTTCATATGATTCAGGAGATACTGAAAAAAAATAAGGCTCAACTTGCTGATTTAAATGCAAAATATGCTGGTAGCAATAAGCAGGTTGCATCTTTGCAAGCTACTATTAATAGGCTTAACAAAGAGATGGAAGAGAGCTCAGAGCGATTGGTTTTCTTACAAAGCGAATTGGCTAAAAAAGATGAAACAATTGAGAAACTTGCCGATGATGTTAATGAATTAGCTCAACATGCTGAGCTACAGGCTGAGAAGATCAGAGAGCAGGATAAAAGTTTGAATGTTGCATATTATGTATTTGGCACTTCATCAGAATTGAAAGATCAAAAGATTCTTTCAGGTGGATTTTTAAAATCAACTAAGGTGTTATCTGATACTTTTAATAAGGATTATTTCTTGCAAATAGATATCAGAAATGTAACACAGATTCCAACTTATTCTACAAAAGCAAAACTTTGGTCAAATCATCCTGAGGGAACATATGAGTTTGTTGAGACAGGTAATGGAAATTTAACTCTGAATATTACCGATACTCAACGTTTCTGGAGTCTCACAAAATATTTGATTATTGAGGTGAAATAATATAAAATAATACATCTTCACGAAGTGATACTTAACAATTCACTTCGTGTTTTTTTTATTATAAAAATGATATATAAAAATCTATTTATAGACCTTGATGATACGCTATGGGATTTTCAAAAAAACTCAATTATTTGTTTAGAGCAAATCTATCATGATTATAACTTTGATAGTTTTTATTCATCTTTTAGAGACTATTATGATGTATATTTACCATCAAACCATAATTTGTGGGATTTATATCGTCAGGGAAAAATAAATAGAGAGGAATTAATAGTTGAGCGGATATTGGTTCCAATACGAAAATTTGGAATAAGTAGCCACAAATATGCAAAAGAAATTAGCGATGATTATCTTGAACGAACAACTAGGCAGACACATTTGATTGATGGTGCTATCGAATTGCTCACTTATTTAAAACCTAAATATAACATGCATATTTTGAGCAATGGCTTTACTGAAGTTCAATATAAAAAGATTGAAAATTCCGGATTAACGTCGTTTTTCGATAAAATAATATTGTCTGAGGATGCAGGAATAAACAAACCGCACCCTCAAATTTTTAATTATGCATTAGATCAAGCTAATGCATCAAGAGCTGATTCGCTTATGATAGGGGATAGTCTTGAAGCTGATATTGAGGGCGCCTATAATAGTAATATCAATCAAATTTGGTTTAATCCAAATGGAGATAGAATTAATGGCATTAATCCAACCTATGTTGTTAAAACCTTACTGGAGATTAAATCTATATTATAACAAAGGAGGGGGACCCAAAATATAACCTGAGCTTCTTATACTTGAATGTTTAAATTCTTTATGAGAAACACAATATAATGGGGGTAAAATGACATGTGATTTTACCCCCATTATATTTGTTATTTGTTTGTTCAGTATCTATTATCTATTATCTATTATCTATTATCTATTATCTATTATCTATTATCTATTATCTATGATTCTCTTAGTAGTGGCATTGTCATACATCTTGGTCCACCTCCACCACGCGGAAGTTCAGAACCTTCGATAGTGACAACACATTTGTTTGTTGATTCAAGATCATATTTTCCATCAATAACATCTCTAGCTGATACCACATCAAAATTGTTTTTGCTTAATTCCTCAAGTGTATGGATGTTTCGAGCATATGATAATACTTTGCCGGGTGCGAACGCTAAGAAATTGGCTCCACTATGCCATTGTTCGCGTTCCTGATCCCAATCATCAGCATTGCCTCCACACACAATTGGCTTAATGTCCATGCCTAACTTTTTTAGAACATTAATTATTCCGTTGACTGACGAAATTTTGCTTACCTTTCCGTTATCTATTTTCATGTGAACAGTCTGATAAGGAGTGTTGTCCATAATAAGAGGTTTATACACCATTGCCTTGTCATGATCAAGAAAAGTAAATACCATATCTAAATGGATAAATGATTCGGGAGATTCCGGCAATTGCTGAATAATTATATGTTTCGTTTTTGTGCTACCTGCGCATATTTGTTCAACCAACTTGTCAATAGCCTGTGGGCTGGTACGAGACCCGTTTCCAATTAGTAAAATATCTTCTCTTGCGACAAGTATATCTCCACCTTCTATGACTACTGATGAATCATTAGATGATATGTCATTCATATTAATAATGCTATTGTCAAAAAATAATCCACTTTTATAAATAGCATTCATAATTAATGATTCGCGCAACCTTACTTTATTTGCCATTTTACAAATAACAGCATTATTGCCAACTATGGCAGATGCATCACGAGTGAAGTAGAAATTATATAATGGTTTTAGTGCGTAAAACTCATCACGCAAAAAGTCAGTTAAAGTATTGATATGTATTGGCAACCCTTCTATCAATATCTTCGCTAAATCCTCAGGGGTCATATCCATCAGAAAATCATAATATTTCTCAGCATTTTCGTATTTACATATTTCACTAATTAGCGAATCTTTAGATAGGCTGTCTTTAAGTACATTCGTTAAAAGGTTTGTAACAGTATAAACAGTGGAAGTTTTATTTAAAACTCCAAAAATCTGATCATATTCTTTCTGAGCAATCGAAAGGTTTAGTATATCACTATATAGTGCACGTTGAGCATTTCTGGGGGTCATGTTTTCAACTTCGGCACCAGGATAATGCATTAAAACAGCTTGTAGTTTTTCAACTTCAGAGTTAACATTAAGTGAGATTTTTTTATTTTCCATATAAGCATTTGTATTTTATGCAGCAAATGTACAAAAAATGTCTTATTATTTAAATAATATCCATTGTATAAAAATATGCCATGTTGTGTTAGTACTATATGGTAGTAATTATGTATTTCTTTATAATTACTCAACTCTCATTCGTTGATACTGAGAAGGAGTCAATCCAAATTCCTTTTTAAATGACCTTGAGAAATATGCAAAATCATTGAATCCACATTCAGAAGCTATTTCTCCAATTTGTTTCTGAGTTGTAATTAAAAGCCTTTTTGCTCTATTAAGGCGTATATTAAAAATAAATCCTGTTGTGCTTAAATCGGTTATAGATTTTATCCGTCTATTAAGGTGAGAAGGACTAATAAACATTCTATCAGCAATTATTTGTGTTGATAAATCTCCATTAGCTATTTCCTGTTGAACTATATCTCTCACTTTTTGGATGAATGTAGTGTCTTCTTCATCAATTTGCACACTAGGTTTACTTGGTCTTTCAACTGCCAAATGATCCAGCATTTTCAAAATCTCTTTGCGACTTTCTAATTGTTGCTCAACTAAAGCTTGAAGCTCCTCCTCAATAAATGGTTTAACTAAAAATGCATCTACTCCTACTCTTATTGACTGAATTCTATATTTATCAGAATCTTTTATTGTAATCATAATGACAGGAATAAGGCTTGTAGATGGTGTTTTCTTAATAATTTCTGTTAATTGATTACCATCCATTTGAGGCATAATTAAATCCGTTATGACCAAGTCAGGCATATTCTTCTCAATTTCATTAAGAGCCTCTATTCCGTTTTTTGCAACTACTACACTATATTTGTCGCTCAATAATGAGGAGATATAGTAACTCATAAACTGATTATCCTCAACCAATAGAATTTGGTCCTTTTTACTATTCTTATTTTGAATGTTATTAGTAGGTTCAAATACTCCCTTTTTTTCAATATCTATTATATTATTGGTTGATTCTTTATCATCAGAATGGATAAACTTAGTGTACCTGTTATTGCTTATAACTGGTAATTCAATTGTGAAAGTTAAATTATCTTTTAAATCTCTTTGATAACTAAATTTGCCATCCATGCCTTCAACTAATTGGTTGTTTATTGCAATTACATTGTCAAAGTTGCTTAGGCTGTGTTCGTTGCCATACTCCAATTCCAACTCTTTAAAGATGTTGGGTATATTATCGTTTATTTTTTCATTTTTTTTGTGGGAAATATTAATCACGCATAGCTTTTCATTTTTTACATGTCGTACATTAAATAATATTTTTTCGTTATCAATGCTGTCCTTTATAAACATCATAATGATATTATTAATTACAACTTTGAGTTTGTTTTTGCAAAAATTCATATTAATAACACTATGACTGCTGAGGAACAATAACGTTACTCCTCTCATCTCTGCTTTGCTTTTAAGATTATCTGATAGAATTTGCAAATAAGGAATTATATTTCCTACAACCCATTCAGTTTTGTTTGTATCTTGAAATTGTGAGTGTATTAAAGTATCATTAATAAGGAATAAAATATTTTCTGTTTGTCTTTTAATAATGTCTAAATCAATCAGAACCTTGGTTGTAGAGCCATCATCTATATTCTGCTTTATTTTGTCGGTCATCCCTTTAATTATGGTTATGGGTGACTTTATTTCATCAGTAATTTGATTGTATAAAGTGGTTTTGAGCAGGGCCGAATTGATAATGGCCATTTCTTTTTCTCTCTTAAGTCTAAGTGTCCTTATTTGAATTAAGAATATTATAATAAGTAAGATAATTACAATTGAAGTAGAGATTATAACAATGTTTTGTGTTTTGCTTTTCATTGCATAACTCATTTTTATTTCTTTTTCTAAAAGAGTTCTTTGCTGTTCATTATTCAATAAAGTGGTATCATTATTAATTATTGAAGGAGGATTATGAGTGCTTGTATTTTCAAATAGAGGGTCTGTCATTAAATCATAATCATTTATAGTGCCGTTATTGCAAGATGAGAACATCATTGCAAAAAGAAGCGCAAACATAAAAATATTTGAAAATGATTTATATATTTTCATTCCATTAAAACTTAGAAACAGAATTTTAAAAAGTGATTTAAAATGTGGTTTGCAAATATAATATAATATTTCAATTTACATATATATATCTGGGTTAAAATTAGATTTAAATCATTAATACGTATAATTAAAATATAATATTCGTATTTTATTATAATCTTCTATATATTTGCGCTAAATAGCATCTGTTTGATATATTTGATTGATTAAACTAAAAAGTAAATTGATATATAATGAAGACAAAGAAAATACTACTTCCGGAATCAGAAATACCTACTCACTGGTATAATGTCGTGGCTGATATGAATATAAAACCACAACGCATGTTAAATCCCGTAACTAAAGAGCCGTTAAGTGCCGAAGATCTCTATCCTCTATTTGGCGAAGAATTGGCCCGTCAGGAGTTTAATGAAACAGATACCTGGATAGAAATTCCGGAAGAGGTAAAAGATAAATATAAAATTTATCGCCCGTCGCCTTTAGTAAGAGCATATGGCTTAGAGAAGGCTTTGGATACACCGGCACATATTTATTTTAAGAATGAGAGTGTTAGTCCTGTAGGTTCACATAAACTTAATTCTGCATTGCCCCAGGTTTATTACAATAAGTTAGATGGAACTACAAATCTTACTACTGAGACTGGTGCAGGTCAATGGGGTACAGCTTTATCTTTTGCAGGTAAGGTGTTTGGACTGGAAATTGCCGTATATATGGTAAAGATAAGTTACGAGCAAAAGCCATATAGGCGTTCATTGATGCAAACTTGGGGAGCTCAGGTTATACCATCACCAAGCATGTCGACCAAAGCCGGTAGAAAAATATTGACAGAACGTCCAAACTATCAGGGAAGTTTAGGTACAGCTATTTCTGAGGCAATAGAACTAGCTCAGCAAACCCCAAATTGCAAATATACTTTGGGAAGTGTGATGAATCACGTATCATTGCATCAAACAATAATTGGATTAGAGTCTGAAAAACAGATGGAAATTGCTGGTGAGTATCCTGATATTGTAATTGGTTGTTTTGGGGGAGGCTCCAATTTTTCAGGGATATCTTTTCCTTTCCTACGACATGTTTTGAAAGGGGATAAGAAAACTAGATTTATTGCTGCAGAGCCCGCATCATGCCCCAAGTTAACTAGAGGAGTATTCAAATACGATTTTGGAGATGAAGCTGGGTACACACCTTTAATACCTATGTTTACCCTTGGACATAATTTTTCGCCGGCAAATATTCATGCAGGTGGACTAAGATATCATGGTGCAGGTAGTATAGTGAGTCAGCTTAAAAAAGATAATTTGATTGAAGCAGTTGCAATTCCTCAAATCGAAACATTTGAAGCAGGAGTTCTATTTGCACAAACAGAGGGAATATTGCCTGCACCCGAATCGACTCATGCAATTGCTGCAGCCATCAGAGAAGCCAAAATTGCTAAAGAAGAAGGAGTCCACAAAACAATACTATTTAATCTATCAGGACATGGCTTAGTTGATATGGCAGCTTATGACCAGTTTTTATCAGGTGATCTTAAGAATTACGAGTTGTCGCAAGAAGCTATAGAGAAATCTATATCCACTTTGGATTTGTAAAATCACTTGAGAGATATAATATTAGCTCTAATTGTCATTTTGAAAATGAAAATAATGCTAAAAAAGTTTGGTGGTGTCACAACAAGTTGTTATCTTTGACAGTAGAAAAATGAATGAGTTATTGCCGCATTGGTCGATTGGGAAA
>CAZHWC010000031.1:20419-26809 GCA_964535975.1 uncultured Proteiniphilum sp. | reverse complement strand
AGGGACTGTGCTTGCCTAGTGGCGCTGGACTTACGGATGATGATGTGAGGAGGGTTGTAAGTATCTTCTTTCAGATTTATAAAAAATAAAATGTCAAGATTGAAATTGATATATTGAAAGCGGGTCTTTTTGTTAAGGCTCGCTTTTTTTGGCAAAGGAAATAATGTATCTTTGCTATAGAAAATATGAACTAGTAGATTATATAATGGCGATAGAAAAGAATGCGAAGCCCAAAAGGGGTGGTACGAAGATAGTGGAGAAGCAGATGGTGGTGCCGGAATTTGGGAAGGTGCCGCCACAGGTGCAGGAGCTGGAGGAGGCGGTGCTGGGTGCGCTGATGCTGGAGAAGGATGCTTACTCGATGGTGGGTGAGATTTTGAAGGCGGAGAGCTTTTATAGTCCTATGCATCATTTGATTTTTGATGCTATACAGGGGCTGGCGGTGCAGCAGAAGCCGGTGGATGTGCTGACTGTGGTGCATGAGCTGCAGAGAAGGGGCGACCTGGAGGCGGCAGGGGGTGCGGGGTATATCGCTGAGTTGTCGAACCGTGTGGCGTCGGCGGCGCATATCGAGTATCATGCGCGTATTATTGCGCAGAAGTATCTGGCGAGGGAGTTGATTGGTTTTTCGTCGGATGTGACGCAGAAGGCGTTTGATGAGACGGTGGATATTGATGATCTGATGCAGGAGACGGAGGGCAGGCTGTTTGACTTGTCGCAGCGTAACGTGAAGAAGGATGTGATTCAGATTAATCCTGTGATTAAGGAGGCGCTTGAGAATATTCAGATTGCGGCCAACAGGAAGGATGGTATGAGTGGTATCCCGACGGGCTTTAAGGAGCTGGATAAGCTGACGATGGGGTGGCAGAATTCTGACCTTGTGATTATTGCGGCGCGTCCTGCTATGGGTAAGACGGCGTTTGTGTTGTCGATGGCTAAGAATATGGCTATTAACTATGAGATGCCGGTGGCGGTGTTTTCGCTGGAGATGGCTAACGTGCAGCTGGTGAACAGGCTTATTGTGAATGTGTGCCAGATTAAGGGTGAGAGCATTAAGAGCGGGAGGTTGGCTAACGATGAGTGGGAGCGACTGGATGCTAAGATCAGGGAGCTGTATGATGCGCCTATTTATGTGGACGATACGCCGAGTTTGTCGGTGTTTGAATTGCGTACGAAGGCGAGGCGTTTGGTGCGTGAGCATGGTGTGAAGGTGCTTATTATTGACTACTTGCAGCTGATGAATGCCAGTGGCATGAACTTTGGGAGCAGGGAGCAGGAGGTGAGTATGATTTCGCGATCGCTGAAGGGGCTTGCCAAGGAGTTGAATATTCCGATTTTGGCGTTGTCGCAGCTGAATCGTGGTGTGGAGGCACGTCAGGGCAACGAGGGCAAGAGGCCGCAGCTGGCTGACTTACGTGAGTCGGGTGCTATTGAGCAGGATGCGGATATTGTGTGCTTTATTCATCGTCCGGAGTATTATCGTATTACGGAGGATGAGATGGGCAACTCGCTGATGGGTGTGGCTGAGATTATTATTGCGAAGCATCGTAACGGTCCGACGGGTATTGCTAATATGCGTTTTGATAATGAGTTTGCGAGGTTTGAGAATTTGGATGCTAACAGGGTGAGCAGTCAGGCGAGGGCTAATTATGTGGAGATTCCGTCGAGAATGAGGGCTGCGGCGCCGGCTAATGCTGAAGCTGAGTCGGGTTCGTCTGCGGGTGCTCCTGAGCCGGGTCCTGCAAGTCGCCAATCACAGCCTCAGTCCTATAATTCGCCGGAGGCTAACAAGCCCTATAATCCTTTTATAAGGAACGATGAGAAACCTCCATTTTAATATATATATAATGTGTATGAAGAGTAAAAGAATATTTTTGAGATATGTGGCGGTGATGGTGCTGGCTTTGGCTATGGCAGGGTGTAGCGGTGTGAGCAAGGATGCGAAGAAGGCGGCGAAGCTTACTAACAAGTCGATTGCCAGGACTAATCAGTTGAAACTGAAGGAGGCTGAGAAGCTGTATAAGAAGTCGAGGGTGATTATTGAGAAGTATGACGACCACAAGAAGAGGGATAAGTTCTACAAAATATATGTGGAGGAGAGGGATAAAGGTAAATAATTTTAGTATTTTTGCCTCTTATCTTTTATTAAATCAAAATTTTAGCACTAATGTATAGTTCTCGTATGATGAGGAAGTGGTTTTCGCTTCTGGTGATGGTGGCTTTGCTGGCGTCGGTGGCTGTGGGTCAGAATAATAATCAGTCGCGCTCGTTCAGGCATACTGTGGAGCGGGGGATGACTCTCTATAGTATTTCGAAGATGTATGATACGACGGTGGAGGAGATTAAGAGGCTGAATCCGGGGCTGACTGAGAATATCAGTGAGGGTCAGGTGATTGAGATTCCACAAAACAGGGTGTCGCAGTTTGAAACTAAGGAGGCTTATACTTATCATACTATTGCGCCTAAGGAGACGTTGTATTCGGTGTCGAGGTTGTATAACCTGAAGCCGGATGACTTGATTGGGGCTAACTCGGGCTTGTCGGTGGAGACGTTTCAGATTGGGAAGACTATACGCATTCCTGCCAACGTGGTGCGTGAGCCGGAAATGATCTTGCAGGTGAGGAATGAGTATCACAAGGTGAAGAGGGGCGAGACGCTTTTTTCTATTTCGCAGAGGTATGGTGTGCCGGTGTTTGAGATTGAGCAGGCCAACAATATTACGTCGGACAGGTTGAAGACTAACATGGAGCTGGTGATTCCGGTGAAGAAGCTGGTGGAGGTGAAGAGCCGGATGAGTGAGGTGGATGCGGACAGATTGCTGAGCCAGGTGCAGCCTAATGTGAGGGCGGATGTGATGAAGGTGGGTTTGTTGCTGCCTTTCTTGGATAAGACTGAGAATCAGCATTTGCGCTTGCAGGAATATTACGAGGGTTTTTTGATGGCGGTGGATAAGCTGAAGCAGCGTGGTGCCAATATTGAGGTGTATGTGTTTGAAATTGGGACGAAGGCAAAGCTTGAGAGCTTGCTGGGGACGATGGAGATGCAGCAGTTGCACTTGTTGATTGGCGGTATGACGGATGATCAGATTAAGACGTTGTCGGAATTTTCGAAGAAGAATAATGTGAAGTATGTGGTGCCGTTTTCGTCGCGCAACAATGAGGTGCTGAATAATGATAAGATTTTTCAGGTGAATACGCCGCATATGTATCTTTACTCGAAGGCGTCGGGTGTGTTTGTGCAGGAGTTCCGCAACAGGAATGTGGTGTTGGTGGAGGTGCCGGGTGCAAACGATAAGGATGACTTTATATCTATCCTGAAGAGCGATCTTGGGAAGAATAATATAAAATACAGCACGGTGAGGCTGACGGACGATTTGTCGGAGGAGGTGTTGCCGATGCTGAGTATGGATAATGAGAATATAATTGTGCCAACAAGCGGTACGTCGCAGAGTCTGAAGGATTTGATGAACGAGCTGGCGGAGGTGGCGCAGACCAGCAGTGGGGTGACGATGCGTTTGTTTGGTTATCCCGAGTGGCAGACGTTTGGTCATGATGTGACGCAGTTGATGCATACTTTTGGTACTTACTTCTACTCTTCGTTTTATGTGGATAACAGTGATGCGAAGGTGCGTGAGTTTATGGCTGACTTTAAGAAGTGGTATGGCAGGGATTTGATTGTGACTTTCCCGAAATATGGTTTGTTTGGGTATGACACGGGTCTTTTCTTTTTGACTGCAATGCACAGGTTTGGCGTGAACTTTGAGAGCAGGGTGGGTGATGTGACTTGTGATAACCTGCAGTTTGCATTTAACTTTGAGAGGGTGAACAACTGGGGCGGATTTATAAACACGGGTCTGTTTTTGGTTCACTACGATGCTAACAAGAATATTTATAAAACAGATAAAAGCCGATGAAGTGGAAGGTGATGGTGGCAGCACTGTTGTGTCTGGCTGTGGGGCATGCTAATGCTCAGAAGGAGGAGTTTAAGAAGGCTTTGTATTTTGGTGTGGGCGGTGGCATGTTGTCGTCGTCCATAGATTTTATGCCGTCGAAAACGCTGTTGTTTAACACGGGCGTGCATGGCGGTGTGTCGACAAAGTTTATCTCTGAGAAGAACCTTGGCTTGATAATTGAGCTTAATTATGCCCAAAAGGGGTGGAAAGAAGAGTTTGACGAGGAGTCGGACTATGAATATGGCAGGCAGCTGCAGTATGTGGAGTTGCCTTTTATGACGCATGTGTACTTTGGCAACAGGGTGCGTTTTGTGTTTAATGCGGGTCCGCAGATTGGTTTTATGCTTGGGGATAAGACGGTGATGAATGATTCGTTTGCCGAATATCTGGAGTATGCGCAGGAGACGGCGCCTGACGAACCGGCTGTGGCGCAGTACTTTGGCAAGATGCGCAAGTTTGATTATGGTTTGACGGGTGGTCTTGGCATTGAGTTTAACACGGGCATCGGGTTGATGCAGCTGGAGGGAAGGTATTATTTTGGCCTTGGTGATATTTTTGAAAACCGCGATTCGAAGGGAAGTATCTTTAGCCGCTCGGCTAATCGCAATATTGTGGCGAAACTGACCTACTATTTCAAGGTGAAATAGTTTTTAGTAATTGCACATATAGTTTTTCGATTTGTATATATGAATAAGTTTAGGTACTTTTGAACAAAATTACATGGAAATATGTTCATATGTTTTTAAAGACTGAATAAATTGAAATGAAGACGATAAAATTTGATATAGATCTAAAGAAGTTTGACAAGTCGCACTATGAAGAGGCGGCTTATATTTTGAAGGCGCTTGCCAATGAGATTAGGCTGAGTGCAATTGTGTTGTTGTCGAAAGAGGATGAGCTTACGGTGTCGGAGCTGGTGGATATTATTGGTTGCGAGCAGTCGCTGCTGTCGTATCACCTCACTGATATGCGTGCGAAGGGCATTCTGGGCATGCGAAAGAGTGGAAAAAACTGCTTTTACTCGATAAAGAATCACAAGGTGGTGGAGATGCTGTCGTGTGTGATTGGTTGCGAGAAAAAAGAATAAACTAAATATATAATGAGATTAAAGAAATTTATTTTGTCCGCAATGGCGGCTTTGGTATTGGTTGGCGGATGCACAGGGGTAAAGGCTAAGAATGGCGAGCAAGAGATTGCGGGTGACAAACAGGAATTAAAAACAAATAACGATAATAAGAAAATGGCAAAGACAATTAATTTAACTAGAGACGAATTTTTATCGAAGGTGGCTAACTATGAGGCTAACCCACAGGAATGGAAATATTTGGGCGACAAGCCTTGTTTGATTGACTTTTATGCAGACTGGTGTGGTCCGTGCAAGATGGTGGCTCCTATTCTTGAGGAGTTGGCTGCTGAGTATGCCGACGATATTTATATCTATAAGATTGATACTGAAGCGGAGCAACAGCTTGCGGCTGAGTTTGGTATCAGAAGCATTCCTTCTCTTTTGTTTGTACCGATGGAGGGACAACCACAAATGACGCAGGGTGCATTGCCTAAGGATGCATTGAAGAATGCTATTGCTGAGGTGTTGCTTGTGAAGGCTGAATAATAACTGAATTAAAACTGACTTGAGATGAGTGATAAATTCTTTATAGAGAGTAAGAGTAAATATGGTTTTGATGAAACCATGGAGAAACTGGAGGCGGTGATTGCTGCGGGCGGATGGCGTGTGTTGCATGTGCACAACTTGCAGGAGACTATGAAGAAGAATGGATATGACGATGTTCTTCAGACTAAGGTTATTGAATTGTGCAATCCGCAACTTGCTCATCAGTTGTTGTCGGACGGTGATTCGAGAATTTACTCGAATATGATGCCGTGTAGTATGTCGGTATATGAGCAGGCAGATGGTGCCATCTACGTATCGAGACTGAACACCAAAATGCTTGCGGGCATGATTGGGGGAGTGGTGGAGAATGTGATGGGTGGTGCTTTTGAGCAGGCTGAAAAGTTTTGCAACGAAGTTTGTGATTGAACCAAAATATGTGATTAAACCACACATACAATAAGAGATACACAGTTTTTAGAAAATGAGAAGGGGGACTAGAATCACTTGTGATTTTGTCCCCCTTCTGTTTTCACTCTCTCACTCTCGTATATTTTTCTCTAATCTATCTATATGCTCTGTCTGTTATCTTTATTTCTTTTCTATATTCTAATTCTTAAATCTGTCTCACTAAACTATCTCACCAAGCTCTCATATATTAATACTACTATCCAAAACTTCTTAAACTCCCTAAACCTCCCAAAACTCCAAAACTCCAAAACTCCAAATCTCCAAATCTCCAAATCTCCCTAAACATTCAACATTAATCATTAAACATTCAACCAACGGGTGAAGGTGCTGAACACATTTTCTCGTTCTTTGCGTTTAA